>CAJTNW010000009.1:1694-50308 GCA_910577795.1 uncultured Christensenella sp.
TAGTTTGCAAAAAGAAGTTTTAATGACAAAGTATTTTAATAGTCTTAATTTGACATGCAATGTGTTATCTTACGTAACTCAAGATTATGATTATATGCTAACCGAAAAAATAAGTGGTAATGACTGTATATATTATAAATATTTGCAAAATCCAAAAAAATTATGTGATACTATTGCTGAGCAATTAGTATTTTTACATTCAATAAATCCAAAAGATTGCCCAATTAAAAATCATACTGAAAATTATTTAAAAACTGCTTTTTCAAATTATAAAAGTGAAAATTATGACAAAAGTCAATTTCTAGATTCCTTTGGCTATAAAAACGAAGAAGAAGCATTAAAAGTAATTGAGCAAAACAAACATTTATTAAGCAATGACACACTTTTGCATGGCGACTATTGTTTGCCTAATATTATACTTGACAATTGGAAGTTTAGCGGTTTTATTGATTTAGATAGTGGTGGAATTGGCGACAAGCATGTAGACATATTTTGGGGCATATGGACACTATACTACAACCTAAAAACTGAAAAGTACGCAAAAAGATTTATAGATGTATACGGCAAAGAAAAAATAAACTTTGATACTCTCCGCCTTATAGCGTCTATAGAAGTATTTGGATAAAAAAAGTACAAACAATAAAGTTTGTACTTTTTTATTATTTATTAAATTATTTTATTAATTTTTATCTTAATACTTATTTATTGTATTTATAAAAACCTTCGCCAGAAGATAAACCAAGTTTTCCTGCATCAATATATTCCTTTAGCATTTTTGCCATACCTTTAAAGTTATATGGCGCAAGGAATGATGGAATATTTACATACATTTTTACAATATTGTAAGCAGTTGTAAGCCCAACTATATCCAAAATTTCAAAAGGACCTTTTGGTGCACCTGTGCCTAATTTCCAAGCCTTATCAATACTTTCTGGGTCTGAAATACCATTTACAAACAAATCCATACCAGAACATAATAAAGGTACTAACATAGAATTTAAAAGGTATCCAGATTTCTCCTTTTTAACTGGCAAAGCAACCATTCTTATATCTTTTGCAAATTGCATTATAATATCAAAATACTTACCATCTGTTTTTGGTTGTGCCATAATTTCTGCGGTATTATTTTTCCAAATAAAATTTGCAAAGTGCAATGACAAATATTTTTCAGGTCTTCCTGTATATTTTGCAAACTTAGATGGAAGCAATGTTGAAGAATTAGTCACCAAAATAGTTTTTTCTGTCATTAGCGGTGCTAATTTTTTATAAAATTGAATTTTTTGTTCACTATCCTCTGCCATTGATTCAATAACCAAGTCACAGTCTTCAACGGCTTTTTTCATATCCAATTCCAGTTTGATACTATCATAAGCCTTTTCAACTTTTGCCAAACACTCTTCTTTATCAAATGTATCAAAATCAGCAATACCCATTGCCCAATTTTGAGGAGTTTGCCCCTCTTTAGTAGCCATTAAATTAATAGTGTCAGTATACATTTTTTTAAGATTATCAAGTTTTGGTCTAGTTCTACCAATACTTGCCTCGCTCCTAAGCCAAATAGTAACATCAAATCCGCAATATGCAGCCTGAAAAGCAATTTGACTACCTAGTACACCGCCTCCTGCAACAACAACTTTTTTAATTTTCAAAATAAATTCCCCCTAACTAATTATTATATTAAAATTATACCACACACAAAAACCAATGTCAATATGGTATGCCTGGAGAGACTCGAACTCTCAACTAGGGCGTCGGAGGCCCTTATCTTATCCAGTTAGACTACAGACATATATTATACCTAATTATAATATAACTTTAACTTTATGTCAATAAAAAGTAAAAAACTCACATACTTAATTGTATATTATAATGAGATATATTTAATAAATATTAAGCAAATTTTTAATTAAAATGATAAAAAACAAGCAGTTGTAACTGCTTATTTTTTTATCAATTATTTACTTTAATAAACTTACCATCTGTGGTTAAGTTGATTTTAGTAACTCGTCCTTCAAAATCGCTAACAATTATAAATTCTTGATTATTAATTGAACCCAAAACTGCTTTGCTTAAAATTGGTGCATTTATGATAAACTCGTCTAATTTTGTACCTGTTTTTTTGTCTACAGCATACAATTTACCATCCATACCGCCAAAGTACAATATATCGCCTTTTACAACTATGCTTGCCTCTACACCTTGTGAGCCTTTGCCACTATATGGTGATGCGTAAATCATATTATCGCCAGTAGTACACTCCCATTCAACTTTCATAGTATCCATATTTAAAGCAATAACACCTTTATTATTTGTTGCAATATATGCAATATTTCCATCTAAATAAGCAGTAGAACCAACATTAAAGTTATAATCATGCTCTTCGCCACCTATATTAGATTTTATCTCGTACTTATCAACAATTTTTCCTTTAGTTGTTTCATATTTTAAAATTGTATTGCTATTTAGTGCGTATATAAAACCTTTATAACTTATAACACTTGGATTAGAATTTATTCTCTCCGAACTTTCCCATACCTTTTTACCAGTGTTTTTATCTAGTGCATAATGATGCCTCCAGTTATCACCAACTATCAATTGTTCGCCAACAATTTGGAATTTATATGGAGAAGGCTCACCTGAACCAATATTTGTATTCCATATTACATTTCCATTTTTAATATCAAAGCAATATACAAATCTTGAGTTACCACAATATACTTTATCCCCCTCACCAACTATTCCACTCATGGAATAACGATAAGTGATTAGGTTCATATCCTTTTCCCATTTTTTTGCACCATTTTCTGCATCCAACCCATAAACAATACCCGAAGAATCTTGTACTATTGCCATTCCATTATGAATATAAAAATTATTTTTTATAGATGTTGCAACTTTCATTTCCCACACTACAAAGTCATCATCGTTTTGGTTTTTACTTATATCAAAGCAAGCAAAAACAGGTCTTCTTGGATAATCATTATCCATTGTGCCAACATAAAGTTTATTACCAACCAAAACAGGGTCTGTATACAAATTACGTCCACTTAATTTATGTTGCCATCCATAGCCTTGCTCACTATCATCTGGAGTATAATCAGTATAACGCATATAAGTATCTTTAATTGCATTACCCGATATATCCACTAGACGAACACCACCAATAGAGCCATCTATACCACCTACTAATGGCGAAGTTGAAATATTTAAAATACCATCATAATCATTGATAAAATTATAATGAAGATGTCCATTTAACCAACCTATAACACCTTCTTTTTTAAGTTCTATTTTTCTTGTGCCAGATTTTAATACCATACCAGTTTCGTCACGGCAAACATCATGGTTAAAGATTATAATTCTTTTGTTTTCGTCAACATTGGCAATGTCATTTTGCATCCATGCCACAACATCACCAAAAGTATATTTTGCAGGATAATCACCATAAGCCAAAGAAGAAACGATATAGTGGATATTACCAACATCAAAAGAATAATTTACTGGTCCATAATTATCTTCAAACAATTGTTCGCTATATCTGCCATATTTAACAAAATCATGGTTACCAATAGTATACCTTACAGGTATACCCATATTTTCACTATTCATATCAATAATATGTTGTTTTAAACCTGCCTCATAACAAATATCGCCTGTATGAATTAAAAATGCAGGATTAGTTTCGTCTACTTGTTTTTTTAAATGATTAAACCAGTCACCTACACCTTTTTCATTAATCTCAGTATCTGTTATTTGCATAAATGTATGATTAGTTTCATCAACATCTTTTTTCTTTAAAGTAAAAGTATATTCTTTAGTTTTCCTATCAATTTCTTGATAATAATTTTCCGTCCAATAGCCAGTTGGGTTTGTTATTGTTACAAACCTTGCTTTATGCCAACCTTTAAGTTTAAATTTTCCGTCCTTATCAGTTTTAACCACATTTCTTCCGTCAGTAACACTTACATCAGCAATTGGTCTACCGCTACCTTCTTCCAAAACATAACCTTGTGTTGGAATAGTTGCTACACCAAAATAAATTCCAGTAACCAAACCACCCAAACTTGCAATTACTATTAATACAATTAAAGCAATTTTCTTTTGCTTACTTGTTATAGTCATAAAGTCCTCCAATTTATTTTGCTATATCTTAAGAGATTATAACATATTAATTAATAAATGTAAATATATATCCATTTTTTTAGCACAATTTTACATTTTATAGTATTAAAAGTTTACATATAATTTAAAAAGATGGCTAAAAAGCCATCTTTTATAATGTTAAATTAATTTTAATTTATCTTTTATTTTTAATTTTAACAACTTCAACATTGTTAATTGCCTCATCTATCAATTGTGGCAAATCAATTATTTTATTATATTCTGCCTCTGCAACAGAAAGTTTAGGCTTAATAACCGGATTTTTTGGTAAAAATACTGTACAGCAGTCCTCATAAGGCAAAATACTTGTTTCAAAAGCATTAATATCTTTAGATATTTTAATAATCTCAGTTTTATCCATATCAATTAAAGGTCGTAAAATTGGCAAATTTTTTACCCTACTATTTGTAACAGTAATACTCTCTAATGTTTGAGATGCAACTTGCCCTAAACTTTCACCAGTAATCAAAGCACCACAATTTTGGGAAATCGCAATTCTTTCAGATATTTCCACCATTATCATACGCATAACGGTAATCATAAAATCCTCTTTGCAGTACTTATGAATTGCTTGTTGAATTTTTGTAAATGGCACAACAAACAAAGGAAAATGTCCACAATAACTACTAATAATTTGTCCTAAATCTATAACTTTTTGCTTTGCTTGCAAACTAGTAAACGGATAACTATGAAAATGTATTCCATTAATCTGCATACCTCTTTTTGCCATTCTAAAACCTGCTACTGGGCTATCAATTCCACCGCTTAATAGTAGCATTCCTTTACCACTGCAACCAACAGGCATACCCTCATAGCACTTAACATTTTCATAATAAATATAACTTGTTTTGTTCTCTCTTATATCAACATTAATCACAAGTTCCGGATTATGTAAATCTACCTTTAAATCCTGCCTTAACTGCAAAATATCCCCACCAATTTGACCTGCTATTTCTGTGCTTGTCATATTTATAGTTTTATCTGCTCGTTTTACAGTAACTCTAAAAGTATTAACGTTTGGCAAACTATTTGCAATTAATTCCGCCACTTTAGTTATATCAGTAGGAATTTTTATTGCAGGACTAACAGAATGTATACCAAACACTTTTTTTAGTGTTTCAATTAAATTAGTTTCTATATCCTTATCATATTTAGCGACATAAAATCTATTATGTGATTTTTCTATTTCACATTCATATACACTAAGTGCGTTTTTTATATTTTTTTCAAGCAAATTTTCAAAATGTTTTTTGTTTTTACCTTTTAAAAATATTTCCCCAAACCTTATTATAATAACATTTTCCATTTATTTCTCCTACACTATTTACTCGTTATATTTTGCCTGCAATTACTCCATTTAAATACTCAAAAGAATTTTTAAACTCACTCAAAAAAACTTGCACCTCTTCAACAGTAGTACTATTGCTAATACTTATCCTTATCATTCCGTCAAAATATTCTTTAGATAACCCTAAAGCAATTGGTACTCTAGTATGCGCTTTTTGTGCAGAACAAGCAGAGCCAGTACCAATGATTATCCCTTTATCTTCCAATAAATGAACCAAAACTTCCCCTCTTGTATTAGGTATAGCAAATGACAAAATATTGCTAAGACTCCTACCTGTATCCGTATTAATTTTGCAATTAGGTATTAGTTTTACTAAATTTTCCTTTATACTTGCAATGATATTTGTGTTTTTTTGAATATCCAAATTTTTATATATCTTTTCCAAAGCATAAGCAGTGGAAATTATACCCGCTACATTTTCTGTTGCAGACCTTAGTCCATTTTCTTGTCCGCCACCAAATATAATTGGATTAATATTAACACCCTTTTTAATATAAAGGCAACCAACACCTTTCATACCATGAAATTTATGTGCAGAAAAAGTATATAAATCAACACCCAATTTATTTAAATTAATAGGCATTTTGCCAACCGCTTGTACACCATCACTATGAAATATTGCTTTTGGTGCAACCTTTTTTGTCAATTTAACAAGATTTTCTATATCATTAACTCCGCCAGTTTCATTACATGCATGCATAATGGATACTAAAGATACATTGTTGGATAATTTGCTTTTAAAATCTTCCTCATCTACAATACCATAATTATCCACTTTAACATATTCAACTTGCACTCCTTGAGATTCAAGCCTTTTTGCACATTGATAAATAGCACTATGCTCTATGCTAGATAGTAATATTTTGCAGTCTTTAAACTTTTTAACCCCAAACATTGCCATATTATCTGCTTCTGTTCCGCTTGCAGTAAAACATATATTGCCACTGCCTTTTAAAATATCCAAAATCTTTTGTTTTGCCTGCTTAATATCATTAGATATATCCAATGCTTTTGTGTATAATGCAGACGGATTATAATAATTATCCACAGCATATTTTTTTATTATATCTAAAATTTCAGGATACATTGCTGTTGTAGCAGAATTATCTAAATAAATCATATTTCTTCACCTTTTAATGCACAAGCATAAATATACCTATCCAAATTACATAAAACACCTATATTTTGCCCGCAAATCAAATATTGTTCCTCATTTTGCGTCCTCAAATCAATGTAGTTATTATTTTTGAGGTCAAATTTTTCCTCATTTACAACAGATATTTCAAACTTGCCTAATTTTTCACAAAAAACAACTTTGCTTTTGTGAGGAAAAATTTTTGATATTACTAAATTGCCACTATTCAAACTACATTCCACATTGTAGACTAATCTTAGTGCAATTACTCTAAATAAAATGCTAAATGCCAAACTTATAAACAATAACAACAAATAAATCAAACTACCAAGGCTTGCCAATATTAGTCCAAATAAAGCGGCAATATCACACAATATACCACATATCAATAATAGTATTTTAAGAGAATATTTAGTTTTTGAGTTATTTGTAAAAACTAATCTATAATACATTATTTTAATTCAGCGATAGTAACGCCCCATTCTCCTTCGCCATATTTGCCTAATCTGTAACTTTCAATACCAGTATGAGTTTTAAAATAGTCATGAATAGCCATTCTCAAAGCACCACTGCCTTTGCCATGCACAATTCTAACCTCGTGCATACCCTTTAATATTGCACTATCTATATATTTTTCTACAATAGCAAGTGCCTCATCCACTCGCTTACCAATAACATTACACTCTAATGGCAATGTGACATTGTTTACTGGTTTATTAACAACCACTGCCTTTTGTCTTTCTTCTGTTTTTTGTTTTTTAGGCAATATTTTTTTAACTTTGCCATATTTTACATTTGTAGTCATAAGACCAATTTTTACAGTATACTCTGCTTTTCGTTTGTCATCAGCCACAATTATTGCAGTTTTATCAAGTGATGTTATATAAACACTATCGCCAATTTTTATAGGTGAATTATCATATTCCTGTATGCTCTCATTACTTTCTTCGTCATAAGACAATTTGTTTAATTTACTATTAAGTTTCCTTGCCTCAAACAACCCTTGTTCTGTAGGATTTTGGGCAATTTGCTTTATTTTGGCAATAGCCTCTTCTGCATCGTCCAAATAATCTTGCAGTATCTTTTTTGCCTCTCGCCTCATAGTATCATTGAGTTTTTGTCTTTCATTTTCAACAATTTCTCTACCTTGACGGGCAATATTATATTCTTTTACAATTTCAGCTTTAAGTTTTTCAATTTCTACCTTTTCAGCCTCTGCCTCACGTCTTACCTTTTCAGCAGACAAAATAATTGCGTCAAACTGAACTTTATCTTCGCTAAGCAATGATTTTGCTCTCTTTACAATACTTTTGTTAAGTCCTAGTCTTTCTGCAATTTGAATTGCATTTGATGTGCCAGTAGACCCTAGCAAAAGTTTATACGTTGGTGCAAAAGTTACCGGGTCAAAATCCATAGATGCACACTCTACTATATCATGAGTAAGTGCATATTCTTTCATTTGTTGATAATGTGTTGTAATTACAGAAGTTGCACCACATTCCACCAATTTTTCTGTAACAGCAAGTGCAAGGCTAGCACCTTCAATAGGGTCAGTACCAGCACCCAGTTCATCAATAAGCACAAGTGTATCACCATTTGCACTATTAGTAATATCAATTATATTTACTAAGTGCGAACTAAATGTTGATAAACTCTGCTCTATGCTTTGCTCATCACCAATATCTGAGTAAATTTGGCTATAAATTGCAATTTTACTACCATATTCGCAAGGTGGAAAAATACCACACATTGTCATAATTGAAAATAAGCCTATCAATTTAAGAGTAACAGTTTTACCACCAGTATTAGGACCAGTAATCATTAACACTTTTTTACCGCCATCAATAGCAAGTGAAATAGGTACAACCTTTTCTTTTTCAATAAGTGGGTGTTTTCCATTAATAATTTTTATAATTCCATCACTATTTATCACAGGACGTTCGGCTTTTAAACTATGTGCATAAAGTGCTTTTGCAAAAATAATATCTAAATTAGTCAAAACATCAAAATTTTGCCTTAAATTATCCGCTTCGCCACCAACTCTTATTGTAAATGTCTTCAAAATTCTTTCAATTTCCAAACTTTCATTAATACGAAGAGTTGCAATTTCATTATTTAGTTGCACTATTTGAAATGGCTCTACAAAAACCGCTTTACCACTTGATGACTGGTCATGTATCAAACCTGGAATATTGTTTTTATATTCATTTTTTACAGGTATAACAAATCTATTGTTACGAATCGTTACAATTCCATCTTGCAAATATTTATTATAAGTTGGACTTGATATAAACATATTCAACTTATTTTTAATAGATAAGTTTATTTTTGTTATAGCATCTCTAATATGTTTTAACTCACTTGAGGCATTATCTGCCATCTCATTGTCGCCAATAATTGATTTGTAAATATCATTTTCAAGCAAACTATCAGCAAAAAGCATATTGGCATAATCTTTTATCAATTCAATTTCTGTACTATTAATTTTGCTTATTGTATCAGCGGCTAATCTTGATATTTTCATTACCCTTGCAACTTTAAGCAAGTCCGACATAGATAATGTAACATTTTTATCCGCTTTATCAATAATTTCTTTTATATCATCAAAGGAAAAATCAGGACTTTCAGCATACTCAAACAAAATCTTATCTGCTTGATATACTTCATCAAGCAGAATATTAACATTTTTTAATCCCTCTTCAGGCATCATTGTTAAAATTTTGTCTTTGCCACTTTTAGACACTGCAAAACTTTTTAAAATTTCTCTTACCTTATTAAATTCAAGAGAATATATAGTTTTTTCAGAAATCATTTTACTTCCTTAATATTTTTTTGCAAATTAAATAATGCAAATTTATTTAATCCCTCTTAAAAATTGTCCTTTAGTTAATTTTATACTATTATCAAAAATAAAGCAAGGATTATTCAAATAATTATTTGCATACTGTACGGAATTTTCCAAAGCGGAAATATCTATACACGCAAACATATCTTTATCTAATTGATTTTTTGCTATTGCATGACAACTATTGTTTAGCATCTCAAAATAACAATTTACTACCTTTATTCTTCTAACCTTATACTCGCCATATTTATCACTTAAACTATAATCACTATACTTACAATTGTTGCAATTACAACCTGTAAAATGTTTAATTGGACAATGACAAAAATACATAACTGGCAAATATCCAAATGTAAAAACAGAGCACGAAAGTCCAATATCATTTATTTCAGATTTTGTTAATTCACTGCTTACAACAAATGAATTTAAACCTAAAAGTTCTACACTTTCTCTGTTATAAATATTTAGTCCAAGTCCGCCAATTAATGGTCTTTCTGTTGTTACTGCAAGATAATATTGATAATAATTTTCCGCATAAATTCCTACCGACTTAGGTAGTTTTTCCATAAACTTTAGGATAACTTCCAAATCTGCCTTCATTGCAATTTTAGGCAGTCTTACATATAAATTATTATGATTTTTAACATAATTTAGAATAATTTTATCAAAATTATTATAGTTTAGCACTATTTTTGTAGTACTTTTGCAATTTAGACCATCAAAATCAATTTTATCTGCTATTATAATATCACTATTATCGTAGGATTTAATTTTGTATTTTTTATTAAAATTTAAAAGATAATTTTGCCCTGCAAATACACTTTCTTCTTTTTTAACCGGCATATTAATTTTTATAATTTCACCTTTTAAAAACTCTATTAAATTTCTTCTAATATTATTGACAATACTTTTTGGTATAAAAAGTTTTTCTTCCATTTCAACTTGTATATTACTAAATTCAAATGGAGTACCACCCGTTTTGTTAAATTGATTTTTAATCTCATCAATACTTGTAATAGAATTTTTAGCGAATTCAAAATTACAAACTTCTAAGTAATTAAAAATATGATTATTTGCTTTAGCATCAATTTTAACTTGACTATTAGATATAGTACAATTTAAATCAACTTTAATTTTGGGCATAACATCAACTTTATATTTTTTTTGCAAAGCAGTATCAGTTGTTATACTTACTATATCTCCCCTACTAAAAGGATATTTAGAATATACTTTATAGCAGTTATTATTTTTTTCTATAATGGATATTTCAAATCCACCAACTTCCATATCCTGCCTAAATATTTTTACACCATCACCATTTTTTAATTCAAAATCACTTTTAATTTCTAGTTTAAAATAATCTTTTGATTTTGTAGAGTTAATTATCTCACCAATTCTCTCTCCAATATTGTTTTGAGATTTAGTGTACAATATTTTTCCTTTATCAGTAAAAGAATACCCTTTACTAAAACCGCCACGATTAAAAACACGTTTTAACTCGCTAATATCCTCTGTTGTTATAGTAAAACTATCTACCACCTTACGATATTTTGCTGTTACAACTCCAACATATTCTGCAGACTTTAATCTACCCTCTATTTTTAAAGAATCAACTCCCGCCTCAATCAATTGTTTTATTTCTTCAATTAAGCACTGGTCTTTAGGCGATAGTAAATAACCTGTTTTTCCTGTTAAACTTTCAGTATACTCTTTTCTGCATGGTTGCAAACATAAACCTCTATTTCCGCTATTTCCGCTTGCAATACTAGATAGCAAGCACCCTCCCGAAAAAGACACGCACAAAGCACCATGTACAAAATATTCAATTTCAAGATTAGTATGTTGTTTTATTTCTTTTATATCCTCAAGCCTACATTCTCTTGAAAGTACTACCCTTGAAAAACCTAATTCTTGCAAAAATTTAGCACCAAGATAATTATGTACTCCCATTTGAGTACTTGCATGCAAAGCAACTGAAGGACAAAGTTTATGTGCTTTTGCTACAACCGCCAAATCTGTAATGATAATTGCGTCTACACCAGAATTTTCACAACAAATAAGCAAATTATCAATAAGTGGCACTTCCTTTTGTTTGATTAAAGTGTTTATAGTTACATAAACTTTTACTCCGTATAAATGACAAAATTCCACCCATTCCTTTAAGTTTTGAGTGGAAAAATTGTCAGCCTTTAGCCTTGCGTTAAATTGTTCTAATCCCAAATAGACAGCATCAGCGCGGTTCGCCACCGCACTTTTTAAAGCATCTATACTACCTGCTGGGGATAAAATTTCTACCATATTACCTCAATTTTGCATTAAGTTCACTATCCAACATTTTGATAATTTTATTCATTTTACTATTTATTTCATCATCTGTCATAGTTTTTTCATAACTAGTAAACTCAAACTTAATAGCAACAGATTTATAGCCTTTTTCAATACCTTTGCCTCTGTAAATATCAAAAATGTTTACATTAGAAAGCATTTTTCCAGCATATTTTGTTGCAACACTTATAAGTTGCTCAGCAGTTACACTCTCTTCTACTACAACTGCCAAATCTCTTTCTACAGTAGGATATTTAGGAATTGGTTTAAATACATAACTATTATCATAAAGACTATTTAATAAATCAATATTAATTTCTGCAATATAAATTTTGTTTTTAATATCATATTTAGCAGTAATGTCAGGTCTAACTTCACCAAAAACACCCACACATTTGCCATCTACCATAATATCAGCACTTATACCAGGATGCAAAAAACTACAATTTGGTCGTACGTAACTAGCAGTCACACCAAAATATGCAATCATATTTTCAACAATACCTTTTAAAGTATAAAAATCTTCAGTCTCACCATAAACACCAAGCACAAGTTTTTGTGTTTCTATTGGCTGCTCTGTTATTGGCAATTGTTTTGGCATATAAGTATTTGCAAATTCAAAAAATCTTGCGCATTTATTGCCTCTTGTAATATTTTTTGCCATAATTTCTATCATACTATGCATTAATGTAGTACGCATAATAGACATATCTTCGCCTAAAGGATTTAATAATTTTACTGTTTTTCTTAAATCGCTATCCTCTGCAACCTCAAGCAAATCAAACATTTTAGGAGTTGTAAAAGAATATGAATATGTTTCATTCATACCTTCGCCAATAAGCAGATTTTTAACATTATCAACATTTTGTTGGCTTATTGTTTTGCCACCAATAGTTTGTCTGCCACTATCCATTAAAGTACAATTAATATGGTCATAACCATATAATCTAATAATTTCCTCTGCTAAATCATTAGCACTTTCTATATCGTCACGATATAAAGGAACTACGCACTCCAAATTATCTTTATTAAGTTTAGTTTTTATTTGCAAAGAATTTAGTATTCTTACCATTTCACTTGTTGGTACTTCAATACCCAAAATTTGATTAATTTTTGCTGCAGGACAAGTTATTTGTTTAGGCTGTAAACTTTCCTTGCACACATCTTTTATACCTTTGCATATATCACCGCTGTTTGTTTCATAAATCAACTGCAAAGCCCTGTGCATACCAATTTCTTGGGATGCCAAATCTATTCCTCTTTCATATCTAGTAGAAGAATCTGACCTTACATTTAGTTTTCTACTTGTGCGTCTTATGCTCTCACGCAAAAACTTAGCAGACTCAAAGATAATTTCTTTAGTGTTTTCATTAATACCACTAAACATACCACCCATTACACCAGCAATTACACTTGGTTTTTCGCTATCAGCAATAACAAGCATATCTTTTTCAAGTTTGTATGTTTCACCATTAAGCAACTTTATTTGCTCACCATCTTTTGCGTTTCTTACAATTATCTGTCCGTTTGCAACATTGTTTAAATCAAAAGAGTGCATAGGTTGTCCAATTTCCATAAGCACATAGTTTGTAATGTCTACTATATTATTTATAGGACGAAGACCAACTGCCTTTAGTCTTTTTTGAATATACTTAGGAGATGGTTTAATTACAACATTTTTTACCATAGATAGCATATATCTAGGGCAAAGTTCACTATTTTCTACTTTAACTGACGCAGTATTTTCATATTTAGATACTTCGTATTTTAAACTAGGCATTTTTAATGGAAGATTTAAAACAGTTGCAACCTCTCTTGCAATACCAAATACACTATTGCAGTCAGGACGGTTTGCTGTTACACCAATATCAAGAATGATATCATCACTGCCAATTACTTGATTAATATCTGTGCCCAATGGATAATCTTCATTTAAAATCATTATTCCGTAAACACCAGCACCTTTGTAATCGTCCTCAGTAAGTTTAAGTTCTTCACCTGAGCACAACATACCATTGCTTGCAACTCCACGTAATTTGCCTTTTTTGATATGCATACCACAAGGAAGGTCACTGCCATCTAAAGCAACAGGCACTAAATCACCTACTTTAACATTGTTTGCACCAGTTACAATTTGAATAATTTCACTGCCAATATTTATTTGACATATTTGCAATTTGTCTGCATCTGGATGAGGCTCTAATTTTTCAATTTTACCTACTACACACTTTTTGCAATTATCCGCTTGTTTGATAACTTCCTCAACTTCAAAACCTACACTTACAAGTTTTGCACACAATTCATCTACAGAGCAATTTATATCTACATAATCTTTTAACCAATCTAATGAAATTAACATTTATAAGCCCTCCTTAATTAAATTGTTTCAAAAATCTAATATCGTTATCAAACAATATTCTCATATCAGGTATACCATATTTAATCATTGCAATACGTTCAATACCCAAACCAAAAGCAAATCCACTATAAACTTCGCTATCTATACCACAGTTTTCCAAAACTTTAGGATTTACAATACCAGCACCCAAAATTTCTATCCAACCAGTGCCTTTGCATATTCTACAGCCTTTACCACCACAAATTGCACAAGTAACATCAACTTCTACACTAGGCTCTGTAAATGGGAAGAATGAAGGTCTTAATCTTGTTTTTGTATTTTCGTTAAACAATGCTTTTGCAAAAGTATCCAAAATACCTTTTAAATCACACATTGTAATACCTTTATCAACCACTAAGCCCTCAATTTGTTGGAACATAGGGCTATGAGTAGCATCATCATCAGGTCTGTAAACTTTACCCGGATTAACTATTCTAATAGGAGGTTTTTCGCTTATCATTACTCTTGCTTGCATAGGAGAAGTATGAGTTCTAAGCAATAACTCATCATTTATATAAAATGTATCCTGCATCTCACGAGCCGGATGGTCTTTAGGAATATTAAGTGTTTGGAAATTAAAGAAGTCTGTCTCAACTTCTGGACCTTGCTTAACCTGAAAACCCATTTGAGTAAAAATACTTAAAATTTCATTAATAACAATAGAACAAGGATGCAAACCACCTTTATTGTTGCGTTTGCTACTTAAAGTAATATCAACACTTTCGCTATTTAATTTTTGAGCAATGCTTTTTGCTGTAAGTTCTGCAATTCGTGACTCAATTCGATTTGTTATTTGGTCACGTGCCTCATTTACAAACTTACCTATAATAGGTTTTAGTTCAGGTGCAATATCTTTCATACCTCTAAGCAAACTAGTAAGTTCACCATTTTTACCCAAAAATTGTACTCTTATTTGATTAATTTTTTCAAGATTTTCTACATTTTCACTATCATCTATCAATGTTAGTGCTTTATTTAAAATCTCTTTAATTCTATTTTCCATACATACTCCTTAAATAATTTAAATTGTCTATCTATGTATAAATTTACTAAATTTATCCCGAAAATTATAAACAAAAACACCCTAACACTTTCGTATTAGGGTGAATAATTCACGGTACCACCTAATTTCGTATAACCACCTTATCTATCATCAAATTATTAAAAAATTAATTCTTTAACAAACAAATAAAATTGATTATACCTCATTTAATTTAACGCATTCCTACGGCTTTTACTACTTAATTTCACAAAAGCAACTCGTGAGTGAATTCATGTATATTATGGTATCGGCTCTCACCAAAACTGCCTCTTCTCTGTTACCATTTAATAAACATTACTTGTCTCAGTCATCGTTATTGGAATAATTTTATCATTTTACTATATAAAAGTCAAGTAAAAAGCAAATTTTGTTAAATTAAATAATATAAAATATAAAACTAAAAATATTTTAACTAGGTGATAACTTTAATTTTCCATAAGACCCATTTCCATTAAAATAAAATTGTGGTACTTCGCCAACAATTACATTTTCACACACTAAAATAGCAGTAGAAATATTTACTGGAACACTAGATATAGGCAATACTAAAGAAATGGTTGTTTTTATGTTTACATATATGCTATGTCTTGTTTGATTTATGCCCACTTGCTCAAAAAATGATGTAAAATCACATTGTACACTACCAATAGGTAATAAAGCAATATTCACAGGTGGACCTAAATCGGATAAAACAACTGAGCCAGTAAAAGCACCTAAAGGAATTTGAACAGACTGATGTCCTATCTTTTCAATATTAGACTGGCACAAATTAGCCAAATCTCGTGTTAGTCTGTTAATTTTAATTGTGTTTGCTTGCACAAATTGTATCTTTTCATTTGAATCTTTTTGAATTATTACAAAATCATCGTAAGATAATTCGCTATCGACAACCATGTGCGCAGCATTATTGATTGCATTTACTGCCATTACTTTTACACTTGCTTCGCTCATTGTAAGTATTGCAGGCATTATATTACCTCTTACATAAGCAAGCAAACCAACAAAAAGTAAAACAATAATTACAATTACAATAAAAAATTTTAATAAAAAATATCGCTTTTTTTTGACTGCTTTTCCTAATTTACCCATTGTTTTAATATATGCTAAAATATCACAAAAAGTGCTATTTTTATAAAAATTTATATTATTCTACATAAAGTAGATAAATAGTATTTTTCCACATATAAATGGATAAAGATTAAATTAATTTCCACAATAAATATGAAAAACAACCTGTATACAGACTATTTTTCACAAAATTTATCAAATTGCAATTTTTTTGTTATTTAAAATTATTATTGCTCTACATTCGTTTGGTTTTGGATTTCGACACAACGGAAAATATAAAGCCAAACACTATAGCAGCAGTTAAACCTCCTGCAACCTTTTGCATACCGCCTATAATTGCTGGTATAATTCCATATTTTGAGCCATCAATTGCACCTTTTGCAAGGTTTGCTCCAAAGCCAATAATCGGAACTGTAATACCAGAACTTCCAAACTCTTTTATATATCTGAAAACTCCTACAGCCTCAAGCACAACACCTAAAGTTAAAAATAATACTAATATTCTAGCACTTGTCATTTTTGTTTTATTAATCAATATTTGTCCAATAAAACAAACTAGACCACCTACAGCAAAAACTTGTAAATATCTTAAAAAAATATCCATAAACACCTCATATTTCTATATCTATTGCATGCGCTATTGAAGGTATTGACTCCCCTTGCATAGTTGATAAACGAGAAAGCAATGCCCCAGTAGGCACAAGTAAAATTTTGTGTAATTTGCCTGCAAGTAATTCCTTATGCAAATAAGCAGAATATACTATTGCAGAACAACCTGCCCCACTACCACCTTGACCGCAATTTTGCTTTGATGTATAAACTCTTGCACCGCAGTCATCAAAGATATTGTCAGTTACTAAACCATCTACTTCGGCAAAATGTTTTAATAAGTCAAGACCATATTTACCCAAATCCCCTGTAATTATCAAGTCATAATAGTCTGGAGTCCTATTCATATCTTTTAAATGAGTGGATATGGTGTCATAAGCGGCAGGAGCCATTGCAGCACCCATATTTGCAGCATCAATTATGCCATAATCTACAACTTTTCCAATAGTTACACTTTTAATTTTAGGAAAATTACCACTATTTTTTTCTAGCAAAACTGCACCTGCACCAGTAATTGTCCATTGGCTTGTTGGCGTTGGCTGAGTTCCTAACTCTAACGGAAATCTATATTGCCTTTCTGCTGTGCCAAAGTGGGAACTTGTAGCACATACTGTTCTTTGCATATTATCTCCGTCCATAATCATACTTGCAACTGCCAGACTTTCACCAAAAGTGGAACAAGCACCATATAAACCCAAAAATGGAACTTCAAACTCTCTTGCACTAAAACTTGAGGATATAATTTGATTTAATAAATCTCCACCAAAAATACAATCTATATTGTTATGAGTTAAATATTCCTTTTTTAAAACTCCGTCAATCACTTCCTTATGCAACTTGATTTCCGCTTTTTCGTAAGATTTACACTCCCACAAATCATCTTCTAGCAAATAGTCATAATAATCTTTAAAACTACCTTGTGCTTCCTCTGGACCAACAATAGTGTAAGTGTTTTTTATGCAAATATCGCTATCAATTACATAAGTTTGACTACCTCTTTTTTTACTCATGCAAATACCTCTATTAAATAAAAAATTATCCCTACTATTGCAGATAGTGTTACACCAGATACTATAACTGGTCCTGCAATATCAAACATTTTTGACATAACTCCTTGAAAAACACCTTCTCTATTAAACTCTATTGCGGGCGAAACTATAGAGTTTGCAAAACCAGTAATAGGTATAATAGTACCCAGTTTATCGTATAGTCCCAATGCTGTCAAAAAACCACCTATAAAAATTAATGTTATAGTTGTTAGTGTTGCAATTTCTTCCTGTGCAAGCATAGGCAAAGTTGCAGTATACAAATCCAATATACCTTCGCCTATCATACAAATAATTCCGCCAGTAATAAATGCAGTAAGCAATGTTTTTAATTCTTGTGTTTTAGGAACTGTTTTGTTTACGTATTCCGAATATGCTGTCTTATCAATCATCTAATTTCCTCTCCTCTATTATTTCATTACCTTTATAAAGAATTTCTGTTTCGCCAATATTGGAATTTTTTAAATCCTTCATATTTCCTCCATATCGCAAAAAAAATATGTATATATTAATTGTAACCAATGACATTTAATATATACATTATTTGTAATTTAATATTTATTTAGCCCGTAAGTTCATTTTTTAACTTGTTTATAATTTTAGATTCAAGTCTTGATACCTGAACTTGTGATACACCTAAAATTTTTGCAATTTCACTTTGGGTTTTATCCTTGTAATATCTTAATATAATCAACATTTTTTCTCGTTGCGGTAATTTTTGTATACAGTCTTTAAGGGTTAATTTATCCAACATATCCTGCTCATTGCTGCTATCTGATAATCTGTCAATAAGGCTTTTGCCACTATCGTCATCACTTTTTTCATAAATACTGACAGGCATTTTAGAACTATCCAAAATATAAACAACTTCTTGCTCGTCAATATCAAATTTTTTTGCAATGACACTTATTTCAGGCTCTTTAGCATTTACTTGTTGATACTCTTCAACAAACTGACCAATTTTATAAGACATTGTTTTTAACGCACGCGATACTTTAATTGCACCATCATCACGAATAAACCTTTTAATTTCACCAGTTATCATAGGCACTGCGTAAGTAGATAATCTAACCCCAAAATCCGGATTAAAATTATTTATTGCCTTAATTAAACCTAATGAACCTAATTGCATAAGGTCATCATATTCGATATTTTTGCCCTTATAACGTTTAACAATGCTTTTTATCAACGGGATATTTTCTTTTAGCAAAATTTCTTTTGCATCTATATCTCCGCTTTGAGATAGCAATATTAATTCTTTTGTCTTTTCAGCATCAATCATGAACTCCCTCATTACCAATTAATTTAGTCATCACAATTGTTGTTCCCTTATTTTTTTCGCTATATACCTCAAAATCATCCATAAAAGACTGCATCAATGTAAAGCCCATTCCGCTACGGTCACTATCTGGTTTGGTTGTAAAAAATGGCATCATTGCTTTTTCTATATCGCTTATACCAACACCATGGTCAATTATTGTAATTTTGGCTTTATTTCCACTTGTTTCAACTTTTATCAAAATCTCGCCATTTTCAACTTTTTCATATCCATGCACTATGCAATTAGTAACTGCTTCTGAAACAGCAGTTTTTATATCGTCTAATTCTGACAACGTTGGGTCTAATGGCACTAAAAAACCAGCAACTGTATTTCTTGCAAACTTTTCATTTTCACTTATACTTTTTAATTTTAATTCAAAATAATTTTCCACAATAAACCTCCAATTAAGATATTTTTTCCATAATAGTGTATATTCCACTCATTGTAAGCACTCTGTCTATCTGCTTATTTGAACCTGTTATCAATGCTATTGCGCCTGTCTTTTTTATCAATTTGTAACGTCCAAGCAAAACACCAATACCCGTACTATCCATAAAAGTTAAGCCAGTCAAATCAAATATAACCTTGTCAAACTTTTCATTTAATATGCATTTATCAATGTTGCGTCTTGTATAATCTGCTACACTCTCATCAAGTTCTCCATTTAATGAGATAATTAAACTGCCATTACCTTTGCTAGTTTTTATATTCATTTAACATTTTCCTCCTACACGCGATTTAACTAAATTATAACTGAATACCAAAATAA
Organism: uncultured Christensenella sp.; assembly: GCA_910577795.1. Taxonomy (GTDB): domain Bacteria; phylum Bacillota; class Clostridia; order Christensenellales; family UBA3700; genus MGBC100798. The sequence goes on from CAJTNW010000009.1 coordinate 21,762, forward strand.
AATATTTCCGTTTATGTCGCATATCAATAGCAAATGTCAATATCCCCAAAATTTCAAATATCTTCAAATTTTGGGGATATTGACTTGCACCTTAAAAAATGCTTTAATTAAATTAATATTAGGGGGATATTATGAAAAAGAAAATTGCTATAATTTCAATAAGTGTAGTATTAGTTTTACTTTTGATAATTGGCTTATTTTGCGTTATTTATTTTAATGTAAGTGTAGATATAACAAAAGATATAGACAAAGTATTCTCTCAAAGTGAAGTGACTTACTATTATCCTACCTCTTGCCCACCATCTGAATACATTTATCAATTATCTTCAGAGGACGCATAAGAAATTGTTAAACGAAACTTAAAAGATATAAAATTTAAGCATACAACTATATACCCTATTTTATATGGTGGCAGTAGTTCAATTAATTGTGGTGATTTAAGTATAGGCAAAAGTTATTATTTATTTGTAAATAACAAGGCTTTAAAACTAACTGACGAAATATCTGAAGCATTTAATAAAATAAATGATGATATTATTGCTATTGCAACACGTATTCCTAATAAATTATTTAATTAGATTTTTAAACTAATAAATATTATTATAAAAAAGACTATGACACAATTTGTCATAGTCTTTTTTATTAACTTTTAAGCAATGCCTAAAGATTTTATCAAGTTATTAAAATCCGGATTAGATAAAATTCTTTCTATCTCCTCATCAGTTGCAATTAAATCTTCATTCGCCTTATTTTGTTTGCTTTGTATTCGTGCAACTTCTTTGCTATATTGTTCTTCCGCTTCATTTAGTCCTGCTTTAGTATTTAAAGCAATTCCTTTATCAATTCTTTCTATCAATTCATTTTCCAAAACGGATAAAACACCAATTACTTCTCCCTTTAAACTATTAAAACCAACTATACCTTTACATTTTTCTGCATAACTGTTCCACTTATCTCTCCAAATTCTAAGTCGCTCCAATTCTATATTATAACTCTTTTTAACAAGCATCTCCATCTCTTGTGCTTTTTCAATAGCAGTAATCAGAGCCTTGTTTACATTATCCTCTCGCATTTTATATTCGTCTAATTGCTTGTTTAAATTATTATTTAAGTGCAACAGTTCAGAAATACGCATATTTTTATCAGCAATAGTCTGCTTGTAACTATCTGTTTCCTTTGCAATATAACTATCTACTTGCTCTTTGTTATAACCCTTTTTAACTATATCAAAACTATACATATTTCACCTCAAAACATACTTTATGCAAAACATAATTTTCGCTATTTATATATTAACATAATTATTACTTTTAAAAATAAATATAATGTCGAATTAGTATTTTTATTGTCAAAAATCAAATTAGTTCCGATTTTTGGTGGATTAAATATTACATAATCATAAATTAACTATCAAAATTGTATAAAAAAGCCAGACTATTATTAGTCTGGCAAAACAACTTTTTTTAATATAAATTTATTTTTCTTCGTCTATGTTTTCTTTTTCTGTTTTCTCTTTTTTTTCTTCTTTTGTGGTATAAGTTACATAATGGTCATCATCTTTAACTTTGCTATCCTGTTTTATTGCAAACAAACCAAAAATTATATACGCAATTCCTATTAACATAATAACTGCTGGGATAACATATTTCCAAACATCTAGTATTGTACTTACAAGTACTATTGCACTTGAAACAATAACTATAAGTCCAAACCTCATGGCTTTAGGAGACCATTTGCACACCTTATCGGCTATTACTATACCTATACCAAAAAATAATGGTATAATTACAATTATTTTTCCGACAGGCAAATTTTCCACTTTGAAAGATATAGAAACAACTAAATAAATGCCCGCAAGCAACATTGATAAAACATATATTATAGGTGCTTTTTTTACAATTGCATAAGCAAGCAAACAAGCAGTAAAAAATAAAATAACAATAGTATACCACGGTGCGAAAAAGTCGTCAATATATTTCACATCCAATTGGTCTAGCAATAAAAGTAATCCAAAAATTACCATTAAAATACTAAGTACAAGTTTTAAAACGTTATCTTTATTTTTCATTATTCTCCACTAAAATTATTAATAATAAGTCACTAAAAACATTTTATGACAACAAATTAATAATGTTACTAATCTTCTTTTTTATTATTTTTATCCTTTTTAAAATATGCTAAAAAATCATTTTTCAATTTTAAAAAGCCTTTTTCTTCTTTAACTTTTAAATCCTCATTATCATCTTCTTCTACGATAATATCAGATACTCCTTCCACATACTCAGGCGGTTCGTGAACAATTTGAAAATGTCTTTCATACATTTTAGCAGTTTCAAACTTTATAATACCAAGTTGCAATAATACTAAGAATACAACACCAACTGCTGCACATAAGAAACATATTAATTGAACGACGCGTACACTGCCCCACATTAGTTGTCCAACTTTTACAAACTCTAATATACCTCTTACAACACCATACCAAATAATGTACAATACTGACATAAAGCCAACTTTTAACTTTTTCTTAATAGTAAATGTCAATGCCAACATAACAATTAGCATTATTAAGTTAAGCATCATTTCATAAAAGAAATTTGCAGCATGCCAAGCATATTTACCACTATCATAAACCCATACTGCTAAAGGGAATTTTTGAAAAGCAGGATTAGTTATTTCAAAACCATAAAGTTCACCATTTACAAAATTACCCCAACGACCTATAACTTGTCCTAATAGCAAACATGGTACAATTAAATCAGTAATTCTAAAAAATGATTTTTTGTATATTCTGCAAGAAATATATACACCAAGAGCACCCATAGGTATACCACCAATAATTGTAAGTCCTCCTTCTGATATATTAAAGGCATCTAAAAATCCGCTCCAACTTGTAAAGTAATGGTCAAACCTTGGAACAACGAAAAACAACCTTGCACCAAAAATAGCAAATACTATTGCAAATAAGAAAGTCGACAAACAAAAATCTGGCTCAACTTTTTCCCTTTTTGCAAGAAATATTAACAAAAATAATGCACAAACCATACCTGTGGTTAAAATAACACCATACCAATGTATTGTTAAGCCAAACAATTCAAAAGTATTGTCTATTGCAGATATAAAATTTGTATATAAACTACTCATATTTTATCCTCAATTAAATTTCTACTTGTCTTGTACCACTATTGCGAATAGAAATTTCAAATACATTATCAGTACCAAAAACTGCCTTTAAACTGCTTACTAAAGTATCTGTAAGTTCTGTTGGAATATATGCTATCATAGTACCAGCAAAACCACCACCATGCACGCGAATTGCACCTTGAGAACCGCAAATATTTTTGCTCAAAGCAAGCGCCATAGGAATACGCATATCACGGTCACCTTCTGGATAGCAGTTTTGCAACAATTTATAAGAACTATCTCCGCTTTGATTAATCATTTGATAATATTTATCAATATCTACATTTTTAATTGCAAGTGCACAATTATCCACTCTATCATTTTCATCAAAATAATGCATAGCCCTCAAAATCGCTCTACCAGATACATCACTTTGAATAATTGGTATAGTAGATAAAAATTTATCTTTACTAACAAATCTAAGCACTTTTTGTCCAAATATTTTTGCAACATCTTCCATTTCTGTACGAATTGATGCGTATTGGTCTGTAAGTCCACAGTGGTCACCGCCACAATTTACAAGCACAATATCTACACCATCAAATTTCCAAGGAATACTTTCAACCTCAGGAGCCTTAGTATCTTTAAAGTCAATATAACTTACACCGCCTAATGCAATAGCAGACTGGTCCATTAAACCACAAGGCTTACCAAAGTACTCGCTTTCTGCAAGATGAGAGGCATAAGCCTTAGTTAAAGCATCCATTTTTCTGTCATTATAAAGTACATTTAAAATTTCACAAACAAGCACTTCAAAACAAGCAGAGGAACTTACACCTGCACCTTTAAATACATCTGAAGTAGTAGTTGCATAAAAACCGCCAATTTTGTAACCGTTTTGTTTAAAATAAGCACAAACACCGCGAACTAAGCCTTCACTTTTGCCATGCTCAGAAGTTTTTGGCTCTAAGTCATTTATATCTACAACAAGTGGCGGATAACCAACAGATGCAATAGTAATGGTACCCTCTATAACTGGAGTAACCATTGCAATAGTATCCACACTAATAGAGGCACACAAAACTTTACCATTGTTATGGTCTGTATGATTTCCGCAAACCTCTATTCTTCCCGGAGAAGAAAATATTAACACGTTTTCGCCACTGAATTCACTATGTATTTGATATAATTCTTTATATCTTTTAATTTGATATTCCAAGCCATTATTTTTTGCATAAAGATTAGCGCACTCTTTTGCAAAATTACTATTAGAACCTAAATTTTCAAAATCTTGTTTATTTAAGAATTTCACTAAATTTTCCTCCAAATAACTATTATATTTATTAATTTTATTTATTACATAATAAGTATATTTTATTTTAGCACAAAAAAAATTAAAAAGCAATATTTTTTGCAAAAACTTATAATATACTTGCTAATATTAATAAAATATTATATAATTAACATATAATGTTGATAGCAAATAGTAAATATTACTTAATATCAATAAAATTTTTATTAATTAATCAAAATATTTTTAGATTTAGGAGAAAAATATGTCACAAGATAATCAAATCTTAATCGCAATTGAGCAACTTATTGACCATGCAACAAAAAATCTTTCACTTGACAAGTATGATGTGCATTTTGTAAGAAATGCTTTGCTTGACAATTTTAAGTTAGGTGCAACAGTAAACTTTGATAGTATTCCTGAATATGACATTCAAGAAACTATAGATTTTATGGTTGATTATGCTATAAAACAAGGCTTAACAACTGCTGATGATGCACTTTTATACGAAACAAGATTATTTGGTCTTGTAACTCCATCTCCTTCTTCTATAATAATGAAATATGATGTTACTGAGGCTGTTGAAGGTGTTGAGGCAGCAACAAATTATCTTTATGATTTAGGAATTGCAAACAATTACTTAAGAATGAAAGATATAAATAAAAACATTATGTGGGACTATCAAGGTTCAAGAGGTGATTTAGTTGTTACTATTAATCTATCAAAACCAGAAAAAGACCCAAAACAAATTGCTGCAGCACTAAAAGCAAAAACTGGCTACCCTGCTTGTATGCTTTGTCCTGCCAATGTTGGCTATGCTGGCAATGCAGCACACCCTGCAAGACAAACTTTAAGAACTATACCTGTTACTTTAAATAATGAGGCTTGGTGGATACAATACTCTCCTTATCAATATTATAACAAACACCTTATTTGTTTTTGTGATGAGCATAGACCAATGAAAGTTAATCATGACTGTATTGCAAGACTTGTAGATTTTGTTGACCAATTCCCTCATTTCTTTATGGGTTCTAATGCTGCTCTTCCAATAGTTGGTGGTTCAATTTTGACCCATGACCATTATCAAGGCGGTGGCAAAGGTTTACCAATGTTTAAAGCACCAGTTCGTAAAACTTTTAAATCTCCTAAAAAAGGTGCTGACATATCTATTATTGAGTGGTACAATAGTGTTGTTAGAGTTAGCGCTAAAAAGAAAGATATTGCAATTGAGGCTGCTGATTATGTACTACAAAAATGGGCTGAATACTCAGATGAGAGTGTTAATATACTTTGCAAAACAGATGCTCAACACAATGCAGTTACTCCTATTGCTAGATACGAAAATGGCAAATATATTGTAGATATGATTTTAAGAAATAACCGCACTGATGAGGCTCATCCTTATGGTATTTATCACCCAACTGAGGATTTACATAATATCAAAAAAGAAGGTATTGGTATTATTGAAGTTATGGGTACATTTATTCTTCCAGGAAGACTTGATAAAGAATTAAAAGCAATACAAAAATATCTTACTGGTGAGGAAAAATTTGATTATACTGAAGTTAGCAAAGAAAGTCATCCACTTACAAAACATAAAGATATGATTAAATATCTAGTTGAGCAATATGGCACTTCTAACACAAGTGATGCAAGTGAACAAATAGTTAAAGACTATATTAATCAAACTTGCGAAAAAATACTTGACTGCACTGCAGTATTCAAAAATGACGAACAAGGCAAAGCAGCCTTTGATAAATTTATGACTGAATGCTTAGGTTGCAAATAAAAAAATAATATTAAGTAAAAAATCAAGGTTAACTCCTTGATTTTTTTATTTTTAAATTTTAAACAAATATAATTAAATAAATTTCTTCAAAATTGTAAAATGTAAAATTATAACTAAAAATATTGCAATTTGATAATTAAGTGATAAAATAATACTAATTACAATTAGGAGAACTTTAATGAAAACATACGCTTACGCAAGAGTTTCGTCAAATGACCAAAACTTATCACGACAATTAGATGCTTTTAAAGATTTTGGAGTTAAAAAACAATATATTTACACTGACAAAAAAAGCGGAAAAGATTTTGAAAGAATAAATTATAAACGATTAATTAAACAAATTAAAAAAGGCGATTTATTAGTTATAAAATCAATAGACAGATTAGGCAGAAATTACAATGCAATTATTGAAGAATGGAGAATGATAACTCATACAATTGGCGCAGATATTTGTGTACTTGATATGCCACTTTTAGATACACGTTCCAAATATGACTCATTAACTCGTAAACTTATTTCGGACATAGTTTTGCAAGTATTGTCCTTTGTTGCAGAAAATGAAAGAGTTAACATTAGAGAACGACAAAAAGAAGGAATTGCTGCAGCACAAAAACGCGGTGTTCAATTTGGAAGACCACGCAGACTATATAGTGAAGATTTTATAGCAACAGTTCAAAAATTTAAAGACGATAAAATTACAACTCACGAAGCAATTACCTACCTTTCTATAAATAGGACTGCCCTATATTTTCATTTAGAAAATTTAACAAAATTAGGTTTTTTATATTAAAATACTCAAAATAAACATTTACTCTAATATCAAAAAAGCCATGTCAACTAAAATTGGCATGGCTTAAATTTTATTTATCGCTATATTTTAAAGGTGGAACTCTTTTATGCTCTGTTTTTTTGTGAGCAGACATTATTTTATCATCAAACTCACTTTTACCAGTTTTTATAAATTTGTCTATTTCCTCATAACTTACACCCATCTCTTGCTCATCTGTTTGACCTTCGTACAAACCTGCACTAGGTTTTTTAGTAATAATCTCTTCAGGGCAACCTAAATATTTTAACATTCCAAAAACATCTTCAACAAGCAAATCATTTATTGGGTTAAAATCGTACCCTCCATCACCCCATTTAGTAAAATATCCCATATAAGTTTCGCTAGCATTACCAGTACCTGCAACTAAATAGCCTTTTGCTTGCCCAATTGCATAAATTACTGACATTCTTAATCTAGGATTAATGTTGTTATAAGCCATAGGCACTTCATTTCCTGCAATAGGTTCAATAACTTTTCTTAATTCTTTTTTTGCATTTGTAATATCAACTTCCACAGTAGGAATATCAAAAGTTTCTGCAACTAAATATGCGTGTTTTCTATCTTGTCCATAATTTTGAGAAGATTCGCAAGGCATAATAACTGAAAGCACATTAGGAGTTGCTTTTCTGCATAGTATTTCTACTAAACTGCAGTCTTTTCCACCACTATTTCCCAAAACAACACCTTTTGCACCTGTTTTTTTTAGCACTTCTTTTATCCATAAAACACGGTCATTTACTTCTTTTTCATAATTCATAATTATTCCTCCTCCCCAAAATTAACATTGGAAAGCAATTGGTCAACAGCATTAAACCCTAATTTTTTCAAACGTTCATTTCTTGCAGCAACCTCAACAACAATTGCAAGATTTCGACCAGGCATCACAGGCATAGTTAGTTTTGGAATTTTTAAACCTAAAATTTCTTCATGTTTATTATTATTGTCAAGTCTATCATATTCAATATTTTTTCCCCAGGCTTGAAGTTCAATTACTAAGTCAATACTTTTTTCTCTAAGTACAGAGCCTACACCAAACATACTACGAACGTCAATTATACCTACACCACGGATTTCCATAAAGTGCATAATTTTATCAGGTGAAGTACCTATAATTTCATCTTGAATACGTTTTGCAATAACATTATCATCTGCAATTAATCTGTGCCCTCTATGAATTAATTCCATAGCAGTTTCACTTTTACCCATACCACTATGACCAGTAATTAACACACCAATACCACTAACTTCCAACAATACACCATGAATAGTAGTAAAAGGCGCAAGTTTTCTGTTTAAATATGTTACCAAATCATTAACTAATTGAGATGTAAGTTTATTTGATTTAAATAATGGAACATCATATTTTTGAGAAATTTCAATTAATTCTTCAAAAGGCTCAATATTTTTAGATAAAATAATACATGGGATTTTGCGTTCAAACAAACTCTCCAATTTATCATATCTTTCCTCTTTTGTGCATGATTGTAAATAATAATATTCTGCATTACCCATAACTTGAATACGTTTTTCACCAAAATAATCTTCAAAACCAGCAAGTAACAAACCCGGTCTGTTTACATTGACGGTTGTAAGTAGCATCTCGCCAGATTTATTGGCTTGAATCAAAACAACTCCGCAGTCATTTGCAAAGTCATTAATACTGATTATTTCTCCATCACGTTCTTCTTTTTCTTCTATCATATCTTCACCTTTTTACACATATTTTTGTTTATCAAAATTTTGTCTAGCAACTAAAAAATCAATTTAGTAACGATTTTCGACTGGTTTTATTTAAGTAATATCTCTTTAATAACTTTTGCCACACCATTGTTGTTATTAGTCTCACAAACATAATCTGCTACCTTTTTAGTAACTTCCATTGCGTTCCCCATAGCCACACCAAAGCCTGCAAACTCTATCATGCTATTATCATTTTCCGCATCACCAATTGCACAAATTTCATCACGCGAAATATTATATTTTTCTGCTATCCAACGAACAGCATTGCCTTTGCTTGCTTTGTTATTAACACACTCCAAAAGACCTTTGCTTGACTGATTAATATTTAAGTCTTTGCCAAACTTATTAATTAAATCTGCAATTACATCACGTATATAATCATTATTAGTTAAACTTAAAATTTTTCGTACATTCAAATTATTTTCGGCAACATAATCGTCTAATCTTTTACCTACACAAACCAAAGGCACTTTAACTATGCTTGTAAAATATAGATTAAACTCATTTTGTTCCTCAACAATACATTTATCATCATAAAAAAGTATAGGCGAAGTTATTTCAGAATATTTTTCATACAAATACTTATATACACTTACAGCCAAATCTCTTTTTATTTCTTGAGACATTAATAAGGAATCTGTTTTTAAATCAAAAACACCACTGCCTTGATATGTAATAATCTCGTCAGTTAATTTAAATAATTCTGCAAATGGTTTTACTGCTTGATACAGCCTGCCTGTAGCAATAACAAACTTACCACCTGCTGCTTTAAATTCCTCCACTGCATCAATTGTCTCTTGTGCAACCTTAAAATCATCAGTATAAAGCGTACCATCAAAATCGCACACTAGCAATTTATACTTCATCCTTCACCTCATTTTATTTTTCAACTCAATATTATATAGTATTTTAACATTTAAAACAATTTTAGTCAATTACAGTATGATAAAATTGATAAATATTTGTTGCTACTTTTTCACTTACCCCTTTGATTTCTGCAATTTCTTCTTTACTTGCATTTTTAATTGCAGACAAAGTTTTAAAAGTTGCAAACAATTTTTTTATAGTACTTTCACCTACACCTTCAATTTGCAAAAGTTCACTTTTTGTTTGTCTTTTACCTCTTAAATTGCGGTGATAAGTAATTGCAAACCTATGTGCCTCGTCCCTTATGCGTTGTAGTAATCTTAAAGCCTGGCTATCTTTTGATAAGACTAATGGTTCGGATGTATGTGGTAAATATATTTCTTCTTCTCTTTCTGCAAGGCTTATTATATTAAATTTAACATTACTCTCTTCCATTGCTTGCAAAGCATATTTCAACTGTCCTTTACCACCATCTACTACAATTAAGTCAGGTTTTGAGGAAAAGGACATATCTTCATCATTTAAATGTGAAAATCTTCTTATCAAAGTTTCTTTCATTGATGCAAAGTCATTACTGCCCTCAACTGTTTTAATTTTAAATTTTCTGTACATTTTACCGGCTTTTTCACCATTTTCAAACACAACCATACTGGATACTTTATCTGTACCACTAATATTAGAAATATCATAACATTCTATCCTATCTGGTGGAATAGGTAAATTTAATATTTGTTGCAATTGACTAACTGCACCTAAAGTCATATTATAAGTTCTCTCTTCCTGATTTTTGCATTTTGCAAGAAAATCTTTTGCATTTGCATAAGCCATATCAACAAGTTGCTTTCTTACACCCATAATAGGTGTTGCAACCAAAACTTTACTACCTTTTTTCTGGCTTAAATAGTCACATACTAATTCAAAGTCTTCAAACTCCTCATTAACTAAAATTTGATTTACAAGCAAATTATCTCCATTATAATAACTATAAACAAAACTTTCCAAAGTTTGAGCACAGTCAATACTCAAAGCATTAATAATCTGTTTATCTCCACCTAATAGTTTACCACCTCTTACAAATAACATAGAAACAACAGTGTTTATACCATCGCTTGCAATTGCAAAAACATCCAAATCCGCATCATTTGGCAAAGCAGTAACCTGCTTTCTTACCAACTTTTCCAATACTTTTAGTCGCTCTCTGTAATAAATTGCAAGTTCAAACTCCTCTTTTTCACTAGCAGCAACCATTTTTTCTTTAATAATTCGTTCAATTGATTTATCATTACCTTGCAAAAATTTTATTACTTCACCAATAATATCCATATATTCAGCCTGTGTTATTGCACCAATACAAGGCGCTAAACATCTGCCAATATGATTATTTAAGCAAGGTCTGTGATTTTTTGGTGGGTTGTCCATATTAATATTGCAAGTTCTAAGTTTAAAAGCAGAGTGAATTAGTTCCATAATTTCCTTTGCTGATATACCTTGCATATATGGACCAAAATATTTTGCACCATCTTTTGCAAGTTTTCTTACTACTTGAATTTTTGGAAACTTTTCGTTCATATTTATCCTAATAAATGGATAATTTTTATCATCTTTTAACAAAATATTATAAGGGGGCTTATGTTTTTTAATTAGATTATTTTCTAAAACCAAAGCCTCAATTTCATTATTAGTAATTATATAATCAAAAGTATAAATTTTGGATACCATAATTAATACTTTTGTTGTTTTATTTTTAGGTGAACCAAAATATTGACGCACCCTATTTTTTAAAGAGCGAGCCTTACCAATGTATAAAATTTCCCCTTTTTCCGACTTCATAATATAAACACCGGGTTTTTCAGGCAAATCTTTTAATTTTTGAGTGATTATTTCGTTCATACCTATTACCAAAAATACAAAATAAATATTGTAATCATATATGTATTTTTATCATTTATAAATTACATTAATATTATTTTATCATATTTTTTGGTTTAGTGTCAATAGTATTAACCTATCCTCCTTGTGTCGTATGCTTTTTGATAATTGTCAACACCTGTTACTATTACATCATTTACAAATGGATTAATAATATAATAAACAATTAGTTTACCATCTCTTTTGCAACCTACAATTTTTGCATCACGCAAAATTTTTAGTTGGTGTGAAACAGTACTTTGATTTAATTTTAAAGTATAACACAAATCACAAACACACATTTTAGCAATAGAAAGTGCTGATAATATCCTTATTCTAGTATTATCTCCAAAAACTGAATAAAATTCCGCTATCATACTACTGGCTTCAAATGATGGCATATATTTTCTTAAAAACTCTTCATCTGCTTTATTGATATTTACATACTCTTCCATTTTTACCTCCAATTTATATCTTTAAAATTATATTTTATAAAATAATACCTTATATAGTAAAAAAATTCTTTCCGAATATTTGTAACAATTTCATAAAATGACGCATATTGTAGTAAAAGAAAGAAAACATATTTTTTGGAGGTCTTATGAATAATTGTAATTGTGGCGGATTATTACCTTTAATTTTTGGATATTTTACTGGTCAAAACTCACAAAATAACTGTGGTTGTTGTAATTGTGACCAAAATGTTATGCCTATTAATAATAATTTTTTTGGCTCTAACAATGGCAGTTGGTTAATCATTTTATTATTACTATGCTGTTGCTGTGGTGGCAATAATAATTGTAATTGTAACAATTAATATCAAAATATTTTGTACATTTTTTAATCATTTTTATAACAAAAACCCGCAAAATATTTTGCGGGTTTTTTGTATTATTTCAATTTAGCATCGATTTTTGAAGGGTTTAAGAAAATTTTAGTATTATTCTAATCAAAAATATAATGTTATTACATCATATATTTTTTAAATTTCTTAACACCATTTTTCAATTCGTTTGCTTTCTCCTCATAACCTGGTCTGCCAAGCAATGCATAAGTTGCATTTTTACCTTCTTCAACACCTGGTTGATTAAATGGGTCAATTCTTAACATAAATCCACAATAAGCAGTCTTTAACTCAAAGAACATCATCAATTGACCTAAAGTGTATTCTGTAACAGATGGCAAATAAATTGTATGATTTAATTTACCTGCTTTTGTTACTGCATATTCAGTTGCTTTTCTTTCTGCAGTAATAAGTTCATTCATTGTGTGACCGCATAAGAAGTTAACATTAGGATAATCTTCACAACCTTGAGGAATAACAACCTTTTTACGATATTTATCAACAGCGATAAATGTAATAACTTTATCAAAAGGTCCTTCAGTATACAATTGAATTTGGCTGTGTTGGTCAGTTACACCTAGTGCTTTAACTGGAGTTTGTCCAATATTGCAAGGGCTTCCGTCCATCAATTTGTTTTTACCAAGACTCTCTCCCCATAATTGGCAATACCAGTCAGCAATAAATTTTAGGCTATCAGCATAAGGCAACATAACAGAAATATTATGACCTTTTGTAATTGCAATATATTGAAGAGTTGCAGCAGTTAGTGCCATATTGTCTGCTTTTTCTGCATTTACACAACTTTCATACATAAACTTAGCACCTTCAAGCATTTGCTTAATATCTATTCCAAGTACTGCTGCAGGCAATAATCCAACTGGGCAAAGTTCACTAAATCTACCACCTACTCCATCTGGGATAAAGAAAGTTTTGTAACCTTCTGCCTTTGCAATTTTTATCAAATTACCGCTATTAGCAGAAGTTGTAGTGATTATATGGTCTTTTGGGTTTAAACCTGCTTTTTCCAAAGCATCTTTAATTACAAGATATTGTGTCATTGTTTCACTTGTTGAACCACTCTTTGTAATTACATTAAACATACTATCCTTTAGTTTAATAGTATTTAACAAAGCCACCATTCTTTCAGGGTCAACGTTATCTTCTACATAAAATTTAGGAGCATTTTTTCTGCGACCTTGACTTACTTCGTTATGGTGCAAATGGCAAAGTGCTTGAAAAACAGAAATTGGACCTAGTGCAGAACCACCAATACCCAAAACTACAAAGTTTTTAAATTTACTACGTACTTCCTCTGCGGTTTTAATAATATCTTCTACAACTTCATCTTGTTCATAATGAAGTTTTGTCCAACCCATAAAACCAGTGCCCTTCTTTTCATTAAAGTAATCAACAGCAAAGTCTACATCTTTAGCAACATTATCAAAATCTGCTTTGCAAAAACCTCTGTCCCCGATTACATCTGCCATCATGTTGTTATAATCTAATCTGATTTTGTTTTTATCCATATATTCCTCCAATGGTTAAAATTATTGATTTTTTATTTTATTAAATTTATTTTTTTGCTTTATCTAAACACTCAAGTAAATAGTTGTAAGATTCTTTCAATTGTTCAAAAGTACTATAGCCTTGTGGATATACTTCCATTAAACAAGAACCATTAAAACCTAAGTCTAATAATCTTTTAAACAACTCTACAAAGTCAAACTTACCTTTTCCTGGTATATAAAGTTTCCTATCCTCATCATAATCACACAAATGCACAGTTGTTAAATCATTTCCAATTGCTTTTAAAAATTCTCTATAATCACCATTTGCTTGCATGATTTGTTTTATATCCAAAGTGGCTTTTAAATTTGGTACTTTCTTTTTTAAATTAATATAGTATTGTGGCTCATTAAAATATGCCCAATGCACAGTTTCGTAACTTAAACAAATATCATAACTTTGTGCAATTTCAATAAGATTATTAACTATCCTACCTAATCTGTCATAATCAAAATTATAATTTATCTTTTTTAATCTTGTTGCGCCATGAAAAGTATAATAATTAGCACCTAATTTTTTACCTGTGTTTAATACTTTTTTAAATATGCACAAAGCATCTGCATTTGCCCTTGGATTAAGGCTAAATAATTCAGGTTCAAATTGGTTTGTTAATGTATGAATAGAATGTACATCAACACATCTATTTTTTATAATCTCATCTGCTAGTATACCCTCGTATTCGCAAAAACTTGATAAAAAAACTTCACAAACAGATGCTCCAAAGTTTTTTATGTACTCAAAAGTTTCTTCCGTTTGCACTTTAGTAAAAAATGATGCAGTAGATATTCCTATTTCCATACTTCCTCACAACTAAACTTTAATAAGTAATTGTAATAACTTTAATATAAAATAATTTGTGCTTAAATTATTATTTCAATTTGATATACACACTACCAATTACTTTTGACTCAATACTTTCTAGCAAATTAACACATTTATTAACTGCATAAAAACTTGATAAAAATTTGCTTACTAAAATGTAAAACTCAACATTTTTTGGTATAGCAAGATAGTTAGAAAAGTATTTTGGTGATGGCACAATAAAGATAACATAATCATAATCTGAATATTTATCTTTAATGTCTTTATCAGTCATTGTATAAAATAAGTCAATTGAAGTTGGTAATAATACATCAATATCCCCATAACTTATTACATTTTCATCATTATTTTGTTGCAATAATAAATCATTTATCGCTAAGTTATTTATATCAAGATTAATTACTAAAACTTTATTATTATGTTGCTTTAAATTATAACCAATATTTAATGAAACAATAGTAATTATATCTGAAGACTTTGTATCTCCTGTAATAGCAAAAACATTTGTTCCACTTTCCTTTCTGTTAAGCAATTGCATTGCAAAATTTTCATAAGCAAAGGTATTTTTAATATTTTCAGCAGATAATAAATTTTTATTTATAGAATTTTGCTTTTTCATATTACTTTTTCTCCTTATCCTTACTACTTTTAAAATATGGAATTTCTATTTCAGAAATTATATTAGTTTTTACCAACGTTCTTGCTTTTTGCTTACTAGATATAAATCCTAAAGCAAAATCCATTACCAATACATAAACAATATAAACAACTAGGCTTATTACTGCAATTTTTAAAATATTTATTGATTCATTATTATCAATTTTAACATTAGTTGTAAGTGCAGCCGGCAAACTTGCTTTATTATCTATTTTATACTCTAATTCAACATTTTCTATAACACCGCCTAAAATATTATTAGTATCAGCAGGTAATATTTTATACATTGAATCCATAATAACAGTATTGACTGCTTGAGCAATTGCAGCAGAATTTTTATCTGAAAAACTAATCACAAGAATTGTAGTACTCTCTTTTACTTCAACCAAAATTTTTTCCCTTATATTACTTTCATTAAAACTCTTTAAAGTATTTTTATTTTCTTCTGTCAAATTTAATTGAGCCAAACTTCCAGTAGGATTATCTACTTCAGATTTTAAATTGCCTAAAACATATTGAAGAAAAGGTTCATTTTTTGAACGATGAACTATATTTTGCATATAAGTAGTTAAATTATCTTGACTATTTACAGAATTAGAAGAAATTGCAAGTTCTCCAACACTCACGTAACTTCCCTTATCAAGAATATTTGGATTATTATTGATTAAATTATGCAAATAACTACAACCAAATATTAATAAAAATAAAATTATTAAAGCATATAATTTCATTAAAAACAATTTTACTATATTAGAAATATTACACATAACTCTCCTTATATTGCAAATTATATAATTTACTAATCTACAAATTGCTTTTATAATTATAATATATTTTTAATATAAAATCAAGTCAATTAGCAAAATTTGTTAAAAACAGCAATATAAAAGTATCAATATAAAGACAAAATCAAGTATTAAAATAATTATTGTGTCAATAATCAAATTGTCACAGTAATTAAAAATTTAAAAATTGCAATAATATAAATAGTAGAATAAAATCAGCCATTTACATATCATATATTGGTGGCAAAGGAGTAATATGATAAAAAGAGGAGAAATTTATTACGCAGACTTAAGCCCTGTGGTAGGAAGTGAACAAGGAGGAATACGTCCCATACTTATTGTACAAAATGATATTGGCAATAAATATAGCCCTACCGTAATAGTCGCCGCAATTACAAGTCAAATAAATAAAGCAAGGCTACCAACTCATATAGAACTTAAAAGCGGAGATTT
The DNA here is from genome assembly GCA_910577795.1 of uncultured Christensenella sp. Taxonomy (GTDB): domain Bacteria; phylum Bacillota; class Clostridia; order Christensenellales; family UBA3700; genus MGBC100798. Next base: position 38,436 of record CAJTNW010000009.1, read on the forward strand.
TGGTCTTCAAAAAGATTCTGTAATTCTGCTTGAACAGTTACGCACACTAGATAAAAAAAGACTTAAAGAAAAGGTAGGCGAAATTGAAGATGATATGGTTATAAAAAGAGTAAATGATGCTCTACTTGTAAGCCTTGGATTCTTTGAATAATTATGCCATAAAAAGTAATTATTACAAACAATATTTTTAATTTTGCAAACGAATATTTACTCTTATACGCACTTCCATTTTTATTATATTTTTTGTTTTTTATATGGTAAATTTAATCTACAAAAAAGCATAAAAAAATATTGGGTTTTTAAGCAATATCGCTTAAAAACCCAATAAGATTTTTAAATCATATTATTTACATAAAATTTAGATTTGGTTGTAAATTAGTCTAAAAAATAGGTTATTTTATAATAATTTTATAGATTTTATTCTATTTTAAAGTGATTTTCATAATTTACGGTCAATTTTATAAAATAATTTTACTCAAAGTGTTTCCAACTTCTTTTGCAATATCTAATGGCAAAATACTATAAACACTATTTGTTTTTGATAAATTTTCTGCAGTAATACCCGCAATATATGATGCCACTAAAGCCGCATTAAACGGCTTTATTTTTTGAGCAAGTAGTCCTGCAATTATTCCAGATAAAACATCACCAGAACCACCTTTTGCAAGCCCACTATTACCACTAATATTAAGGCAAGTTTTATCCCCATCTGTAACAATAGTTGTACTGCCTTTTAATAACAAAATAACATTATATTTTTTTGCAAAAGATTTTGCAATTTCTATTGGATTTATTAAAATATTTTCAATATCTATTTTTGCAAGTCTACTAAATTCCATAACATGAGGAGTAAGCACACTACCCTTTAATTTTTCTATCTTAGACATATTTTTTGATAGCATATTAAGCCCATCTGCATCTATAACTTTTAGGCAGTTATAATTACAAATTGTATCAAATAGTTTATTATTTTCGCCTATTCCCATACCAAAAGCAATGCTATCTAATTTATGATTTTTAAGTTCACTATGTCCATATACGCATGAGTGAGTCACTCTGCCCCATAATTGTGATATCATTTTGTCTGGTACAAACAAATAACTATAACCGCTACCAACTCTCATAGTACATTCACCCATAATTGATACATTAGATTCAGTAGCAAGTATACCCGCACCAACAAAGTTTTTAGAACATGCAACAATACCACATCTGCCAAAACTTCCTTTGTGAGAATTATTTTTTCTTGGCAGAAAACTGTTTTTAACAAAATCATCATTGCAAATATAGTACTTTTCACCTATTATCTCTATTCCAATATCACATAATTGCAATTTTCCACAATAATCTTTTCCGTCTAATAAAAAATGTCCTGTTTTGTAACTTTGAATTGCAATTGTTAAATCTGCCTTAACCGCAACTGGTGATATTAAACCATTATCACTATTTAATCCACTTGCAATATCACAACTAATAATAAATTTTCCTGTATTTATAATGTTTATATAATTAATATATTCTTTAGATAAATCACCTTTTATGCCTATTCCAAGCAAGCAGTCTACTACCAAATCATAATTCTCTATATCTTTCAACGCACTAATTTCACTATATGAATTTTTATATTTATTCACTAATATGTCATAATAATGTTTTGCAGCATCGGTTTTTGGTATTTTACCAAAAACTTTTACATTTTTGTGCATATCAAGCAATTGCAATGCCAAAGCATAACCATCACCGCCATTATTACCACTACCACACACAACGACTATTTTATTATAATTGCCATTTACTATAACATTAAAAATGGCATGAGCAGCCCTTTCCATTAATGCAATTGCACTCACACCATATTTTTTTATTGTATTTTCATCTGAAAGCCTCATACTTTCACTACTAATAGCATATTCCATATTTACTCACAAAATTTATTACTTACCAAAAGCATTTAACACTGCTTTTGCCATTAAAGTTGGTGCATAACAAGAGATTTTCATAAAATCACCTTCCACTTCACCACTTGCCATTGCAAAAATTGCATCACCATCTACCATTGTATGGGTAGGTCTTATTGTCATCGCATAACCATCATGTGCAATATCCGCAAGTTTATTTGCTTCACTTTTTGTAAGTTTTGCATTAGTAATAATACAGCCTATTGTAGTATTTTGCCCTAAAGACTGCAACATTTTTCTATCATAATTTAAAAGGTCAATAATATCAATACTAACACCATTTACAACAGTACCACTCACTTTTTGCCCATTACGAAAATCATAAATATCCCCAAAAGCATTTACTGCAACTATTGCACACATTTCTACTCCATCATCAAAAGCAAAAGTAGCAACACCAAGTCCGCCTTTAGATGCACTCATACTACCCAAAACTTTTCCTACAGTTGCACCACAACCAGCACCAACATTACCGCTCTCAAAATTATTAGGCTTAGCATTCAAGCATGCCTTATATCCAAGTTCCTTATCAGGAAAACCTGCATTTTTATAATCTAAATCATATAGGCTAGCACCACACACAATTGGTACTGGCATAGCAGATGTTGCGTATCCTAATCCTTTTTCTGCAAGATATTGTACAATTCCGCTAGCACTATCTAATCCAAAAGCACTGCCTCCGCTCAAAAATATTGCATTAACTTTATCTACGGCATTTTCAGATTTTAGCAAATCAGTTTCACGAGTGGCTGGAGCACTACCACGTACACTAACACCACCTACAGCACCATTTTCCGCCAAAATAACAGTTACACCTGTTGAATTTGTTTTACTCTCTACATTTCCAATTTTAAAATAATCAAGCATATTAAACCTCTATGTCACCTAAAATGATTTTTTCTATTTTTCCATTATTCTCTAACAAAAGATATCCCTCTTCGCTAAGTCCTACTCCAAATCCGCTCTTTTTCTCTCCACCTACATTTACTACAACATTATGATTTATAGTAATGGATAAAGAATAATAATCGTCAATAAACGGAGCAAATCCTTCTTTTTGATACCTGTCCAACATTTCATAAAGCAATTGTAGTATTTCAGTAATCAATTGTTCTCTTGGAATTGTTTGCACGTTTTCCAATTTTAAAGATGTTACTTTGTTTTGTAATTCTTCAGGAATTTCATTGGTTATATTTACACCAATACCCAAAAATATTGCTTCCGTCATATTTTCTGTAACTACAGACTCAAGCAAGATACCGCATATTTTTTTACCATTTACAAAAACATCATTAGGCCATTTAATAGTTACATTTTCCGTATATTTTTTTAAGGCTTTTGCAACTGCAAGTCCAGTAAGCAAAACTAATTTTAAAGAGTCAGAAACCAACAATTTTTTAGGTTTGTAGCAAAGTGTCATATACACCCCACCATATCCAGATACAAAAACTCTGTCTAATCTTCCTCGGCCGCTAATTTGCCTAGGTGCAACATACAAAAAATCCTTGTTTACTTCAGGATAAACTTTTTTCACTTCAGTATTTGTGCTTGCAACTTCCTTTATAAATACAGGTATATTAATGCCAATCTCATTCAGTCTTTTGGAAAGGGTTTGAACTGTTAGGCTATCACTTTCTTTATATTTATAACCTTTTCTTGTAATTTCAATATCAACACCATTGGCAATTATTTTTTTTATCTGCTTATTTACTGCAATTCTACTTATTCCAAGTAGTTCTCCTATATATTCGCCACTCAAATAATCATTTGACTTAACAAGCAAATCTAATATTTTATCAATTGTTTTCTCCAAACTTTAATACCTCTCTACATTTATTAATTGTATCATAATCAAAACCTCTGTATGCCATAAAACGTAAAAATTTTTGATTATCCTCCATGCTTTGAAAACTATGCGACCGAAACCATTTATTAGCCACTTTAATTGCTGTATCATATACCTCGTCATTATCAAGATTATTTAAAACTTCATCTATAATTTCACTGCTAATACCTTTGCTATAAAGTTCACTTTTTAATCTGTGTTTGCCCAATGTAGCAGACTTTCTAGCAACTAAATTTTCCGCAAACACAAAGTCATCTAAATATTTAAGGTCAATTAATTTTGTTATTACATTATCAACAACCGACTTTGAATACTCTTTTTCATATAATTTCTGTATCATTTTTTTAGTAGTTGTAGAATATCTTGACAAATATTTAATAGCATATTCAAACGCAAATTGCTCATCAGCCTTCTCTTTTAAATTATCTAGCAAACTACTTTCAATTTCATCACCTTTATGCAAGCGAAAATCAAAAACAATAAGATACGGAATATTACCCCAAAACTCACCATCAACACATATATTTACATTTTGTCCGCTTATAACAAAGTCAGTAATCTTCATATTATCCTTTTTAATTGCTTTAAAATATTATATAATATTTTAGCACAAAAATTACAAAAAATCAAGATTAAATTAAAATCAATTTGCAAACTTAGTTGCACAAAATAAACAGACGGCAAACGAATTTACCGCCTATTATAAAACCACTTATGTATCGCATTATTTTTAGTTTTTCTTTTATTATTTATTTGGTATTTTAAAAAATTTACTTAACGTAACTCAAAAATTAATCAAAAGTATTAAAAATTTATAAAATTTATCCGATAGTAATTAATCTTTTATTTCTTCGCTCATATTCACGGCACAATTTTAAATATTTGTTTGCAAGTTCCAAAACATATCTGTTTTTTCCATCATCTGACAAACTTTTGTAATACCCTTCGTCCATCAGTTTTGTAATTGGATTTATTACTACCTCATCACTTTCAATAATAGATGCAACTACTTCATACATTTCATTGTCAACTTGTTCGATTTCTTGCATAATAGCAATTTTTTCGTTTTTGACCTGCGACCAATACCCACTTTTTATCCGTGTCTTAGCCTCTTTTGCCACACTTTGAATAGAATTTTTCATTTTAATAAATCTCCTTAAAATATTACATAACAATCTTACACTCCTAAGTAAATTATAATGGTTATCCAGTTGTATCTAAACTTCCAGTTAAGCGGAATTTTAAGCACTGTTTTGCTATATTTATTTTATCCTAAATATTTTTTAAATTTTAACATTAGTATTATAAATTTTTTATCATAATTTATGTAAAAAGTCATTATTTAGTTTTAAATTCGACTTTTTTCGACAAAAAATAACCTCGCAATGCGAGGTTAAGTATTTTATGCTTTATACATTCTCTTTCTAGCGGCTTCTGCCTTCTTCTTTCTTTTTACACTTGGTTTTTCGTATGCTTCTTTGCGACGAAGGTCACCAATGATACCGTCTCTTGCACATTTTCTTTTAAAACGACGGATAGCACTGTCCAAAGACTCATTTTCTCCAACTTTTATTGTAGACATACCTTTTGTCCCCTCCTTCCCTCAGTAGCGGATTTATTACTCTATTTAATTATACATATTTTTTAAATAATGTCAAGTAAAAATTTGCAAATTAAGCCATTTTTTCTGATAATTTTTCTCCACCAAGTATATGAATATGCAAATGTCCAACTGACTGACAACCATTTTCGCCTTTATTCGACACTATCCTAAAACCATCACTCAAACCTAGACTATCTGCAAGTTCTCCAATTTTCTTTAACATTTTTCCTACTAATGCTGCTTGTTTATTATTCATTTCCACAATATTTGCGAAATGAACTTTAGGTATTGCCAAATAATGTATCGCGGCTTGTGGCGCAATATCTTTGATAATAATCATTTTTTTATCCTCATACACTTTGGTACTTGGAATTTCACCATTTATAATTTTGCAAAAAATACAGTCCATATTGTCCTCCTAAATACTAAAAATATTTTTAATATTATTAATCAAAATTAAATTTAACCCATCAAAAATCGGCACTAAACACAAATTTAAATCAAAACTTCTTGTTTTGCGTCATACAGTTTAGGAATAACTTTTTGTATACTTCCCTCACTGCCACTACACAAAATTTTAACATATTCTTTTGTATAGCCACCATCTTTTTCTATAAGTACATCAACCTCTTTACCTATAAAAGATTTATAATATTCTTCCTTATTTTTTCTTGCTATCTCTTCTGCAAGTTTAGTTCTTCGTTTTACAATTTCACCATCAAGCAACTTGTATTTTGCAGCAACAGTCCCCTCTCTTTTAGAGTAAGCAAAAATATGCATATCTGAAAATTTAACTTTATCAATAAATTTTAAAGTATTATTAAACTCCTCTTCTGTCTCTAGCGGAAAACCACAAATCAAATCTGTTGTAATTCCTGATTGCGGATAAAATTGTCTTACTAATTTTACCTTATCATAATAAAAATCAGTGGTATATTTTCTGTTCATATTTTTTAATGTATTATCATCACCACTTTGCAATGATAAATGAAAATGTGGACAAAAATTTATTAGATTTTTTGTTGCCTCTAACAACTCTTCAGTTATAACCCTTGCCTCTAAAGAGCCAAACCTAACCCTTATTTTAATGTGACTTAAATTTTTGATTAATTCTGCAAGTGTTGTTCCTATATCTAGTCCATAACTAGACATATCAATACCAGTCAAAACTATTTCATTAGTTACTTGTTGCAGTCTTTCACACTCTTTAACAATGCTTTGTATACTGCGTGACCTAGACCTACCTCTTAAATATGGTATTAAGCAGTACGAACAAAAATTATTACAACCATCTTGTATTTTTATATATGCTCTAGTTCTTACTAAATCCGGTTGCAATTCTTCCTCATACTCTTTTAAAACTGGTGCAACATGCACACCTTTTTTTTCAAGTATTTCAGGGATAATATGTTTATTTGCAACACCGCTTATATATGTAACACCATTTTTTCCCTCAAACTGCTTACTATCATTCTGAGACGCACAACCACAAACAATAATTTTAGCATCTTTATTATAATGCAAACATCTACTTACTGCTTGTCTAGATTTTTTTTCTGCCTCATTAGTTACTGCACAAGTATTTAAAATATACGCATCTGCATATTGCAGGCTATCTGCTACCTCATATCCTAAAGCGGATAATCTTGTCAGTATACCATCACTTTCATATTGGTTAACCTTACAACCAAGATTATACACAACTACTTTCATCTATTCATTTCCCCTAATTCATACATTACTATGCCACATGTAACTATTGATGCTGTTTCGCACCTCATTATTCTATTTCCTAAAGTAACAGATTTTGCACCATAATTTTTACAAAGTGAAACTTCATTATCTGAAAAACCGCCTTCACTTCCAATTATAATTGCTATACTTTCCCCATTAAAATCACATAATTCCTTTTTAATGCTGTTAATTTTTTCATTCTCATAACAAATTATTACTTTATCAAAATTGTGGAATAAATCAAGAATTTCTTTAAAATCAAATAATCCATAAATATTTGATTTTCTTGACCTACCACATTGTTTACAAGCCTCAACATTTATTTTATTAAGTCTATCCAAATTAAATTTTGCCTCACTAACAAAACTTGAATTGAAAAAATAAATATCCTGCACACCAAGTTCCACTGCCTTTTGCACTATTAAATCTGCTTTATCCCCTTTTGGCAAAGCCTGAAATAAAGTAACATTAACTTTTGTTTTGCACTCATTATCTACAATATCCTGTACTATTGCTTGAGCATAATCTTTATCAATTAAGGTAATTTTACATAAATAATCTTTTCCGTCTTGATTATTGCAAACTATAATTTGATAACCAGTTTTGTATCTTAAAACTTTTGTAAGATGCCAAAATTCGTCACCTAAAATAGTGACCACATTATCTGTAATATCATCTGCATTTACGTAAAATCTTTTAATATCCATGTTTTTCCCTATTTTTATTTATTTTTTTACTTGTTTTATCCTTTATTATTGCATAAGAATAAGCAAAAATCCAAAAGAAAGCATTTATAATAAACCCTGCAGGAATTAATGACAAAATTGCTGGCAAATAAGCACCATTCACCGAAAAATCTAAATCGCCAGAAACTCTGTTTAAATTAGGGTCAACAAAAACCAATATTTTTTTACCTACTAAACTTTTTGCAATTAGTTCGTCATTCAAAGGGATATTTTGCTTAAATCCCTTATATTTTTTTCCAGATGGCAATTTTAATTCCCAATTCATTTGATACCATACAATACTATGCTTAGAATTATAAATATCGTTTAGTGCACTATTTGTAGTACTATGTTTCATATATATATCATATCCAGTAAATGTTGCATAGGCTGGCTGATAATTCGCACTCATATTCTTTTTATAAGTTGTAACTGTACTATAAGCAAAAGCAAATAAAAATGCAAACCAAACCGCAAATATTATTATACTAAAGGTATGAAAAAATATAGTTGATTTATTTTCAAGTAATTTTCTCCATTTTTCCTCAGGTACTTTTTCTGCAATAACTTCATTATCTACACCATCTATAATTGCATCTTTATTAGACTCATATTCCAAAACTTCATTTATTTGATTATACTTTTTATCATAAATTAAAGGTTTTGTATTATCCGTAGTTATTTTTTCTGTTTCTAGGCAATTATCATTCTTATTCAACTTTTTGTTTCTAAAATTAATAACAACTCTACAACTACATACAAAAGTTGCAATTAGCATTATAATACCTAGTGCAATACTTATAGCATAATAAGTTATATTAAAATTATAGTCAGTAATTTGTATATTTTGCTTGTCATTATAAAAAAGTAAAATTTCATGACCGATTAATTCGTTTGCATATTCTTCGCCTACAACAAGTTTTTCCCATCTACCGATTTTTGTATTACCTTGACTATCAATATATTTATACTCCATAGAATATTTATTTGATTTACCATTTTTTTTGTAGCCTACAAATTCAGCATAAGTTATTTGATAATCTTGTTCAATTTTTTTATTGTAATCTGCAATATTCAAAGACCCATACGTAATACAGGCAATACCACCTATAAATAGTGTAATGATAACTACTATATATGCAGTAATTCTCTTTTTAAAATCTTTAATATACAATTTCATAACCAAATCTCTATTTTACAAATCAAATTATTATAATTTTACAATAAATGAATAATTAATTTTTCTTTTTTAGTCTTATACCACACCATTCGCCCAGTGTTACAGACTTATCCAACAAATAACCTTTATCTAGATATGCTTTTAATACCTCGTCATATCTTTTATGTATTATACCAGATAAAATTATGTAACCATTATTATTTAGTACACTACCTATATTATCAGATAACATAATTAAAATATCTGCAGTTATATTGGCAAAAACTATATCACCTTTTATAGTTGCGTTTGCAATTAAATCTGCCTCAGTAATAATAGCATTTTGTATATTGTTCAATTCTGCATTTTCCTTACAAGCCTTTACTGCTAAAGGTGCAATATCACTCAAAAACACTTTTTCTGCCCCACAAATACTTGCAGTTATACCAAGAATACCACTACCAGCCCCAATATCTAAAACATTTTTTCCTATGCTATTAAGTTCACTAAACAATTCAAGACATAATCTTGTACTCTCATGAGAGCCTGTGCCAAAAGCCATACCCGGGTCAATTAAAACTATTTTCTCATTATCTTTGGCATCATATTTTATCCATTTAGGCACAATTACTATATTCCCAACATGTATAGGCTTATAGTATTTTTTCCATTCATTAACCCAGTCTGCATCGTCCAAATCATTAACTTGCACTTCCAAACTGCCAAGTTCAAAAGGTGAATTTAATTTTAAATCCTCTAGGCTATTTACCACATTAGTGTAAATTTCGCTAAAATTATCTACACTATAAAAACCTTTTACTTTCACAATTGGGCTTTGCTTTAGCACATCAGGCTCAATATAATCCCATATAATATCACTTTTTATTAGGTCCAAAATATCTTTGCTATCATAAATGGAAACACCATCGCTACCACATTCATAAAGCACCATAGAAACTAAATCGCTGCCATCTGTTGTTGTATTAACTGTAATTTCTTTATATTTCATTTAATTTTTTATCTCTCCAAATTTTTCTAAAGCAATTTTACTGCATTTTTTTTCTGCATCTTGTTTCTTTTTGCCAGTAGCCTCACATATTATTTTGTTATCAATAACTAATTGCATTGTAAAAGTTAAATCATGAGGAGGACCACTAATTTCTTTTTCCTCAAATTTTATATTCCACTTTTTTGCACTACAAAACTCATATAGCATTGATTTGTAATCATAATTATCATTTTTTACTTCTGCATTAATATAAGGTTTTAAGTACTTCAAAATAAACTTTTTAGTTTCTTTTAATCCATTGCTATCAAGATAAATAGCCGCAACAATAGACTCAAAAAAATCACTTTTTATCTTTTTACTCAAAACAGTAGCATTTTTGTCATACAAAATAAAATCTACTATTTTACTCTTGTCTATAATGTTTGCAAGTGGCTCACGACTTACAATATTTGCTCTAAACTTAGATAATCTACCCTCGTCAAATTGCGGATAATTTCTATATAATTCATCTGCAATAACAAAATCCAAAATAGAATCACCTAAATATTCCATTCTTTGATAATTATCACTATTATGGTTTTTTGAAGTATTATAACTAACATGAGTTATTGCACGTTGCAATAATTTTTTATCATTAAAAGAGTATCCAATAATCTTTTCAATTGATTTAATGTTTGAAACCTCAACATTGTCTTCATTATTTTTTCTACTAATCATTATTATCCTCTAAATCTACTAATCCACTTAAATCTTCTTTAATTCTAGCAAGTATATTATTATTTGCAAGTTGCATAGTCTGCTCAATACATCTGCAAATACTTGCTTCTTTTGAAGAACCATGTGCTTTTACAATAATTTCATCAACACCTAAAACAGTTCCACCAGCCTGCTCATTAACATCCATTGTGGACTTTAATTTTTTAACAGCAGGTTTTATTAGTAAGCCACCAATTTTTTGTAGTATACTGCCATTTTTTATAGATTCTTTAATCATTTTCATAACGCAAAGTGCAGTACCTTCAATAGTTTTTAAAACAGCATTGCCAGTAAAACCATCGGAAACAACCACATCATAGTTACCAAAAAGTATATCCCTTGCCTCAACATTTCCTACAAAGTTTATAGATGGAGTTGCCTCCAAAATAGGATATGTTTCCTTGACTAATTCATTTCCTTTACCTTTTTCTTGTCCATTGCTCAAAATAGCAACAGTAGGGTTATTTATCCCGTACAATGACTGCATATAACAACTCCCCATTATAGCAAAATGTTGCAAATTCGCAGGTTTACAGTCAGCATTTGCACCGCAGTCTACAAGCACAAAACATTTACCATCTACAGCGGTTGGCAAACTAGGTGCTAAACAAGGTCGGCTTATTCCTTTAATTCTTTTTGCAATAAAAAGAGATGCAGTAAGCAAAGCACCAGTATTACCAGAACTTACAACACCATCAATACTATCATCTTCTTTTGCCATACGAATAGCCTTTACCATAGAAGAATCTTTTTTCTGCCTTACTGCTATAGTAGGAATATCGTTATTTGTAATAACCTCTCTACAGTCACAAACAGTAATCTTATCGCCTTTGTAGTTATCAGATAAAACTTTATTTATTTCTTCTGCCTTGCCACAAATAATAATTTCTAAATCTTTATGTTTATTAACTGCCTTAATCGCTCCTAATACTGCTTGCTCTGGATAATCTCCACCTTGTCCATCTAATACAATTTTCATAACTACTCCTAAATTATGTACAAAATAATACACTAATATTTTAGCATAATATTATATATTTATCAATAATTTTTTATTAAATATTAAAAGTTTTAAAATATATT
>CAJTNW010000010.1:0-25737 GCA_910577795.1 uncultured Christensenella sp.
TTGATAATAAATTTAATAAAGTAGACTTGCCGCAACCACTGCTACCAATAATTGCAACCATTCCTACTGGCTGAAACTCTAGTGATACATTTCTTACCGCTATTGTTCCATTTTCGTACACCTTATAAATTTCATTTAATTTCATCATTTATCCCCCATAAGTAATCATACATTACTTATACTTTTATTATATTATATTTTGCACTTAATTGCAATAGTCAATTTTAATCACCATCAAGTTATTAATCCTTGTAGCAACATTTATTACAAAAAAATAACAAATGGCATTTACCATTTGTTATTTTATTTATTTCAATTTATCTTTTAGGAATTTACCTGTGTAACTGCCTTCAAATTTTGCGACTTCCTCAGGAGTACCAGTAATTAGTATTCTACCGCCATCATCTCCGCCCTCAGGTCCTAAATCAATAATATTATCGGCAACTTTTATTACATCAAGATTATGCTCTATAACAAGTACTGTATTGCCCATATCACATAGCCTATCCAAAATACCTATTAATTTTTTAACATCATGAGTATGAAGTCCTGTTGTTGGCTCGTCTAAAATATAAAAAGTTTTTCCAGTGCTACGTTTTGCAAGTTCTGTAGCAAGTTTTACCCTTTGTGCCTCACCACCTGAAAGTGTAGTTGCAGACTGACCTAATTTTATATAACCAAGTCCAACCTCTTGCAAAGTTTTAATTTTTTTATAAATTGACGGCAAATTTTCAAAAAATACACAAGCCTCATCAACAGTCATTTCCAAAACGTCATAAATAGATTTACCTTTGTAAGTTACTTGTAATGTTTCCCTATTATATCTTTTACCACCACAAACTTCACAAGGCACATAAACATCAGATAAAAAGTGCATTTCTATTTTAATAATACCATCACCAGCACAATTTTCACATCTACCACCAGCAACATTAAAACTAAATCTACCTGCCTTATAGCCTCTTGCCTTTGCCTCTGGAGTGCTTGCAAATAACTCTCTAATTGCAGAAAAAACACCTGTATAAGTTGCAGGATTAGAACGTGGAGTTCTTCCAATTGGAGACTGGTCAATACAAATAACCTTATCTAAGTTTTCAATACCTTCTATGCTTTTACAATTAGTAAATTTTTGTCTTGCACCATTAAGTTTTGCTTGCAAAACAGGATAAATTATACCATTTACTAAACTAGACTTTCCGCTACCAGAAACACCAGTTACAACATTAAATTTACCCAAAGGAATTTTGACAGATACATTTTTCAAGTTGTTTTGTTTTGCCTCTAACACTTCAATAAACAAACCATTGCCTTTTCTTCTTGTTTTTGGCACTTCAATTTTCTTTTTACCACTCATATATTGACCAGTTAAGGACTCTTTGCAGTCCATAACCTCTTGTGGAGTGCCACAACAAACAACTTCCCCACCATGAATACCTGCTTTTGGTCCAATATCAACTATATAATCTGCAAGTAACATAGTATCTTCGTCATGCTCTACTACTATAAGTGAATTGCCTAAATCTCTTAAAGACTGCAATGTTTTTAGCAATTTTTCATTATCTCTTTGGTGCAAGCCTATGCTAGGCTCGTCCAAAATATACAAAACACCAGTAAGTCCACTACCTATTTGAGTTGCAAGCCTTATTCTTTGTGCCTCTCCACCTGACAATGTGCCTGCAGACCTTGACAAAGTAAGGTATGTTAATCCTACATTACACAAAAAATTAAGTCTAGCATTTATTTCTGTTAAAATTTGTTTTGCAATTTGCATTTCTGTATTTGTTAGTGTCAAATTTGCAAAAAACTCTTTGGCTTTTATTATAGGCAAATCGCATAATTCTGCAATGTTAAGTCCGCCAACAGTTACAGACAATGACTCTTTTTTCAACCTTTTGCCATGGCATAAATCACAAGATTCTTGAGTCATATATTTTTCAATTTCTGCCTTTACAAAATCAGAGTTTGTTTCGTTATATCTTCGCTCTAAATTGCAAGCAACACCCTCAAACTTCATTTTATAAGCGCCGTTAAAAGAAGAGGAAGAATAGTTGACAGTATACTCCTTATCATCACCATACATAAGCAAATCTACAGCCTTTTTTGGCAAATCTTTAAGCGGAGTATTTAAATCAAAGCCGTTTTGTTTTGCAACCACTTTAAGCACACCGCCAGAAATTCTACTTGTATCAAGATTCCAGCCAGAAACCTCAATTGCTCCATCATTTAATGACTTATTCCAGTCTTTTACCAATTTATTTATATCAATTACATTGTTAAATCCCAAACCATGACATTTAGGGCATGCACCAAACGGATTATTAAAACTAAACATTCTTGGTGCTAATTCTTCAATAGAAATGTCACAGTCAGGACAAGCATAATTAATAGAAAATAATTGCTTATTGCCATCAAGTTGTGTCTCAACTAAACCACCTGCCAACTTTAAAGCATTTTCCACACTATCGGATAATCGTTTTGAAACACCTTCTTTAATAACTAACCTATCAATAACAACATTTATAGTATGCTTAACATTTTTATCAAGTACAACCTCGTCAGTATCAAGCGAATAATCAATACCATCAATTTGTACTCTTAAATAACCGCTCTTTCTGTAACCTTCCAATTGTTTGTTATACTCACCTTTTCTGCCACGCACAACAGGTGCAACTATAACAACTTTTGTTTTATCGCCAAACGCAATAATTTTATCAACTATTTGGTCTACTGTTTGATGCTTAATCTCCTTACCGCATTTTGGGCAATGTGGAATACCAATTCTTGCATATAGCAACCTTAAATAATCATAAATTTCAGTAACTGTTCCTACAGTAGACCTAGGGTTATGAGAAGTTGTTTTTTGGTCAATAGATATTGCAGGAGATATTCCATCAATACTATCAACATCTGGTTTATCCATTTGTCCTAAAAACATTCTTGCGTAAGACGATAAACTTTCAATATAACGTCTTTGACCTTCTGCAAAAATAGTATCAAAAGCAAGTGAAGATTTACCAGAACCAGAAAGTCCAGTAAATACAACAAGTTTATCTCTTGGGATAGTAACATTGATATTTTTTAAATTGTTTTCCCTTGCTCCTCTAACAATAATTTCATCTTTCATATTTCACCATTTAAATTTTTTTATCTTTAATTGTACATTTTATTAAATTTCTTTTAACTTCTTTTTTAACTCGCTAATTGCCTCACGATACTTAATTGCAGATTCAAAATCCAGTTTGCTACTTGCAATAGCCATTCTGCTTTTAAGTATATCAATTTCACGATATATATCGGTTTTCGTAAGGTTTTTATCATTTTTAGTGTCAATTTTCTTTGTTATTTCCAATGTATTTACAACATCTTTAACAATAGTTTTTGGCACAATGTTATGCTCAATATTATATTGATTTTGCACTTCTCTACGTCTGTTTGTTTCACCAATTGCTGCCTTCATACTATCTGTCATAGTGTCAGCATACATGATTACTCTACCCTCACTATTTCTTGCTGCTCTACCAATAGTTTGAACAAGTGAAGTTTCAGAACGCAAAAAACCTTCCTTATCCGCATCCAAAATTGCTACCAATTGCACTTCAGGTATATCTAGCCCTTCACGCAATAAATTTATACCTACAAGTACATCAAACTCGCCACGTCTTAACCCACCAATTATTTCAATTCGCTCCAAAGCATCTATTTCTGAGTGCATATAATTTACTCTTACATTATGCTCTTTTAAATAGTTTGTAAGTGACTCACTCATCTTTTTAGTCAACGTAGTAACAAGTACCCTATGTCCTGTTGCAACAACTGTATTAATCTCTGACAATAAATCGTCAATTTGCCCGTCAATTGGTCTAACTTCAACTTTAGGGTCAAGTAAGCCTGTTGGTCTTATAAGTTGCTCTGCTGTATTATCTGACAAATTAAGTTCATACTCCGCAGGTGTTGCAGATACACAAATAATTTGACTAATTTTACTATTAAACTCTTCAAAAGCAAGTGGTCTATTGTCAAACGCGGAAGGTAATCTAAACCCATACTCAACAAGATTAGTTTTTCTTGCCTTATCGCCATTAAACATTGCTCTAAGTTGTGGCAATGTAATATGCGACTCATCTACAAACATAAGATAATCATTACCAAAAAAGTCTAACAATGTATAAGGCATTTGCCCCGGAAGTCTGCCATCAAAATAACGTGAATAGTTTTCTATACCATTGCAGTACCCCATCTCACGCATCATCTCTAAGTCATAACTTACTCTTTCTTTTATTCTTTGCGCCTCAATAAGTTTGCCTTTGCTTTCAAAAAACTTTATTTGCTCTAGCAAATCTTTAGATATTTGGTCAAGTGCTTTTTGCATACTCTCACTATTTACCACATAGTGGCTTGCTGGGAATATGTTTGCATGCTCTAAAGTATTTATCGCTCTTGAAGTTACCAAATCAAACTCAGAAATTTTTTCTATCTCATCTCCAAAAAACTCAATTCTTAGTCCTTTATCGTTATTGTCTGCCCTCATAACTTCAACAATATCGCCCCTTACCCTAAATGTGGAACGAGTAAAATCAATGTCAGACCTTTTATATTGAATTTCTACTAATCTTCTTATAAATTCATCTCTATCAAGTTCCATACCCGGACGAAGAGAAATTGCCATATTGTAATACTCTAGCGGTGCACCCAAACCATAAATACAAGAAACAGAACAAACAACAATAACATCTCTTCTTTCTGACAAACTACTTGTTGCAGAGTGCCTTAATTTATCTATTTCGTCATTAATTTGCAATTCTTTTTCTATATACGTATCAGAACGTGGGATATAAGCCTCTGGTTGATAATAATCATAATAAGATACAAAATACTCAACTCTGTTATTAGGGAAAAACTCACGCAACTCATTACATAATTGAGCAGCGAGAGTCTTGTTGTGAGCAATAACAATAGTGGGTTTGTTTACTTTTTCAATAACATTTGCCATTGTAAAAGTTTTTCCTGAACCGGTTACACCAAGTAAAACTTGTGTTTTTAGTCCATCAAGCACACCATTTGCCAAAGATTCTATTGCTTGCGGCTGGTCACCACAAGGTTTGTATTTACTAACTAGTTGAAATTTATCCATAGTTTACTTCCAATAAATCTTCTTTAACTTTTAAATAACCCGTCAAAAATCGGGGTTATTTACAAACTACAACATTTAAATAATAATATTTTTTTGCATTAAAATTAATTATAACTTTTTATTTACAATAACTGCAAACAAAAAATCTTAAATACTATTTTAATATATTTATTGACAATTAAGATAAATATATTACTTATCTTCCAGCAATAGCATCCAAAATAAGTTTTAGCAAAAATACACCTATAGCAAGTGCAACAGACATTGAAATTTTAAAATACACCCATCTTTTTTCATTTAAAATCTCACGATAAAATGCTTGACCTTTTTGGTGCAAAGTAAAACACCATACAGTCTCACCTTTTCTTTTAGACTCTACAAGTTCATAATAATCATCAAGTTCCAAATCTCTAATTATTTTATTTAAATCATTACCTTTAATTTCAATTTTAGGTAAAATGTCATTAAGCACATCAATAGGACGTAATAAACATACACCATTTTTATCAACAGAATTATAATAAATTGATTTCATTACCGCTTTTTCTTTTTTGTTAAGCATATTCAACCTTCTTATTTTGTTAATATTTTTTTAATTTAAAACAAATTATTATTCAAATTTTTTTACAACAAATTGTTATCCACTAAATACAAAATTTATAATCTTTTTGTAAAACAGATAATTCTGTTTGCCTCATCAAAATTTAATGCTTTGTGAAAACGAAAACTATCAATATTATTTAATTCGCAATCACTTGCAAACTCAATAGCGCCTTTTGATTTAGCCCAAAGTTCACATTCTTTTAATAACTCTTTGGCATAACCTTTTAAGCGATAGTTTTTTTGCACAAATATTCCTTCAAGATACCCTACAGGACTGCTTATAGTACCTTCTACATAATCATATCTTAAACTAACTTGAGCAAAACCTACAGGAATATAATTTTCATATTTCAAAAAAAACTTATTGTTATCATTTAAAATATCACTCAAAAACTCTTCTTCCAATTCTGCCACAGTACTATTTTCAAAAATATTTACTGCCATATTTGCTAAAG
Organism: uncultured Christensenella sp.; assembly: GCA_910577795.1. GTDB lineage: Bacteria > Bacillota > Clostridia > Christensenellales > UBA3700 > MGBC100798. The sequence continues at coordinate 6,190 of CAJTNW010000010.1, forward strand.
TATTTATATCTTTTTTCTCTGCTTCTTTTACCATATATTATCCTAGATACATAATTATCCATACATTTTATTGCAGTACTCCAAACTTATGTATTCAACTACAAAAGCAACACTATTAAAGCAATAATTGCACCGCTTACACCGCCACCAATTAAACCGCCAATAAAACTATAAAAAAAGTTTTTTAGTTTTGAATAGTTTTTTGCACCACATGCTCCTGCATTAATAAGTCCAGACATAATCTCATTTTGACTGCTTGGGACATTTAAATCATAACTAGTTGCCACAACTTGAGAGTTATTTACTATTTGCTCTTTTTTACCTGACTTTTTAATTTTTTGCTCATTATGTTTAGCAATATTAATTCTGTTTATTAACTCCTTACCAGCCTCTGTAAAAGATAAACAATATACTTCGTCATCTTGGTACTTTACAATGATAAATTTGTTATCTGTAAGAGTTTTAATTTCTTCAGTTAAAGTTTCTACACTCCACTTTGTATTAAAATCATTTTCCAAACAAGCAAATATATCACTTTTATCAATTGTGTTGTATCCATCTACACATAATTTATTAAGTGCTTCGGTTAGTTTTACAAGATTAGAATTTAACATATACTCTCCTTATTATGTTATAATTATATAACAAAATTATAAAAAAATCAACTTATTGTGCAAAATTGCTTTATTTCTTAAGCAAAATGTGGTATGATTTAAAGAATAAAATATACAAAAGGAGAATCGTATGAATTTATTAGACAGATATTGTAGCAACATAAACGCAACGGATTACGATGATTTTAGTAAAAATACTAAGATTATAATCCCAGACAACTTTAACTTCGGTTACGATGTCGTCGATGAATATGCACGACTAACTCCAAACAAAATTGCACTTGTTTGGTGTAATGACGAAGGCGAAGAAAAAATTATTACTTTTGGCGAACTAAAAACACTTAGTGATAAAGTTTGCAATATTTTGCTTTCTCATAACCTTAAAAAAGGCGATTTTATTATGACAATGCTAGGCAGAAGATATGAATATTGGATAATTGCCACTGCTTGCCATAAATTAGGTATAGTTTTAGTTCCTGCAACTTTTTTGCTAACTGGCAAGGATATTGAATATAGATGTAATAATGCAGATGTTAAATTGCTTTTTGTTACAAATCAAAACGAAGTTACTAAGCATGTAATTGAAGCAATACCAAACTGCAAACAATTACAAGCAGTTTATACACATGGTGATTTTCCGGGCATGATAAATTTGACAACTGCAATTGAAAATGCTAGTGCTGATTTTACTCCTCCATGGCAGACTCAAAATGACGATATGTTGCTTGTTTACTTTACTAGTGGCACTACTGGAGAGCCAAAAATGGTTGCACACAAATATTTATATCCGCTTGGACATATTATTACTGCTAAATTTTGGCAAGATGTTATTGACGATGGTCTTCACCTTACAATGGCAGAAAGTGGCTGGGCAAAATGCAGTTGGGGAAGAATCTACGGACAGTGGATTTCAGGCACGGCAATTTTTGTTTATGATTACTTTGGCAGATTTACTCCTACAGATATTTTGCCATTATTATCTAAATACAAAGTTACAACTTTTTGTGCTCCACCTACAATATACAGATTTCTAATAAAGGAAGACTTATCTAAATTTGATTTTTCTAGCCTTAAACACTGCTCTACTGCAGGTGAACCGCTAAATCCTGAAGTTTCAAAAGAATTTACAAAAGCAACAGGACTTGAAATTTTTGAAGGGTTTGGTCAAACTGAATCATCTGTATTGTTAGGTACTTATAAATTTTTATCAATAAAACAAGGTAGTATGGGTAAACCTTCACCAATTTATGATATTTATCTTGCTGATAATAACGAAAATGAAGTTACTGACGGCGAAACTGGTGAGATTTGCATAAAAATGCGTAAAAATCAATTAGGACTTCTTTACAAATATCATAAAGATGATGAGAGAACTTTTAATACTTTTGGCAGTGGTGTCTATCATACAGGAGACCTTGCAACAAAAGATAGTGACGGATATTATTGGTTTGTAGGCAGAAAAGACGATATAATTAAATCAAGCGGTTACAGAATAGGACCTTTTGAAGTTGAATCTGCTCTTCATGAACACCCAGCAGTTTTAGAATGTGCAATTACTGGTGCACCTGACCCATTAAGAGGACAAGTTGTAAAGGCAACAATAGTTTTAGCAAAGGGTTATACTCCTAGTGACGAACTTACAAAAGAATTGCAAAACCATGTTAAAAAAGCAACTGCACCTTACAAATATCCACGTATTGTAGAATATGTAAGCGAATTGCCTAAAACTATAAGCGGTAAAATCATCAGAAAAGAGATAGCAGCCCGCGATAACAAATAGTTATATTAATATTTAATAATAGATATAATTTTAAATGAATAAATTTAAATAAACTTAGCCTCCCACAAGATTATTCTTGTGGGAGGCTTATAACTTTTTGATATATAATTATAAATAAATTATTTTATCTAAATTAAGTAATTTTTAGTATAAAATCAAAATATTACCATTCGTCATCTACACCTAAAACTGTTACATTTATTGTATCAATATTTTCTAAATCATTAGGCAAATCTAATGTGAAAAAGTATTTTAATTCTCCAGTATAACTACTTAAAGTAAATTGCAAACTTTTACCTGCTAAATTACCCGGTATTACTAATTTTACATTGCCATTATAATCTATATCTAAACGAGTAATAATAAATTTTTTATCTGCAGAAACAAAGGAACTATTATCAACAAATTCAATGCTATCTAAATTTGTAATATGTATATTAACTTTATAGTTTTTAACAATTTTAACCTCAATAGTGTCGCCAAATACTTCATTAAAATAAATTATACCTTGTGCACCAATTACTGAGTAATTACTATCGTATGGACTCAAATCACGAATTACATATCCATCATACACATTAAGGGTTCTATTAAAATCTTCAACTATTTGATTACTACTAATATCTCTATAAATTATATTTATTTTATTCAATTGTTTTACTACCACTTCAATATTAACAACTGAGTCATCACTACTTACAATGGCAGAATACACAGCATCATAAAAATATTCATCATCATAATTAATAGTAGGATGTGATACTCGTAAGTAATAATCATGTTTATCAATACTATCAAATACTACTTCATCTCCATCATTATAGATGTTATTATCTATGCTAATTTGTCCCTCTACCACATTACCATCTTTATCTTTGACAGTTAAAGTAAATTTTTTGCCATAAAAATCCGAAATGCTATTGTCATCTGTAATATGGATTAAACCGCTTTCCAATTCTTCTGCTGTAATAATATGATAATTTACATATTCATTGACATCTTTGCGATATTCATAAGCAAATTTATCACCGGGGACAAGTTCTCTATTTGAATATAATACTGTTTCACTATTATATCTGCGGTAATCTACTAGATAATCTGCATATAAATAGTCCAAATCTATTTCTTCAGTAGGAATAGTGTATTTAAATGTTTTTGCAGGAACCTCACTTTGATAGCAATAATAGCCATCATCTATATCTTTTAGACTAAGCAAACTCAAGTTGCCAGTATACATATCTCTCACCGAATAATCTAAATTCTCAAGCATGGTATACTCACCACAATTTAAAATTATAGGGTTATTCAAATCATCAAGTTTGTCAATAACAAAAGAATATTCCGTTTTATAAATGCTTGGTATAAACATTGCCACTTGTTGGTCATTTTTACCGATTAAAGGTATTTGTTGAGAATAGTTACCATTTGAGCCAGCATAAATAAACATTTCCTTAAACAAAACCACATCTTTATAATCATTACCTGCAGTTAAAATTATATTTTGGTTAATTGGTCTTTCACTTTCTAGTACATATTTTCCTGCACTTACTGTAAGTTTTATATTGTTATAATCTTTTGCCAATTCCAATTCTTTATTTTCAGATATAAAACTAAATCTGTACAACTCTTGTTTTAATTTTAAATTTTCAGTAATGTTTGAATTTTCGTTTAGTTGTTTAGTAGTATAAGATAAAGTTACAACCTCATATCCTGGTGAATATATGACAACTTCCACAGGCAATAAACTTTTTAAATTTACTGAATATTGAGTTTCACTATTCTTTTTTATTGTACCCTCTGGACAATTAACTGATAAGTCAGCATATTCCTTATCAAGATTTATTGTAATATTAACTTCACCAACTATATTTTCATCACCAGAACACGCAACCAAGTTAAAAGTTAATAAAGTTATAAGTATCAATATAAATGCAATTAATAATTTCTTACGCATATTACCCCTCCAAAACTTCCATAATAGGTTTGCGTGACATTTTATAACTACAGCCTATACTATAAACCAAACCTATTACTATGAGTATACCAAGTACCGCAAGAAGTGCAACTGGTATCATACCCCAACTAATGGAAATTACAATACTACTGCCACCCATTCCCATAGCATATCCACCATTAAATAATAGGTCAAATAAAACTTTTATACCAATACAAATTCCTCCGCCTATTATTGCTATCCACAAAAATGCCCATGCAAAAATCCTTAGTACTTCAAACAAATATAATTTTGGAATAACTGAAGATTTAGCACCAATTGCACGCATAACTCCCAAATAATTTTTACGTGAATTTACACTATGCATAATAGTATTAAACAAATTAACTAATGCAGCAAATAGCACAATACCCGCAAAAACACCTAGTATAGACATTACAATTGTTAAAATAAAATTAAGCATACTAAAGTTAGTATAAAAATCTGATGCTATTCCACTTAATTCAAAAAATAGTTTCGAATCATAAGAACTTTTATAATATGGATAAACCTCTGATATAACTTCAGACAAATCACCATAAGGATTAACACCATTTTTATCTGGTATATATTTGTAACAATTCTTTTCTATGCTAATTATATCGCTATTACTTTCACCTTGTTTAGCCATATTTATGTATGCACCATAATGTTCCGCACCAGTAAAAATATAATCTTTTGCCTTAATATTTTTTGCCTCTACATCTCCAAAATCATATTTATAATAGCCATAGTTATTTTCAGTATGTATACCAACTTTGTTTACTATTGCAGCCGTTCCATCCAAACCATAATATGACGCACCTGAAACAATAATATCTGCTTGATTTATATCATTATTATTTGGCATACTATGCCATTTGTTACCATCACCAATTATGCCAACAACCTCAAAATCTCTAAACAAATAATGGTCTACAAAAGTAGTTTCTTCATCATTTACAAAAAACTTTAAATTATTTATTGTAGACTCCCTAACAAAAATGCTTATTTTTTTACCATAAACATCTTTATCTTCTAAGCCCGCTAATTTTAAATAACTACGGTCTAAAATGACTTGTCTTGCGCCATTACCTGTAAAACCTTTGTTAAAACTATCTCCCAAAACACCATATTTTGATTTTTGGAGCATATCTAAATTATCTTTGTCCACAACAGCCATGCTAAAACTCATTTGCCTCTCATCACCCTGTTGCTCTTCTATTCTTAAAGGTTTATTTTCGCCATCTATTTGTATACGTTCATATAATTTGCCATCACTTGTATACATATTTTTTGTTAACAAAGTATAATGTAAAAATTCTTTATCTATCTCATCAAAAGCCGAGTTTCGGTCTTGTGAATAATTATTCAAAACAGAGTAATCACTAAATGCACCAATACTTGAATAATTATACAATTCACTACTATCTGCAACAGTAAAACCTTTTTGTCCACTAGTAAAAATTGCATACAATGACTCAGGATTTTTGTTTAACTGAGGCAATACCGATGCGTATAATGCAATAATAGCAAAAATAACTGGTACAATTAAAATTAAACTAATAGAAATACCTCGAATAGTGCTTCGTGTTGATTTCTTTCTTGCCTTAAGGCTAATTTTTGCAAGCCTCCAATAATCATTTATCTTCATTTTAATTTACCTCGCTTATAACAGAAACAACGTCCATTTTACTAATTTTATTTAGTGATTTTAAAGTAAATAGAATTACCATTCCAACCAAAATTGCAAATACAACAATAGGAATATAAAATGGCATACTTAAAGAAATTGTTAGTCCAAGACTTGCAAATGTTTGTGCAAGAATAGGATTAATACCAAAAAATAATCCAATTGCTACACCTGTAGCAAGGCACACTGCAATAAATATCATAATAATTGACTGTATTTGAACAATACTTTTTACTACACTATTTCGCATACCAATAGCCTTCATCATACCAAAAAACTTAGCATTTTGTTCTACTGTTATTTGAATTGAGTTTGAAACACAACCAATACTTAATAAAATAATTATTACAGATATAACTAATACACCAATTATAATAAGAGAAGTAAATAGAATTGCAAAATTTCTATCTTCCACTGCATAAGATATAACCGATAGCCCTGTTGGATTCTTTTCATAATCAAAAGTGTTATTTTGTTTTATAAAACTTTTTAACTTATTTAGCATACTAATACTTGCACCATCTGACAATTTTGACTGACTAAATTTCAATGTGTTAATTTTTGCACCATTACTCAAAGCATAATTATAATCAAATAATACCCAGTTGTTTTCTGCCCATTCGTAATCTTGGTAATCCACTATACCTGTTACTACAAATTTGCATGTTTTGCCCGGCACACTACCTGTATATCTTGATTCTGTATAAAACTCTACATCTATAGTGTCACCAATACCTATTTTAAATTCTTCTGCCATAACATCATTAATCCAAATATTTGGTTTATCAGCATCATCTTTATTCCACAAACGTCCTGCTTTTAAATAGTTCTCTCTGCCTGCTAAAATGTTTTCATTTGTATCTATCATTCCTATTTCAATATAAGTATAATGATTAGGAACATTAATAAATTCATTTTCAGATGTAGCAACCATATTTTGCAAAAAAGGATAATCTTCTTTAAAAGTTGATTTATAATTCATTATGTCTTGTTTACTAAAACATTTAACTTGCCCTTCTTCTAAAGGATTAGAATATTGCATCCTATAACCTAACTGTAAATCCGCATAATTTACACCACCGAAAGAGTCTTCGCTATTAATAATTTGTGTAAAATTAATACCCACTGACGCAACAATTAATATTATCGTAGACAATACAAATAGCACTATCATGACAAGAAACGTCCTGAGTTTGTTATTAAAAATATTATGTAAAGATATTTTTAATATATCCCAAAATTTCATTTTATTCCCCTACCTTATCAATTTTTTCGTTATTATTAATATTCTCTAACTTACTATCTTCTTCAACCTTGTTTTTATCAATTAAATTGCCCTCATTATCATAGTCACTAGAATGTTGAGCCGCTATTTTAGTTTTTTCGTCATTTTCTATTATATTTGAGATAATACCATCTTTAATTTCTACCATTATATCAGTTTTTCTAGCATCGTCAATATTGTGAGTAACTAGCAAAACAGTTTTTCCACTATTGCAAATTTGTTGTAATAATGCTATAACTTCGCCACCATTTTGGCTGTCAAGATTACCTGTAGGCTCATCTGCCAATATGATATCTGGGTCAGACACCAACGCACGTGCTATAGAAACACGTTGTTTTTGTCCGCCAGAAAGTTCACTTGCTTTTTTGTTTGCTTTTTCTGTAAGATTAAGGCTTTCAATGACTTTCATAGCCTTTGCTTCACGTTCCTTTTTATTAACTCCAGCAATTGTCATTGGCATAGCAACATTTTCAAGCACACTAAAAGTTGGCTCTAAATAAAAAGACTGAAAAATATATCCTATTTTTTTATTTCTATAATCTGCAAGTTGATTTGCGTTTTTGTTATTTAAAATCTCTCCATCTATTTCAACTGTACCCGAAGTACAAGAATCCAATGCACCAACTATATTCATTAATGTTGATTTACCACTACCAGATTTACCCACAATAGCAATAAATTTACCATTTGGCAGTTCCAAATTTACATCTTTTAATGCGTGTACTTGGCTATCACCTTTACCATAAATTTTATTAACATTTGTTAACTTAATCATATTCCCTCCAATTTATATTTACTAGCAAAAATGTATAATTAATACCGATTTTCGATAGTTTTTTTTTAAATAATTAATATAAAGATAAATATACTTATTTTAATTATAACTTAAATAAACCTTAATGTCAATATCAAAAGCAATATAAAACCATTGTTGATATTTGCAAGTTTGACATTAAGTCCACATTACAAACTTATGAATTAATCTGCAAAAAATGTATTGTATTTGTCAGTAAATGTATACTTTTTCTGACTATTTTGTATTGACAATTTTTATCCTATATGGTATAATTTTTTTAGTAAATAATATTAATTTTTGGCAATTTTATAACCAAATATTATAAAAAATTAAGACTTAAAAAGTGTCAGAAAAAGTATACTTTTTCTGACACTTTTAATACAAATTGTGCAAAAAACAAAAAATACTGCAATACCAATAGGATATTGCAGTTTTATTTTTAGTTCAATTGATTATCAAACACCTTTTGTTGCATAGTTAGGGGCCTCTTTTGTTATGCTGATATCATGAGGGTGACTTTCAATAAGTGCTGCATTTGAAATTTTAACAAACTTAGCATTTTTACGCAAAGACTCAATATCAGGCATACCACAATATCCCATACCACTTCTAATACCACCAACAAGTTGGAATACAACTTCTTGTAGGCTTCCTCTAAATGGAACACGACCTTCAACACCTTCTGGAACTAATTTTTTAGCATTTGTTTGGAAGTATCTGTCCTTGCTACCATTATTCATAGCACCCAAAGAACCCATACCACGATATACTTTAAAACTTCTGCCTTGGAACATTTCAATTTCACCTGGAGTTTCTGCAGTACCAGCAAACAAACTACCTATCATAACAGCACTTGCACCAGCACCTAAAGCCTTAACAATATCTCCACTAAACTTAATACCACCATCAGCAATAATTCTTTTGCCCATTTTGTCTGCCATTTCAGCACAGTCCATAACAGCAGTCATTTGAGGAACACCAATACCAGCAATAATTCTAGTTGTACAAATAGAACCTGGTCCAATACCAACTTTAACAACATCTGCACCACTATCTATTAATGCCTTTGTTGCCTCTGCAGTTGCAACATTACCAGCACACAAATTAAGATTAGGAAATTTAGCCTTAACTTTTTTAACCATATCCAAAACACCTTGGTTATGACCATGTGCAGTATCAATAGTAATAAGGTCAACTTTAGATTTTACAAGTTCCTCTACTCTTTCCATAGTATCGCCAGTAACACCAACCGCTGCACCAGCAAGTAATCTTCCATTACTATCCTTTGCACTATTTGGATATTGAATTGCTTTTTCAATATCTTTAATAGTAATAAGACCTTTTAAATTATTTTGAGCATCTACTATAGGAAGTTTTTCTATTCTGTGTTTGCAAAGAATTTTTTGTGCTTCTTCCAAAGTAGTACCTTGTTTTGCAGTAATAAGATTTTCACTTGTCATAACATCACTAATTTTCTGTGTAAAGTCAGTTTCAAATCTTAAATCACGGTTTGTAATAATACCTACCAATTTACCAGCAACAGTAATAGGCACACCACTAATTCTATATTTTCTCATAAGGTTGTTAGCATCTTCCAATGTATTATCAGGGCTTAGGAAGAATGGGTCTGTAATAACACCATGTTCACTTCTTTTAACTCTGTCAACATGCAATGCTTGTTCTGCAATAGACAAATTTTTATGAATCATACCGATACCACCCTCACGTGCTATTGCAATAGCAAGTTCATACTCTGTAACAGTATCCATACTTGCACTAAGCAAAGGAATGTTCAATTTAATATCATCTGTCAATTTTGTTGCCAAACTAACTGAATTAGGTAAAACATTTGAATATTGAGGAATTAATAAAACGTCATCAAAAGTCAAACCATCTTTCACAATTTTACTCATAAATGCTATCTCCTTATGTACATTAACTATATATTTAAATTATTGTAATAGATAATAAAAAAAAAGTCAAATAAATAAAGGCTTTCACTCAAAAAAAAGTTAAATTTTTATAAAAAACCTTATAAAATTCACTATTAAACAAAATATTGCATATTTATATTTGTATATACACTAATATGTGACAATATATTTTAAAATATATAAATTTTTTGCATTTGCCTATTGATTTTGAATAAAATATATGGTATACTAAGCATATAATGCGGTAAATATAACTATATTTACACAATTTTTATATAAATAGTGTAAATAATAAAAATATAATATATAGTTCGGTAAACCGAATAGGAGGATATATGAAAAACTCAATTCACGGCTTAATCAGAAATATGACTTTATTTGAAAAAGCCTCTTTATGCAGTGGTTTGACATTTTGGGAAACAAAACCTATTAATAGACTAAATATTCCATCAATTTTTATGTCAGATGGCCCTCACGGATTAAGAAAAGAAAATAATGACGATGCAGATAATGTTGCTTTAAAAAGCAGTTACCCTGCAACAAGTTTTCCACCTGCAGTAAATATGGCTTCTACTTGGAATCCTGAATTGATTAAGGAAGTTGGTAAGGCTTTGGGCGAACAATGTATAAATCAAAATATAGACGTAATTTTAGGACCTGGTACTAATATTAAAAGGTCACCTCTTTGTGGTAGAAACTTTGAATATTTTTCTGAAGACCCATATCTTGCTGGTAAAATGGCAAGCGGTTATATAAAAGGTACTAAAACTACTGGTGTAGGTACTTCTCTAAAGCACTTTGCAGTAAACAGCCAAGAAACTAATCGTATGACTATTAACGAAGTTGTTGACGAACGTGCTTTTCGTGAGATATACCTTACTCCGTTTGAAATTGCTGTAAAAGAGTCTCAGCCAGAAACTGTAATGTGCAGTTACAACAGAATTAATGGTACATATAGTTCAGATAATAAATATCTTTTAACTGATATTTTAAGAAATGAATGGGGTTTTGAAGGCTTAGTTGTATCTGACTGGAATGCTGTTAATGACCGTGTACAAGGTATTATTGCTGGTATGGATTTGGAAATGCCAAGTTGCGGTGGTAGGACTGATAAAGAAATTGTTAAAGCAGTGCTTGATGGTACTCTTGCAGAGGCAGACCTTGACATTGTTGTTGAAAGAATTTTAAATTTGGTATTTAAAGTTGTTGATGCACGCGATGATGGATATTTTTACAATTATCGTGATGGTCATCGTTTGGCAAGACGTGTTGCTTCAGAGTCTATCATACTTATGAAAAACGAAAAAAATGCTTTGCCTATTGACCACAATGACAAAATTGCAGTTATTGGTAGCCTTGCAAAAACTATTCGTTACCAAGGTGCTGGTAGTTCAAGGATTAATCCTTACAATTTAGTAAGTTTTACTGATTATCTTGATAGCCATAACTTAAAATATGAATATAAAGAAGGCTACAAACTAACAAATGATGGTTATGACGAGGCACTATTTAATGAGGCAATTGAATGTGCTAAAAATAACGAAAAAGTTATTATGTTTGTGGGACTAACCGACTCTTACGAGTGTGAAGGCTATGACCGTAAGGATATGACAATTCCATCTAGCCATAGCAAATTAATTGAGGCTGTGGCAAAAGTTAACAAAAACATAATTGTTGTATTGCTTGGTGGTTCTCCTGTGGAAATGCCTTGGATAAACAAAGTTGATACACTATTAAATGCTTACTTACCTGGTGAAGCAGCAGGCGAAGCAATTGCTGACATTATTTACGGTATTGTTAATCCTAGTGGTAAACTTGCAGAAACTTATCCTGTTAAATTAAGTGACTACATAGGCTCTAAATATTATGTTGGTGCTCCAAAAACTAGTGAACACCGCGAGAGTATGTATGTTGGTTACAGATATTATGATAGTGCGAAAAAGGATGTTTTATTCCCATTCGGACATGGTTTGAGTTATACAACCTTTGAGTACTCTGACCTTAAAATATCCAGTGATAAGATTAGTGAAAATGACAAAGTAACCATTACTTTTAATATTAAAAATACTGGTAAAGTTGATGGTGCAGAAATTGCACAGGTTTACATAAAAGATATTGAAAGCAGTATTTTTAGACCAGAAAAGGAATTGAAAGGCTTTAAAAAAGTATTTATTAAAGCAGGCGAAAGCGAAACTGTTACTATTGAACTTGATAAACGTAGTTTTGCTTATTACAATGTAGAAATTAAGGACTGGGCTGTAGAAAGTGGTGATTTTGAAATTTTAGTTGGTGCATCTTCAAGAGATATTAAACTAAATGCTACAATAAATGTTACTGGTGACAAAACTATTACCCACCTTAACTACAAAGAAACTGCACCTGTTTACTACAATATGCAAGATGCGGAAGAAATACCAGTAGAACAATTTGAGGCGGTTTATGGCGATAAAATGCCACCAAACGTACCAGCAAAACGTGGTGAGTTTGATAAAAATACAACAATAGGAGAAATGAAATGTTGTATAATAGGTAAACTATTCTGCAAATTTGCTCCTGCTGTTATTAAAAGCCAAGTGCCAGACGCAGATATGACAACTATGCTTATGCTACAACAAGGTATGGAAGAAATGCCAATGCGTGGACTATCTGGCGTTACATCAGGCTTGCTTGACAATATAGTAACCGAAGGTATTATTTTGTGGGGTAACAAACACAGACTAAAAGGCTTAGGCAAAATGCTAAAAGGCTTGTTTTTATCATTAAAAAATATAAGAAATCTATCAAGCGAAACTAAAGTTACCCGTGAGAGAAAGAAAATAAGAGAAGAACAAAAACGTCTTAAGTTAGAAAGAAAACAACTTATCCGTGACCAAGAAGATTACATTAAAAATCTTGAAAAAGAAATGGACGAGTTAAACAAAATATTAAGAAATATTGATGACCCTAATAAACTTAAAGAATACAAAGCACAACACAAAAAGAATATCCAAAATATTAAATCTAATATTGAAGAGATAAAAACTCAAAGCAAAAAAGACTTGGACGATATGAAGAAAAAAGGCAGAATAGATGTTCAGTCTAAAAAAGTTGAGGAAAAAGAAATTAAAAAAGCATTAAAAGATTATCTTCAAAATATGGATAATGATACAGATACAGAAGAAGAAAAGCAACATATCATTGCCCTACTTACTGGAAAAAAACGTAATCAAGAAGAAAAAGAAGATATAGACGAAGATAACAATTAATAACCAAATTACAGACTGGCGGAAAACCAGTCTGTTTTATTTAAGTTTGTAATTATATTTATATAAATATATAAATTATTATCTTATTATTAATTTATCTAATTAATAAAACAACATAATTATCTAATATTTTATTTTATCTTTAATTAAATATCACAAAATAGTACCCCACCACATTTGTGGTGGGGTACATGTGAAAGTATAAAAGAAATCTATTACTATGAATTATTACATACAGAGGGGCTGCGTAATAATAAGTAATAAATATTCTGTCAAAATTAATAACCTTTTGGGGCTGCTATAAGCAAGCCCTTAAGGTTATTTGGCTAATAAAGCAATCTTAAAATTACAATTCTATTAATTCACTACATCAAAAAATTTGATTGCATATAGCCTTGCTAAGCGATAAATTTATGGTAGGCATGCTTAGCAATATATTTGCAGGCAAATATCTACTTGCCAGTCAAACTATTAATTTCTGCCCTCACGAAGTTCTTCGTATAATTTTTCTAGCACTTTTTCGCTAAATCCATCAGTTGGACCTACAGAGCCTTTATCGTTGCTATAATATCCCCAAACATCAATGTCATACATAATTTTTGATGCAATTGGTGGTATTGGGAATCCGCTTGCTTGACCATTTGCTTTTGAGTCAGAATAGCCAACTTTATCACAACCATTTACTTTAGAACCATTGTATTTGATAGGCATATCTTTGCTACCAGTTCTTATTTTGATAATTGCAAAGTGAATATATTTTTCCCCGCCCTCTTTTGCTTTTAAAGCATCATAATTAGCCTTTGGAATTTCGTCACCAGCAATAGCATTTGCAATATTTGCAAGCAATGGGTCTTCAGTTTCTGGCAAGAAAGACAAATTATTTTCGTTCTTCCAGTTGTAAATATCAAGGAAACCATCAATATTCAAAGTATTCCAACTTGCATCCTCGTTGTCTTTTGTAATTTCAGTATCCATACAATAAAACAATATAGCACCAGTCAAAGAGTTTGCAATTACGTTGTCTTTCATATTAATAGTACTTGCTTTGTTTGCGGCTGTTTCAATAGAAACTGCTGTATCTGCTGCATTTCTTACAATACAACCTTGCATATCTACTTCTGAATTGCTTATGTGCACAACTTTACCACCATTTTCAAAAACACAATGTTTTACAAGTGCATTTGCTTTTGCATCTTCATTTCCGCAAACATATAAAGTTGAGCCGTAACCACTAAACAATTTAACACCACGTTCTGCCATTTTGTCATTATCAAGTCCTGCTAAGTTACCGCCTTCCTCTGTACTCATATCATTACCTGTAATGTGTACATCTTGGAAAATAACTTGTGCATTGTCCTCTCTTGGAACAATTGTAAACGCGCTAAAACCTATAAAGTATTTTGTCTTACTATAACTAGTACCATCAGACAAAGCAGCAAGTTTGCCATCATTCTTATCAGGTGTTTTTACACGTGCACCAATTAATTCGTTTACATTAACAACCGCACCATTACCATAAACATCATTTTTTACAGTCATAGTTGGTGCTTCGTCTTCTGCTTTACCTTCTAGTTTGGGTGCTTTTAGACTAGCATTTTGTATAACTACTTTCTTTCCTGCATTGATATTTTCTACAAGTGCATCAAAAGTGCTTACATTAACTGCTCCGTCAATAGTAGTAACTTCTTTTGTTACCTCTTTGCCAGCCATTTTAAATGTCAATGTCTTTTTATCACTACTTAAAACAAAACTATCTCCATCAGGGAAAATCTTTTTGTAATCAACTTGACCTTCTGTACCCATATAGTATTTGTTTGCCATATCTACTTTTAATGGTATACTACTTAAATCTTGAGTTCTACCTGGTCCAAATAAAATTACCATAAGCCAAATAAACAAACCAAGAATAACAGCACCAACAGTTGCAGCGGCTGTTATTATAATGATTTTTTTCTTTTTTTGCATAGGCTCTTTTGCCTTTTTAGTCTTTTTAACTTTTACTTCTTCCTTATCTGCAGTCTTTACTACTTCCACATCGTTTTCTTTAACACTAACCTCTTCGGTTGTGGCATTTGCCACAACCTCTTGAGATTTTGTATTATCAACTTCTGCATCAGGAATTAAATCTTTATTATCTTCCATTATGCCTCCAAAATTAAGCCTCAGCAGCAGTTACAGTGATTTTAATTGTCATATTTACTACAACCAATTCATACTCGCCTGCTTCTGTAAAGTTAAATGTCAAAGCCAAAGTAGATTCATTTAATGTAACATTTGCTTTTCCAGCATAAGTATCATTAAAGTCACTAACTGGACTAGTAAAGTTATATTTAGAATAACTATGATTTAATTGACCTTCATCTGTTCCTTTTTCAAAAACTAAATCAGTACCAACAACTGCTGTTCTTTCAGCAACTAACTTAGCATTAATCTTGATTGAACATTTATTAGTTAAAGTAAATGTATTGTTATTAGGTTGCAAAACAGTAAATTCTAGTGCTAGTTTTCCATCCTCTAGTTCTAATACAGCAACTGTCATTTTAGTTTTATTGCTACCAGTATTTTGAGTATTAGCAAGTTTTTCAGCAAACTCTTTTGTAAAAGGAACACCAATTTCGTCTTCAGTTACAACAACCTTATCACCACCAACATAAGCAGTTTTTTCAACAGTTTTTGTGTTAAATTTAATTGTTAATTTTGCTATTTCATTATTAGTACCAGTCATATTCATAACATAGCCACTATAACCATTGTTATCAATTGCATTAACAGTCAAAATAGGGTTTTCCATATCGCCATTAAATGTCATTGTAATTTTGTCAGTATTATCATTGTTTAATTTTTCAACTGCAGCAACAATTACTTCTTTTTCAAACCTAACATCAGTAAACAACTCATTCAATTTAATTTGATTATCTATATTAAGTTCTAATCCAGAAACTGTTTGTGCAGCCTCTTTTACATCATAATTAACAATAACATAATCACCATTTTTATCAACAATAGTCATTGTATATTTACCTGTTCTAGTAAATGATACTTCAATTACTGGTGCTGTGTCTGTACCACTAACAGCAATAGTCATATTAGCATTAGTATTTAAATCTGCTGCTTTTTCTGCTTCTGCCTTAGTAAATGCAAATACACCAATTTTGCCATTATAAGTTTTAGTTACACCCATATACATTGTTTCATCAACATGGTGCTCAATAATTATAAATGTCAAGTTAAGAACTGCATTATGTCCACCTTTCAAAGATAAAGTATAAGTACCTTTTTTGTTAAATGTAATATTTGCACCATTCCAACCTAATAAACTTGAACTTTCTGAATACTCAAAACCATTTGCATCAGCAAATTCACCAACTGCTGCCATTGTTTCTGCTTGTTGCAATTTCATACTAGCATTAATAACATTGTTTTTAATTGAGTTTGCAATTTTATAAGATACTTTGCCATCAGTTAGCATCAAAGAAATTGTTTGATTATCAACACCAAGAGCATCATTCATATTTACTATTACTTCTTTAGTATAACCAAATGCAGCAAATTGCATTGGGAAGGTACCCCATGCTGCAACTTTATTATTGCTAACAAAGTTTGCAGTATTGCTTGCTTTAACATCTGTTTCGTGAATTTCACCATTAGCAAAATTAACTGTTATATGATGAGTATCACTCAAAGCATCACCATTTGCATAAACTTTTTCTGGGTCTTCGTCAAAGATTTGACTGCTATTAATACCGGCTACCTTTGATTGGTCCCAAACAACATTTTCAACTTCAGCAATAGTAATTTTAGTTTCAATAACAACTTCTGGAGTAACTAAATCATTAAGCATACTTAGTTGAGGAACAAGGCTTGAGAAAGTTTTTAATACTGCAAGCAAATTATTGATACTTGAACCAATACCAGCACTTTTCTTATCAACACCACCATTACTCAAAACCAATTTTACAGTTTGTTCTGTATAAATATTAGGATTTAATCCTGCAATTTCAACTATATTCATACGAGAAGTTACTTCTTTGCCATAAATATCTTTAAATTTAATAACGACTGTATTTTTTGTGCTAGTTGCATTTTTATCAACAACTAATTCCATTAACTCACCATAAGACATTGTCTTGTAAGAGCCATTAGTATTGTAAACAACAGAATTTAAATTATCAGTATTAGGATTATCTTTATCTCCGCCTTGATAAATTTTTACATTACCAGCAGCATCTTTATCCCAGTCTAACACCTCACCTTTAATAATTTTGTGGTTTGCAAGGCTTTCTTCATTTTCGCCAAAATCTTTTTTAGCATCGCTACCATCTTTTACTCTAGTATACAAATCTAAAACGTTTTGCTCAAAATGTTCACCATTAGAATAAACACCATCAATACAAATCTTATCAACACCATTAAACAAACTATTAACGGCTTTTAATAAAGTCCAATAAGTGCCTTCGTCAAGGGTAGTACCATAAAGACCATCTAACAATTCTCTAAAATAATCAACTTTAATTTGCAATTCTTGCTTATCTTTTAAACCTCCAATAATGTCAGTAATAATATTACCTATTGACATTGGGCTATCAGAAACTAAACCATACGCAAGTGCTTGCTCTTCTGGAGTTTCAGAACCTACAGGAGCATCTGCCTCTGCTCTTGTTTTTACTAAATCCAAATATTGCAATACATCAAAACTAAAAGTAGTATAATAAGTTGGGAAAATTGAATTTAAACCAATACCTATCATATCAGACAACAATGAATCATTAACAATAGAACGTAAATCTAAAGATACATAAATTCTATTATTTTCAAAATCTTTTGGTGAATATGCAATGGCTATAATAGAGCCATCAGTTTTCTTACCATCTACGTGAGTAGTTTTGCAAGTTGTACCACATGTATGATTTACTTCAATAAATATCTTACCTTGTTGGTCAAGTAACATTTTCTTAATAATAGGGTCTGCACTGCCTGTATTTACACACTCAGTAATTGTAGTAATCAATTGAATAGGTGTAAAATCAAGGTTAATAGTGTATGTATAATCACCTACAGATTTACCAGCACTATCTTTTAGTGTAATCTTACCATTTAATCTGCTTGTTAGTAATGCAGTATCCAAATCCATAGTATCAGTAGGGATAGATACATTAGGGATAGTATTTGTCAAATTAATACCTGTTGCATTAACAGTCATGCCCTCAACTTCTATCTTTAAATCAGTCATTGTGCCACCAGCATAATCATATTTAGGAGCACCTTTTGCTGGTTTTTTAACTTTAGTTTGAGTATTGCCAGTTGTATCAACAGTGAATTTCAAGTCAACACCATCAAGCATACCTTTTACTTCGTTAACAATAGATTCTACCTCTGGTGACATTTGCAAATTAATCATATCCAAAATAGAATTTACTAGTGCGTCAACTTCTACAGTAAAAGTATATCTAACGTCATAAGTCTTTTTATTTTTAACTGGGTCTACAGTAACTTTGCTATCGTCAAGAGCAAAATTAATAAGTTCTACCACTGCTGGTTTAATAGCAGGGATAATATCGCTAATTGACATATCTAACCCATCTTTTAGCAAATCACCTATGCTAGGCAATTTTAACTCACTTATTTTAATAGGTTTTGCTGACAATCCGTCAATATTAACAAACAAGCCATCGGTATCATTAATAATGATATCAACTATGTTCTTGTTATCACCAGTTTTCTTATTGTTTGCTATTGCAAGACGCAAAACTTCTTTTACGTTATTCTCTTGCGTAATGCCGCCTTGAAGAGCAATTGACATATCAGTATCTGAATTTTTTAGGTTCAAACTTGCGTTGATACCCAAAGTATTTCCAGAAACTTTCATGTGTTCTTTTGCCCAAGCATCCCAAACATTGCCTAACTCTTTACTACTATCTACAGCGGTAAATGGGTCGGGGTCTTTTGGAGCGCATGCAACAAGAGCAATAGCAAATGTACAAACAACCATAAATGCTGCAAGTAACATACTAAGTTTCTTTTTCATTCTCCACCTCAAAAATTTTTTTTTGACAGCGGTCAAAAAAAATTTTTCCGCAGTTCGCAATTGCATTTTGTAACCAAAGTTTGTGTTGTTATCCACATCACTTTTTTTGCAAAATCTACCCCTTATTATAGGGTTTTGCAATTTCTCTCTGCGGGAGATTTTTCCCGCTATCGCCTATATAATAACACATTTTTTACCCCCCCC
>CAJTNW010000010.1:25757-49593 GCA_910577795.1 uncultured Christensenella sp.
CCCCCCCGCTTTACACACTTTTTACATTTGTGTATAAACAAATTTCATTTGTAAATTTTATTTGACCTTATTTATACAATACCCTATCCTAAACTTTTCATTATGTAAAGCAATTAGACATATTTTGTCTAGCAAATTTTGGCAAAATTTAGGTGTTTTTTGGCAAAATTTATCCACATTTTTTAGTAATTTTTTAAAAGTTAGATAACTAAATTGATAAATTATTTTTATTGGTAAAATTTGAAATATAAGCAAAATTAAGCAAAAAAAGAGTTGTACTTTGCACGTACAACTCATAATCTAAGTATCTATTAAGTTATTTAGTTTTAATTATAATGTTATATATTTTGCTTTTATTTATATTATAATAATCTAATTTTCTAGTAATTTTTTCGCTATTTTACACTTTTTTATAAATATGTGTATATTTTAAATATAAAAAATAAATAGTTTTATATAGTATTTTTAGTATATTTTATTAATAATTTTTATAATATTTTAACTTTTACTAAATTGGATAAACAGTCCAGTAACGACTGCTTAATTTGATTTTTTTCTACTATTAGTTCCGATGCACTCTCTGCGATTATAGTGGTAATTAAATTAAAATCTTCATTATCGTGCAACTTGATATGCTCTACCATAAGTCCATCTGTTACATTTGCAAGCAAAATATCCGGGTATTGTGCTAAAAACAAACTTTTGTTGCTGTTTCTGTTTGTCATCATAAAATTGGTTACATTGTAAATATCCTCGTCAGAATCACCAAAAAGCAACACCTCACCTATACTTTTCAACTCTTCCCAGTCGTCTTTCATTCCGTCCATTTTAAAATTAAATGTACCTTCTACAGAAATTACATTTTCATTTTTAATAACAGACAAAACTTGGTCAGTCTCACCTTCAATATCAAAATACAAAAGTGCAGATAGACAAGCAATACTAGAATAGTTAAATTCTACCTCTTCAAAGGCAGCCATAATTACAGGATATTTATGTGACAATACTATTGCTTTTGCAAGATAAGTATAAAAACTATCCAAAGAGTTGGAGTCTAAATCAACTAGCAAAGTAATAAATGCAGTAGATAGTCTTGTTTTAAATTTAATGCCACTTGCCGCAAAATTATCCACTAAATAATCATAGGCAATTAAATTCTTTTTTTCTATAATCACTTTTTTATTCATAACAACCTCGCTTATAGTTTATGCTAAATGGCAAGCAATAAATTACTTTTATTACAAAAAAGATTCCACATATTGACATTTTTATTTAATTGAGATATAATAAATAAAATAAGTTGTAAAATTGTAAAATATACTATTGTTTTTAAATGCCCAAATTTAATTATTTGCTAAAAACAATACAAAAATCGGTACTAATTTCAAATTATTATAAAAAATATTGAAGGAGCATATTATGCTAAATGGTTACAAATTCAAAATAAGTTATCTTAACGAAGACAAACTATATGCAAGTAGCAACCCAAAAACTGGTCATTATGTTATTGATATTAACAATGCTGATAATAGTGTTGCTTTTACTTTGCATAACACTGTAAAAATGGAACATATTAAATTCACCCTAGAATTTGACTATGACTTTTATGACGATGCAAAATTCTTTGCTAATGGATACCAGTCTTGGTCATTATCAAGAGAATACTCTAAAACAGACATTCAAAAAGGTTTAAATTTTTTATCTAAAAATATAGAGTATTTTACTAAAGCAAGCAGAAGCGGTGACTACAACTTTGCTTTATACAACAACAAAGTTGGTTTTTTCCATAGTTTTTCTTACGGATATATACGAAATGAAGATACTATTGATTTGTTTGGTTCTTTGTGTGAAAGGACAGGTTACACTATCATTTATGCGGATATGGTAAACAATAAAATTATTATAGAAAAAGACTTGGAAGGTCTTACCCTAAAAGCAGGCAAAACTTATGAAGTTATGAACATCTTTTATTGTAAGGAAAAATATAACACTGCTTTTGACAATTACTTTAAGGCTTTAAATATGCCATCACCTCGTATTAAACAAAAAGTTGGATACACAAGTTGGTATAATTATTACAGCAAAATAAACGAAAATATCATTGACCGCGATTTGGAAAGTTTGGCAAAAAGTCCAGTTAAAATGGATATTTTTCAAGTGGACGATGGCTATCAAACTGCAGTTGGTGACTGGCTATCAGTAGACCCTGTTAAATTCCCTCAAGGCATGGCAAAAGTTGCAGAGGCAATACATAATAAGGATATGCTTGCTGGTATTTGGCTTGCACCATTCAATGCTCAACGTTCATCTAAAATTGCGCATGAGCATAAAGACTGGCTAATAAATGACGAAAAAGGCTACCACATTATGGCTGGTATGAACTGGGGTGGTTATTATACACTAGATTTTTATAATCCAGAAGTTCGCGAATATATCAAAAAAGTATTTAATATTGTATTAAACGAATGGAAATATGATATGGTTAAACTTGACTTTTTATTCTCAGTTGCAGTAGTACCTTATGGCAACAGAACAAGAGGTCAAATAATGTGTGATGCTGTTGACTTTTTGCGTGAATGTTGCGGACTAAAACTTATGCTTGGTTGTGGTGTGCCACTATTCCCTGCTTTTGGTAAATTTGATTTTTGCCGAATTGGTGCAGACCAAGCCTTAACTTGGGAAAAGAATAATTACTTTACTACATACAATAACGAAATAGTATCTACACCAAACGCAGTTACTAACTCTATTTTTAGAAGACACCTTGACGGCAGAGCATTTTGCAATGACCCAGATGTATTTTTATTAAGAGATAGCAATATTAAAACAACTTTTGAACAAAGAAAATTGCTTGCAAAACTAAACAAAATATTTGGTAATTTATTGTTTATGAGTGATAACATTGGTGATTACAATGAGGAACAATTAAAAGTATTTAAAGATACTCTTGACGGTGCTAAAAAACAAGTTATTAGTGCAGAATACAAAACTGCAGACCTTATTGAAATTAAGTATTTGGAAAACGAAACAGAACACCAATTGACATTTAATATAAATACTGGTGCAATTGCTGATGGTAGCATTGACTAAAATTTAATAAAATCATTAAATTCCCATCAAAAATCGTACTTAAATTAGTATTATTAAATATAAATGGAGTAAAGTATGATAACTCTTGAGTTAATTCAAAAAAGATTAATTGAAGCAATTAAGCAAAGTGGTATAAGTCAAAAAGAAATTGCAGAAAATTTAAATGTTACTATATCAGCAGTTTCGCATATATTTAATGGCGACAACTTACCTGCTCTTGATACTTTTGCAAAACTATGCAAGATATTAGATGTTGATACAAACTATATACTTTGTCAAGATGATGAATATAATTAATTTATCATTCAATTACATTTTATATTATTATATTAATACTTTATAAAACTTAAATAAAAAATAAAAAACGGCAATTTACATTGCCGTTTTTTGGTTTGCTAAATTATTTATTATTTCTTACTTTTTAGCAGTTGCTTTTTTTGCTGTAGTTTTAGTTGCTGTTTTTGTAGTAGTAGTTTTTGCTGGAGCATTTTTTGCGTAATATGCTCTTGCGCAAGGAAAATCTTTTTCCTTATCACATTTTTCGCAATAATCGTATGTACCACACATATCTGTACCATTCTCGCTGTCAGTCCATTTAATTATATCTAGTTCAGATTGCTTAGCCTCTAATTGCTTAATAGTTGCCATTTATATCACCTCGATTTATTAAATTATATATTAAGGATAGCACTATACTACACAAAAGTCAAACATAATGTGGACAATAATAAAAATAACTATTAATTATCCATAATTATTTGTTAATCACTTTGTGTTATAAAACAACTAAATTAGGTAAAAAAAGACAATTAACTACAACCTGTTAACTGCCTTTTTGATAATTTTTATTTTGTTAAAGTAGCCTTTATTCTTCTAACACCTGCACTAGATGACTGCTCTTTTACAATTTTAAACTTGCCAAGGTCACCTGTATTTTTAGCATGAGGTCCACCACAAATTTCCTTAGAAACATTACCTATTGTATAAACTTTTACTTTTTCAGCATATTTGCTATCAAACACACCAATTGCACCTTGATTTTTTGCCTCTTCAACAGTCATTTCTTCGCAAACTATATCAATTTTGTTATCAATTACACTATTAACCATATCTTCAACGGCTTGTTTTTCTTGCTCTGTCAAAGGTCTATCAAAGTTAAAGTCAAATCTTAATCTTTCTGCAGTAATGTTACTACCTTTTTGTTGGATATTGCTATCGTTAAGTACTTTTTTAAGGCAAGCATTCATAATATGTGTTGCAGTATGCAAGTTTGTTGTTGCCTCGCCATTATCTGCTAAGCCACCTTTAAATTTTTGTTCTGCACCTTTTTGAGATTTCAGTTGATGCTCACTAAAGGCTTTATGATATCCATCAACATCAACTTCAAAGCCTTTTTCACGGCAAATTTCAATAGTCATTTCTAGTGGAAAACCAAAAGTATCATATAATCTGAAAGCAGTTTTGCCATTTAACACATTATTTTGCATAAATTTCATAACTTTTTCCATTTCTTTCAAACCATTTTCAATAGTTTTGCTAAATCTTTCAATTTCCTTTTCTAACTCACTAATAATTTTATCAGAATTTCTTCCAAGTTCATGATAAATATCCTTGTATTTTTCAATAAAGGCTTTAGATACCTTTAAAATACCATCTGCAGGCATATCAATTACTCTTGCAAATCTTACTGCTCTTCTTATTAATCTTCTTAATACATAGCCTTGGTCTACATTTGATGGTGTAATTCCTTTGTCATCACCCAAAATAAATGTTGCAGTACGTATATGGTCTGCTATAACACGCATGGCCTTTGTAGTCTCTTCATCTTGCAAATAGTTTTTGCCAGATAAACTTTCAATTAACTTAATAACATCGCTAAAAAAGTCTGTTTCGTAAACACTGCTAACCCCATTTAACATACAAATAGTACGCTCTAAGCCCATACCAGTATCAACATTTTTTTGTTTTAATGGTTCAAACTTTCCGTCTATAGTTTTATTGTATTCCATAAACACATTGTTCCAAATTTCAACATACTTACCGCAGTCGCAAGCAGGGGAACATTTGTCAGAACATTTTGGTTTGCCTGTATCAATAAATATCTCTGTATCACCACCGCAAGGTCCAGTTTGACCTGCTGGTCCCCACCAATTGTGTTTTTTAGGCAAATAGAAAATAGCATCATGGCTAATGCCTAAATCTGCCCAAATATTTGCAGAAACTTCGTCTCTTGGAGCATCACTATCACCTTCAAAAACAGTAACAGCAATTCTATCTACTGGAATTTCAAGCACCTTTGTTAAAAACTCAAAACTCCAACTAATACTTTCCTTTTTAAAATAGTCACCTAAAGACCAGTTACCCAACATTTCAAAAAATGTGCAGTGTGTGCTATCGCCAACCTCGTCAATATCGCCTGTACGTACACATTTTTGCACATCGCAAAGTCTTGTGCCTTGAGGGTGCTTTTGACCTAATAAATAAGGTACAAGTGGGTGCATACCTGCAGTTGTAAACAAAACTGTAGGGTCATTTTCTGGTATTAATGAACTACTATCTATTATACTATGGTTTTTGTTTTTAAAAAATTGTAAATAAGCCTCACGAAGTTCGTAAGAAGTCATTTTTTTCATATTAATCTCCTTTTTATTGTCAAAAAGTAACTTTCAATTGTTTATCTTGTGTTTATTTTGCAATTACTTATAAGTATTATTCATAAAAAAGCATATCTGCATAATTAGGATATGGAGCAAACTCTTTTGGCAATAGTTTTTCCGCCAAATCAACATTAACCCTAATTTTTTCCATAATAGGTACTACTTGGTCACGTAAAATAATCGCTTTTTTCTTGCTTGTATTGCCTCTCATTGCTTGGCTATGAACTCTTTCAAGTTCTATCATATCACTATAAATATTATCAAGTAATGGTACAAATGTCTCTAGTAACTTTCTTTCCACAACACTTAGTTTGTTATCGCCACTAACTACATTTAAGTTTGCAATTGTGCTTGCAAGTTTAGATTTATACTCAATAATTGCTGGCATTATCTCGTGTTTTACCATCATAAGCATTGTACGTGCTTCAATATTAATAATCTTATTATAAATATCAAGGTAAATCTCACGTCTTGACTGCAATTCCACTTCGCTCATAACTTTATGTTTGCCAAAAAGTTGTATGCTTTTATCTGAAGTCAAAGTTTCATAAGCATCTACGCAATTTGTAATATTAATTAAACCACGTTTTTTTGCTTCCCTAAGCCATTCTTTTGAATAGTTGTTGCCATTAAATATTACGCGCTTATGCTCAGAATAAAGTGTTTTTATTATTTCAATAACTTTTTCGCTTCTGTCATTTTCGTTTATACTCTCAAGTTCATCTGCTATTCTTGCAAACATTTCCGCAACAATTGTGTTAATTGTAGTGTTAGGATTAGATAAAGTTGCAGAAGAGCCAACCATACGGAACTCAAACTTATTACCAGTAAAGGCAAAAGGGCTTGTCCTATTACGGTCACTTGTATCCTTTTTTAACTCTGCAAGGTAATTAACACCTGTATTAATCAATTGCTTTTGAGCAAGACCGCTGCTATTACCATTTACAAAATTGTCTATAACACTTTGCAAGTCTTCACCAATATACACAGATATAATAGATGGAGGTGCTTCATGTCCGCCTAATCTATGCTCGTTGCCTGCATTTGAGGCACTTGTTCTAATCAAATCCGCATACTCGTCAACACCAGCAATAACAGCCATAATTGTAAGCAAAAACAACCTATTTTCACCAGGATTTTTACCCGGTTTTAAAAGATTTATGCCACTATCTGTCAAAACTGACCAGTTATTGTGTTTACCACTTCCGTTAACGTTTGCAAAAGGTTTTTCGTGCAACAAACAAACTAAATCAAACTTTTCCGCAACTCTTTTCATAGTATCCATAATGATTTGGTTTTGGTCTGTTGCTATGTTTGCAGTGCAAAATATAGGTGCTAACTCGTGCTGACAAGGCGCTGCCTCATTATGTTGAGTTTTTGCAGTAATGCCCAACTTCCAAAGTTCGTCATTAAGTTCCGCCATATAATTTGAAACCCTTGTTTTTATGCTTGCATAATATTGGTCATTTTGCTCTTGTCCTTTTGGTGCGTTACTACCAAACAATGTCCTACCAGTAAACTTTAGGTCTGTACGTTTATCATAATGTTTTTTGTCAATTAAAAAGTACTCTTGCTCCCCACCAACATTTGCAACCACTTTATTAACATCTTTATAACCAAGCAAGTGCATAAGTCGTACACCCTCTCGGTTTAATGCCTCCATACTTCTTAGCAAAGGAGTTTTTTTGTCAAGTGCCTCGCCATTATAACTACAAAATGCAGTAGGAATATAAAGTATTGCCCTGTTGTTTGCAATTTTTTTAATAAATGCAGGTGAAGAACAATCCCACACAGTATAACCTCTAGCCTCAAAAACCGCTCTTATACCGCCACTAGGAAAACTAGACGCATCTGCCTCACCCTTAGACAAATTTTTGCCAGTAAACTCTAAAATTGTTTTACCATGCTTATCTATACTAATAAAACTATCATGTTTTTCTGCAGTTGCACCTGTTAATGGCTGAAACCAATGTGTATAATGAGTTGCCCCATTATTCATTGCCCATTCCTTCATTGCCTCTGCAACGCGATTTGCTAAATCTAACCCTAAAGTTTTGCCAGAGTCTATTACTTCCCTTAACTCTTTATAAGTTCCTTCGCTCATGTACTCCTGCATAACTTCATCATTAAATACATATTCACCAAAATAATCTGTAATTCTTTTTGTATTGTTTTCCATATATCCCTCTTAGTTTTTTAAACTGTTTACAAACTGCAAAGCAGAATAATTTAGCGGTACACCTTTCATTGTAACCAAAGCAAAAGCCCTTTTGGGCATATCAAAATTAATAGGCACTTTGTGCAATATACCTTGAGATACATCTTGCTCTACTATTGATTTTGGTGCAACAGTTATGCCTAAGCCAACTCTTGCCATATCCAACATTAAATCAAGACTACCAAGTTCCAACATAGGGTTTAAAGTTACTCCAAATTTTTGAAAATGTTCGTCTATAACTCTTCTTGTATTACTTAGTTTTTCTAGCATAATAAGAGGCTCATTTGCAATTTCCTCTGCAGATAATGGTTCATTATATCTTGCTATCCAGTCGCTATTGCACACAAACACATCTTCAGTATCAACTACATTAGAAAAATCAAGTAAGTCATCTTCAAGTGGCACATTGACAAAACCAATATCTACTTTACCGCTTTTTAATAAGTTAACAGTCTCACCTGTAGTTCTGTTTGTAACCTTTACACTTATATCAGGATATTTATTAATAAAATTCTTAATATATGGCAATAAAAAGTGTTTTGTAATTGTGTCTGACGCACCAATTTTTATCTCACCATAAGTAAGTTCTTTTAATTGACTAAATTTCTTTTCCGCTTTATCAATTAATTGATTTGCTTCTTTGATATAGTCATATATCATTTTTCCTTCATAAGTAAGTTCCATACCCTTACTTGTACGCTTAAATAACCTACCACCTATCTGCGTTTCCAATTGCTTAATAGACTGACTAACTGCAGGTTGAGAAATATATAGTTCACCAGCGGCCTTTGTTATACTACCAGTTGATGCCACCATATAAAAAATTCTGTACAATTCATAATTGATAAAACTCATTTGTATATTCTCCTCTTTTTTATCTCTTATATAATAATTAAAAATTATAAAAAAATCAATTATTTTTAATCACATTTTTTAAAAAGTGTATTTATAAAACATATAGTTTTATTTTTCCATGCTATTTCGGAGCATTTTGCTCGTTGAACGTTTAAATAATAACGAATAATTAATTAAGCACACCGCAACAACCACTCCCAAAGTAAATACTACTGCTATTGCAAACGTTATCAAAAAGTTTGCCCAGCCAAAAAATACTCCTACTCCAACCATGCTTGATAGCAAATAATCAAGCAAATAAACTAAACCATAACTAAACGCGTAGGCTACTATTGCTGCTATCATAGATAATATGAACATTTCACAAAACAAAATAGTAAACAATTTTTTCTTATCCAAGCCATACACCTGCATAACTGCATAAAAGTTATTTTTCTTTTTCATCATAAAGCGCATACTATACATCATATTTAAAATCAAAGCACTAATTATACCCAAACCAACAGTTGCCATAATTCCGTTTAATATGCTGCTAATTATTCTTACTGTAGTTGACATAGACAAGCCATACTGACTGCCTAATTCTACACTTTTAACATTCAAAATACTTAGGTTTTTTACATTGTCAATAAGTTTATCGTCCAATTTAAAACCTTTCATATAAAGTTTAGTTTGGTATTTGATATTATTTAAATCATTCTTTAAAAAATAATTTTTAAACAATTCACTTCCTGTACTTGCAATAAAATGTTGCTCAATTGTATTTGTTAATTCATAAAAATGCATATTCATTATGCCGGCTATTTTAAATGAATAGTTTACATTATCAAAAGCAATAGTCAAAGTTTTATTTAATATGCTATTATCCAAATTAAATTCTTGCAACAAATATTCACTTATAATAATTTCGTTATCCTCAATACTATCTTTGCCTAGCAATAAGCAATTATTGCCTTTAAATCTAAAATCCAATTCCTCTTCTTGATGTGGTTGAACAATTTGTGTGTTAGGTTTTACGAAAGCAAAATTACCATAATGCAAATTATTTACAAAAGGGTCAATACCTATTTGCAAATTTCCATCATAATAATCATGGTCACATTCATAAAGTTTACCATCTATTTTTATTGTCATACCACGCAAATTTTTAATATTTCTACATATTGCAATTTCTGCAACATTGCTTATGCCATCAATATTTTTTGCTTTTTCTAACTTGTCATTAGTTAATGGCAATGTTGTTTCTACAATAATATTATGGGCAGACCTATATGATTTTGTAATTCTATCTGTTTCTTCGCCAAGTGCAACTGAATATGCTGTAAAAATACACATAATAATAACCATAGCCAAAATTGACAATGCAACTTTTGCTGATGACCATTTTCTTGCTATTATATTTTTCCAAGCAATAAGCATATCAGTCCTCCTCCAAAATATTTCTGCTAGGAGCAGTTTTTTGCATAATAAGCCATTTTGCAAGCATAAGCATACAAGTAATAAAATAACAAATAGCAAACACTCCTAGTACAACCCAATAATTTATACCAATAGTAAACGAATATCCAATGCTTGCGCAGTATAAAGATACGAAGTAGTTATATAGCGGAAGTGTCATCCAACTAATAACACAAACTATAGTAATAAGTAGCATGAATATAATAAAATATGCCATCATTATACGAAAAGTATCTGTGCCTAAAATACGCAACAAACTAATGTGTTTTATATTTTGAGAAATTATCATATTAATAAAGTTTAACATAATGATAATACCGCAAATAATCATTATTATACCTACTATCATACAAATAACCTGAGTGTTTTTGACTGTAGATATCATATCAAAGGCAGTGCCCTCTTTTATTGAATATTTTTTATGCAAATCATTGTAAACTTCGTATAATTTATCTATTTTACCAACTACTCCATAAGCATTAAAAGTAGTGTTACTCTCAAACAAAATCTTTCTTGCAGATGGCTCAGATACAAAGCATAAATAATCATTAACCATATTGCTTCCGCTTTGTGAAACAATATAATCTCTCAATTTTTCGCCATCAAAAATACCTTTTACCACAAGTTCTATAATAGTATTTCCATATTTGTATTGCAATTTATCACCAACTGCAATATCCAACTTATCCTCACCTACAAATTTATTGGATAGCCAAATTCCCTCTTCATCAAAATCCCAAATTTTACCAGAAGATTCTCCTTCAAAAAATTGACTGTATATTTCGGGTAAATGGTCTTTTTCTGAAAGCAAAATATTATTATAATAGTTTGTTGCAAGTATAGTACCATCTATATCTTTTATCTCGTCATAAGGCAATTGTTCCTTACCATTAAAAAGTAAGGAATAATTTTTGCAAGCAACATCAAGTTCTTCCTCAAAAGTAATAAAGTACTTGTCTTTATTATCATAAAGGTCCTTATCTGCATTAGATATATGCATACCAATAGTATCATGCATATATTCCTCATAATAATTGTAAAAATTGCTAGGAAGTGCCGTTGCAATGTTGCACAAAGTGAAGGCACTCATAAATAAAATAAGTGTCACAATAATTGCTATTAAAACTTTTGATTTGTTTTTAACAATTTCACTAAGCGCTAATTTTAAAGTAAAATTCATATACTAAAACTTGCAAAAAGCAATACTCCCTCATTGTATTTTTATTGTAACACAATAATATATAAATAACAATAAATACGCGCAAAAAAAATAATATTTTTATTAAAATATAAAATTATGCAAAATAAGGAAAATTTTTTATGCCTCTATACACCAAAATTAGTTTAAATTGCTAAAAAAAGCAAACATTTAAATTAGGAGGATATTATGGAAAATATCGACGTAAAAGAAGTTACTGATGCTTGGAAAGATGACAAAGGTTATGACCCAACAGGTAGTTACACTGGAAGAACAGATAAAGGCGAATCTCCTATCCAAGACGCAGATGACTTATAAAAAACAAGGGGAACTTCCCCTTGTTTTTACTTTTTATTACATATTTGATTTTATAAAATATTTACCAAAAACTATTTTTAATAATCAGCATTTATTATCATCTCACCTGTTTGAGCATTTTGATAATAAACAAAATACCCACGATTTTCAGCAAGTTTATCCTCAATTTTTAGCCATTCACCAAATTTTAAATTGTCCATATCTATTTGATTAAAATCATTGTACGGAATAGCATAAGCAATAATAGATGGGATATTATCTTCATAAATAACACCAACGCTATAATCATTATCACTATTAATTCTAACCCATTTAGAGCCCCACACTCTGTTCTCCAATTCTTCATTTTTAGGGTGAGAGTTTAAAAATTTATTTAAATCTTCTTTAATTTGTGCATAATAATTAGTATTAATTGAATTATTATCTATGTTTTGCATTATAAAATCTACTCCGCTGCTTATATCTTCATTTTCTTTAATTATTATTTCTTGCACCTTTTCATCTTTTACTTCAACATTTTGTATAACTACATTATCTTTGTTTATGTTATCCCCTACAAACATTTCATTATCAATATTTATGCTATCGTCAATAATCTCCAAATGTTCACTTATAACATCAACTTCTGTTTGATTTTTTAATTCATAAATTTCTTTTTCTTGCAATTTAGTGTCGATTTTTGACATATTTTTATCGGTTTCATTACTGTTTTCTATCTCAATATTATTGTTTTTATCTGCAGGTATTTCAGTATTTACTTCTTTTTTATAGATAGTATCACTTGTTTTTTTGCTAGGCATTTTATTGCAATCAAGTTTATTAAACAGCATCATAATTTTTTGAATATCTGTTTTACCTTGCAAACTTCCATAACCTAATACTTCTTTATCTTCCCCTAACAATAAAATATCTTTTGGGCAATAGCCAACTATATTTATACTAAAATCAATTTTATCAATAATTTTTACTACTACGCCATCAAATAAAACCACTTTAATTACTCTATCAAAATCTTTGCCAACAAAGTGCATTTTATTATCAATTTTAACCATTCCTTTTAAAAAACCTTTTATAACAAATATCTTCATAACTCACCTCATAAAAGTTTATGCAACAATTACTCAAAATAAAACATAAATCTTCATAAAATGAATTTTTTAGAAAAAAAAACAAGTGCCTTTAAGCACTTGCTATTTTAATTTTTAAGTAAACTAATTATTCTGCTGCATAAACACTTACTTGTTTATCAGTCTTACCCTTTCTTTCAAATCTAACTACTCCGTCTACAAGTGCGAACAAAGTATCATCTTTACCGATACTTACATTCATTCCTGGGTGGAATTTAGTTCCTCTTTGTCTAACCAAGATATTACCTGCTTTTACAAATTGACCATCAGCACGTTTAACGCCTAATCTCTTAGACTCACTATCACGACCGTTTCTTGAACTACCAACACCTTTCTTGTGAGCGAATAATTGTATATTAATAAACATATTATACTACCTCCAATTCAATAAAATCTGAAAAACCTTGATATAAATCCGATACGCCTAACAGCATAGTATCCAAAATATTGTCACAAATTTTGCGTTGCTCTAAAGTTATATTTTGCGGTATTGCAAATTTTAAATAACCCTCTTCATCTTGCCTTTCAAACTGCATATTTACACCCGCAACACTTAGTATGCCTAGCATAGCAGTTTGCACTATTGATGATAACGCACTACAAACAATATCTTCACCTTCTGCTCCGTAGCCTGTATGTCCATCACAAGTTACTTCAGTAATACTACCATTTTGTTTTACAACTTTAACACTTGTCATTGATTATGCCTCTATAGCAGTAATCTTAAGTGCTGTAAATGGTTGACGATGACCTTGACGTTTTCTGATATTTTTCTTTGCTTTATACTTGAAAATGTTAATTTTCTTAGCCTTGTCTTGAGCAATTACTTCTGCTTTTACAACTGCTTTTTTAATATCTTTGCCAACTTTTACTGCACCATTATCAGATACCATCAATACTTCTAGTTCAACATTGTCGCCAACATTTGCGTCCAATTTTTCAACTTTAATAATAGAGTCTTGCTCTACTTTGTATTGCTTACCACCTGTTAAAACGATTGCATACATTACACTTTACCTCCTCTCACCAGTCTCGCTAAACCAATCGGGGGTGCATAGCACTCTTAGAACCCTTATTATGCGGCTACAACAAATTTACCATAAATTTTACCTTTTGTCAAATGATTTTACTATTATAATTAATATTTTAATATTATCATCTCAATTTAATTACAACTTAATATTAAATAAAAAATTGCACAACATAAAAATTATCTAGTGCAATTTTTTGTAGTAATTTTAAATGTGTTTTTATCACTAATACAACAATTTTGCATTGTCCGGAAGTTCAATAATTCCCGAACGAACTCTTTCGCAAGTAAATTTTTCAATATGATACAATGGGTCTGGTATCAAATAAATACGCATATTTTCCCAAATAGTTGCAAGTTCCTTTTCAAACAAATTAAGAGCAAACATTTTGCTAAATATAATAGGATTAACTGTAAGTTTAACTGCAAGAATACTATCATCATTAAATATTTCGTACAAGTAATCTCTAATACGCATAATGATATGTTCTGGCGAATGTACATAAGCATCTCCACCGCAATATGGGCAAATTTGTAGCATTGTATCCATTAACCTACTACGCATTTTTTTGCGTGTTATTTGCACTAATCCCAAATCAGTCATACCAACTAGAGTACATTTAAGTCTGTCTTTTCTAAGTTCACCCTCTAATATTTTTAAAACTTCACCTTTATGGTCATCATTATTCATATCAATAAAATCGACTATAATAATTCCACCTAAATTTCTAAGTCTTAATTGTCTTGCAATTTCTATAGCAGCAATTTTATTGGTAATAAATACAGTCTCTTCCAAATTTTTATCGCCTACATACTTACCTGTATTAACATCAATTACAGTCAAAGCCTCTGTTTTGTCTATAACTAAATAAGCACCATTAGACAACATAACTTCTCTTTTTAAAAGTTTGTCTATTTGTGGGTTTAAATTATAATGGTTTGTAAGTGTATCTGAGCCAGTGTAAACTTCAAACATATCCTTCTTTTTTCCAAATACGCATGAAAACTCACTCTCAAGCATTTTGCAAACACCCATATCGTTGACAATAATTTTATCAATGTCACCGCGCATAAAATCTCTTACCGCACGGATAACCAAATCACCCTCGCTATGCAATAAAGAACATTTTGGGCAAGCAATATAATCCTCTTTAATTTTTTGCCACTTTTCGTTAAGTTCGTTTATATTTGTCAAAATTTCTTCTTCACTACAAGTTTCTGCCTCTGTACGAACAATATATCCACTATTATCAGGTCTATTTTCTCTAACAAAATTTTCTAGTCTTAATCTTTCGTCATCGTTATCAATTTTTCTAGAAATAGCAATATAGTCAACAAATGGTTCCATAACCAATACTCTACTTGGCAAAGATATATTCATAGTAAGTCTTGGACCTTTGGTATCAAATTGGTCCTTTAAAACTTGACACATAATTATATCACCAACTCTAAGTGGTATTTTATCCGGAGCATTTGTGCCATTATGAGATATCATTTTTCCGTTAACGCAAATATCACCGCCATACAAAAAACCATTCTTTTCAAGACCTATATCCACAAAAACTGCTTGCATTCCTTTTAGTACATTAACAACTTTGCCTTTGTAAATATTGCCTACCAATTTTTCCGAACTGGTTTTTTCTATTGCAAAATCAGTCAGAGTTCCGTTTTCTACAACGCAAACCCTAGTACCTGTTATATGAGTATCAATAATTAAATTTTTCATTTAATAAACTCCTGCAAAAACTCTTCTGCTGTCAAAATTTTATCATCTTTTATAATTAATTGTCTAGTGCGAACGATGTCACTAGCAGTAATATTTAAATTAAATTTATCATTTAAAGCAGATGTCAGTCTATCTGGTCTTAAATTAGGATTACCACTTGCAATAATCATAACCATACCATTTGTTTGCACATTTAAACTATAAATCAAAGGTGCAATATCCTGTACTTTTGTGCTATCTTTAAATTGATATTCTATTATCCAACTTGTGTTTTTTGTCAAACTTTCTATATCCTTTTTTAAAGATACAAAATCACCTTCAACAAAATATTCACAATAATTCACATTTTTAGCAAAATTAGGATTTTTTATACATTCATAACATTCAGTTGCCATCATACCACTAGGCACATTGTTATTAAAAGCGGTCAAAATATCATCTTTTGTCCTATCTTCATTTGCTATAACAAAATATTCTTCCTCACTTTGCACACCTAATGGCAATGGGTGAGAAGTAAAAGTTACTGGATGCGGATTAAATCC
Source organism: uncultured Christensenella sp. (assembly GCA_910577795.1). Lineage (GTDB taxonomy): Bacteria > Bacillota > Clostridia > Christensenellales > UBA3700 > MGBC100798. The sequence goes on from CAJTNW010000010.1 coordinate 41,977, forward strand.
CTCAGATAATCTTACGTTTATATTTGCTCTTATTAATGTCCTTTGCAAAACACGCATACTGTCTATATGGGAAACATAACAGATATTACCTTTTTTTATATGTTTAATAACTTTCATTCAAAGCACCTACCTATTTTGTTTGCACCGCAACCGCTACAATTATTTTTACCGCATGCTTTTGTTGTTATTCCGCTATATGCCTTATGCCTTTCATTAAGCAAATATTTTTTGCTTACACCATGCTCTACAAAATCCCATGGCAAAATATCACTTTCTTGCCACTCACCTGTGTAGTTTTCAAAACTTATACCATATTCTTCAAAAGCATTTTTCCATTTATCAAAATCAAATTTTTCGCTCCAGCCATCAAATTTGCAACCCAAAGAATATGCTTTTTCAATTACTTTAAGCAAATTTCTATCGCCACGAGCAAATACGGTTTCAATTATGCTACTATCTGCACTATGCCAGTTATAACGCACATTTTTAATATGCAAATTATCTATTAAAAACTTTTGTTTTTCTAGCATTTCTTCCTCTGTAATCTGCCTTTCCCACTGAAAAGGAGTAAGCGGTTTAGGAATAAACACACTAGTAGAAACAGTAATCTGTACAGGTCTTTTACTTTTGCTATATTGTTTTGCCATTTCTTTAATCAAAAGAACAATATCCACTATACCTTGCAAATCTTCTTCTGTTTCTGTTGGCAAACCTATCATAAAATACAATTTAAATCCAGTATACCCAAACTCCAAAGCACTTTTTATTGTATTTTTTATATTTTCGTCAGTAATGTTTTTGTTAATTACATTACGCAACCTTTGGCTGCCTGCCTCAGGTGCAAAAGTTAAAGAACCTAGTCTGCCACTACCCATATACTCCGCTTTATAAGAGTCTAAACGCAAAGACGGCATAGCAAGTCTTACATTTCCGTTACAAACATTATCTTTAAGTCCTTTTATTAATTCGTGCAATGATTCATAATCACTAGTAGATAAACTTGACAAAGACAATTCGCTATATCCGGTATTTTGGACTAATTGCTTACCATATTCCAAAAGTGTTTGCAATTTTCTACTTCTAATTGGTCTGTAATAAAAACATGCTTGACAAAATCTACAACCATTATTGCAACCTCTATAAAGTTCCAAAACTGCTCTGTCATGAGTAATCTCTATATTGGGTACAAGTATTTTTGTAGGAAAGTATGCCTTATCCAAATCCTGCACAACAGCCTTTTTTACATTTCCAGTAAATCCTACAATTTTATTATTTTCATATATCGGCATAACTTTTGATGGCACATAAACCCCATCAAGACTACTTGCTTTATCCAAAAACTCTGCTTTTGTCAAACCTTGCTTTTTGCACTCATCATATAAAAGTGTAAATTCCTTTAAATTCTTTTCACCTTCACCTATCATAATGGCATCAAAGACTTCCGCAAAAGGCTCTGGATTAACTACACAAGGTCCTCCTGCTATTAAAATAGGATAATTGCCATTCACTCTATCTTTTGCACGATACGGTATGCCTGCCAAATCTAACATATATAGAACATTAGTATACAAAAGTTCATACCCTATTGACATACCCACAATATCAAAATCAACCAATGGTTTAAGGCTATCAACAGAAAAAAGAGGGATATTGTTTGCCTTTAATTGCTCCCCCATATCAACAAAAGGTGCAAAACATCGCTCACAAACTACCCCATCCATATCATTAAGCATGTGATATAAAATTCTAAACCCAATATTACTCATTCCAATTTCATAAATCTCTGGAAAAGATAAACATACCCTTGTTGTGCAAGGTTTGTTCATATTAGGCATATTAAATTCTCCACCTACATAACGTGCAGGTTTTTCTACATTTAAAAGTATTTCCTTAAGTTTCTTATTCATTTTACTATTAATTTGCAATACAATTTAAATAAAACAAGCACAAATCCGCAAAACTATGTTTGCTGACTACCTACTTTTTTATTACATTACTAAAGCCGCAGCACCTATTATTCCAGCATTATTACCAAGACTTGCCTGTACAACTTCAATATATGGCAACATACCACTTCTATCAAAATCGTCATTCAATTTTTGTCTTAAAGGCTCCATTACATTTTTACCTTCATGAGAAATACCACCACCAATAATAAATATCTCTGGGTGTAATATATAACCTAAATTTAAAAGTCCTTCTGCTAGGTAATGAAGATATTTATCAACTACAGCCTTGCCTGCCTCATCGCCAGCATCCTTTGCCAAAAATGCAGTTCTACCATCAACTCCACCATTTTCATTAGCAATTTTGTGCATAAGGCTATTTGAATTTTCTGCCATAGCATATTTTGTTTGGTTAATAAGACCTGTTGCTGAAGCATATCTTTCCCAGCAACCGCGTCTGCCACAATTACATTGTTCCCCATCTATTTCTATAATTTGATGACCAACCTCGCCACCTGCACCACCATTACCTTCATAAAGTTTGCCATCAATAATAATGCCACCACCAATTCCAGTACCAAGTGTAACCATAACAACATTTTCGTGACCTTTGCCAGCACCAAATCTTTGCTCACCAAGTGCTGCAACATTAGCATCATTGCCAACTGCAATTGGCACATTAAAATACTGTGACATTTCCTTTATCAAATCTTGATTTTTGCAACCAATGTTAACAGCCGAAACAATTAAGCCTAATTTACTATCAACAGTGCCTGGTATACCAATACCAATGCCACCTAAATCTATCAAAGAAAAACCATTATCTGCAAGCAAATCTTTAATCATGTCAGCAGTTCTTGCAAACATACTTTTAAAACCTTTTTCTTGTTCGGTAGGAAATGCTTTGGACTTTAAAATTTTGCCCTCTTTAGTAACTAATCCAATTTTAATACTCATTCCGCCCACATCAACACCAACATATACCATAAAAACACCTCGATAATGCTTAAATTATTTTTATTAATAATTATTTAAGCATAGTATAACATATAACTATTTATTTTTCAAGTATTATTTATAAATAAATATAACTTTATGTAGTATAGTTATTTGGACTATACTAAAAAATAACTACTTGCAAATATACAAGTAGCCATTACTTTTTTAATTTGTTGCTATTAAATAAAAACAACTTCCTTCAAAGTTAGTTTATGGTCAAACTTTTCCATTATTTCATGTAGCCTATCTTCGTCAACTACAGATATATCCTGTCCCCTATCATTAACAACAATAAAGGTAGTTAGATAATCTCTATTTAAGTATCTAAACAACTCAAATATTTTAGTATCCTGACTTATATAAACATCTCTTGCAAGTACACCTCTTTTATAATTTTTCACAAACGATAACCTACCTGCTATACAACTATATTCTTCCTTTTGTCCGCCGAAAATCGCCCCTATTAGCAAAAATACACCTATATTTATAATTGAAACATTCATTGTAACAAATATAGATGCAATGCCAAGACCAATTATAAGTATGCTTAAAATAACACCAACAATTTTCAGTATTTTTAGTGCTTTTATTTTATCACCACACAAACTCAAAACAACTCTTGAACCATCAAGAGGAAAACAAGGCAATAAATTAAAGCACATTAGTGTTAAATTACTATTTAAAAAATCTTGTGTGTAAGCAAAAGATTCTGGCAATAACCACCACAAAGCAATAGTAAACAATGCTAGTATACCATTGCAAAGCGGACCAGCAAGTGCTATCATTATCCCCTCTTTGCGGTTAAATTTTTCACCGCCATAAATCATAGCACCATAAGGCATCAAAGTTATTTTAGACATTTGATACCCATACTTTTTGCCCGCGATACCATGAGCAATCTCATGCAAAAGCACTGTTACAAATGAACTGAAAAATACCCAAGCCTTGCCTATAACAATATAGTATAAGCAAAGACAAAAATACAATGGGTGAATAGTTAATTTATAACCAAACAAATTTTATTTACCAAACATATTCATAAAAGTTTGAACCAAAGTTCCACTGCTTGCAAGAGTTATCACACTTGATATCAACATAATAACAGCAAAGGCTGCACCAAAAATTGCTGCAGTGTAAGCAACATCAAAGGCTTTCTTTTTATCAATATTTTTTAGGCCTTTAAATTTTCTGTACTTTTTGCCTTGTTCTACAGTTATGTTTTCGTTAGGATAGTTATTGCACTCAACCTTTTCATAATCATCATACTTCATAAAACACACTCTCCAATAAGTTTACTAAGATAACTTATGCTGTGCTTTATGCAATTATTCCATTATTTTAAATTTAAATGGCATATATTAATTAACCTTATTATTTTGCACCTTAAATCCTTCTGCAACACCTTCAAAAGTAATCAAAACATTTCCGTTATTTACTATTTCTATTCTTAAATCACTATTACTATCCTTTATATTCATATACCCAGATATTGCTTTTAAAATATCTTTTTTCAAACTACTTTCTATCATTTGTGGCATTTGCAGTTTATCATTTTTTAATATACGCGATAGTCTCTCAAAACTATCCGAATTATTATAATTATTATTAAACATATATCCTCATAATGCTATTATGCTCTTTTCATCATCATTTTTATTTTGCCAAGCATACCGCGATATTGAACAGTTGGGTCATATAGCCTACGTCTTCCAGTAATAAAGTTATCTGCCACACATTCAAAAGACCTCATTGCCAAACATTCACCTCTACCAATTTTGCCAAGTTCCGAAAAAATATGTATTTTATCATCCTCAGGTATAACCCCAATTGGCGAAACTCCCAACAATTTAGATATTTCAAGCACAGACATCATTTCACCATTTATCACCATATCCCCACGAATACGATTTACTATCAAGTTTACTCCATTCAATTTATAGTTATGCAAAATGCTAATTACTTTGTCCGCATCTCTCAAAGAAGATACGTTTGGAGTTGCAATAACCAATGCTTCATTGCTAGGTGCAACCGCTCTGTGAAAACCTTTGTCAATTCCAGCAGGACTATCAATAAAAATAAAATCAAACCCGTCACTTAATTTTGTAATCAACCCTCTAAAATCTTTCATACTTATACTATCGCTATTGTACGCATTTTGAGATGGCAACACAAACATATTTGGTATATCTGGGCTAGAAACTAAGGCTTGCTTTATCCTGCACCTGCCATTAATAACATCTGCCATATCATAAACCACTTTATCATCAATACCCACAAGTACATCTAAATTATTAAGCCCAACATCACCATCTATCAACAACACTCTTTTGCCACGAAACGCAAGCATAGCACCTATACTTGCTGTACAAGTAGTTTTTCCTACCCCACCTTTACCAGAAGTCACAACAATAACCCTTGCCATATTCACCTCTAACACCTTAAAAATATTACCTAATTATTATACTATAAATATAACTGCTTGTTTTAGGATATTTTGTCGTTTTCTTTCTCAAAATAATATATTTTGTAACATTTTTATTATCTATTTACAAATATCTAAATTTAATAAATTACTAAATAAACCACAAAATGCCCCGATTTTCGGAGCATTTTGCAACAATTTTCAACTTGTTTATTATTTACATATACAATTATATTTATAAAAAACTTTTTTATTTCCTTTGTTTTTGGAATAATTTTCTTAAGTTTTTACCGTTTAACTTACTTATAGTATACCATACTGTTATACCTGCTATCAATACTATTCCTATTAAAGTCAATAAAATATTTTCCCAGCCTAACCAAAAAGTTTTAAAATAAACTTCATATTCATTTATAAGTTTTGCAAATACTATATTAATGGCTGACAATATTCCGTATCCTAAAATACTACCTATAACACACTGAACTAGTAATACTAGCACAATATTCAAACTAAATATATTAATAATACTTTTTTGCTTTGCTCCAAGTGATTTTAAAATTAATAATTCTTTATTTTTGGTATTTATAGTATTTGACATTATTATTGATAATAACACGAACAATACAAACATAGAAATACAAAATAATGGTATTGCTATATATACATTGGTCACATTTATAGTATCAACATCTGTCCAATTAATGTTTGTATAATTATTTAGTTTCCAAAATACTTCAAAATTTTTACTTGTATTTTTTATGTCTTTTAATTTTAAATTTTCCCCATTTATCAAAAATGGTGTGGCTTGAAAAGCCGGTTTATAAATCCTAAGATATTCCTCTTCACTAATAAAAACGCATCCTCGACTAACTATATCTTTTTCTATTCCAACGATTTTATATGTTTTTGTAAAAAATATTTCTTCTATTTGGTATGTAGAAACTGATTTAATAGATGATTTCACAAATGTTAAACTAATATTATCGCCAATATTAAGTTTATTACCTTTACTTTCAATATTTTCTATAAACTCTTTATCTGCAATAACTATCTCATTATCTTGTAAATTACTATAATTATTCAATTCCTCAAGATTATGATATTCTCGTATTGCAGTATTTAATGGCATATAAGTCATAAAATCATTTACATTCACATTATTTGTATCTATAGTAAAATGATAACCAGACCAAATTATTTGATTATTATCAAAAAACATACCTTCACTATAAAGCCTTTCCGGTCTTAATACTGCATTCCACAAAAAATTATTCTTAAGATAGTTGTCCACTTTTTCTTTAGACCAATTAACATTGTTACTTGCATTTCTGTCATCAAATACACCTACTATAGTAAAACTTGAACCATCAAAATTTTTCTTACCTATTATATCACTTATACTTTTAAATTGATAAGTTTCGCCAGAACTTTTTGATACAAAATCTTTGCAGTACAACCAATAATCTAAGTTGGTTTTGGATATGGCTATCTCATTTCTTTCAACTGGTGCTCTACCATATAACATTTTTATGCATAATTCCTCGGGACTATCTATGTAAATTTCAAAAGCACCTACTCCACAATATAAGTTTTCATAGCATGGTGGTAACATTTCATTATTTATTCTTAAAAAATCATTTGTACCATACAGACCATTTTTATTATAAGTATAGAAAACTTTAGCATTGCTATTACTTTCAATAAATTTTACAACATTATTTTCACTATTAGCATTCTTAGTAGTTTCAAAACTTGTGGTAAGCGAAATTAGTTTGTCTTCACTACTTTTTAATTGCTTATAAAACGTCTGTTCGTAACTTGAAAAAATCATTGATGTACTAACTAAAATTAAGCCTATCATAACCGCACAAATTAATGATAAAACTACCTTTTTTGCAATACTTTTGTTATTAAATGCAATTGTTAATCCAAATGTACTATTTAGGCTTAAACTTTTATTTTTTCGTAGTTTGTTTTTGCCTTTTGTGTATGAAAATATACTTTTACTATCGATTTTTGAGGGTTTTTTATCTATTGTAGCATTGTTTAATTGTTCTTCTTTTCCACTTTTTATATCTTCTTTTTCTTTATCATTTTTATTTATAATATCATTTTCATAGTCATTCACGACTTTTCCATTTTGCATCCATATCATTCTATCCGCATACTGGGATATTGCCTTATCATGTGATACTATTACTACCAATATCTCTTTGGATAATTCCTTTAATATTTCATATACTTTGT
>CAJTNW010000011.1 GCA_910577795.1 uncultured Christensenella sp.
CAACAGCAGATGCAGAAATAATACGAAACATAATGGATAACAAGATATCTATAGAGTTATTCCACTAACAATTCATTAAAAAATAAACGAGAGTAAATTTAATCTCGTTTATTTTTGTATTATAGAATTTATTGCTTTTTGACAAATACAAGTTGTTATGATATAATTTAAAAAAATAAGGAGAAAGTCTATGAGTAAAAAAGTTTTAATTTTATCAGGTAGCCCAAGAAAAGGCGGCAATTCAGATTTATTATGTGATGAATTTATGCGTGGTGCAATAGAGAGCGGTAACAATGTGGAAAAAATTAGAGTAGCAGAAAAGAAAATTGATTTTTGCAGAGGTTGTTATTATTGTACTAAGTCTGGTGGTGTGTGTGCCATTAAAGACGATATGGCAGAAGTATTACAAAAAATTATTGATGCAGATGTTATAGTTTTGGCAAGTCCAGTTTATTTTTATTCTGTAGATGCACAACTAAAGGCTTTAATTGACAGAACTGTTGCAAGATGGCTGGAAGTAAAAGACAAAGAATTTTATTACATAGCAACTTGTGCAGATGAAGAAAAAACTTCTTGTGAAAGGACATTTGAATGTTTTAGAGGTTATGCGGACTGTGTAGAAGGTGCTAAGGAGTGTGGTTTAATTTATGGAGCAGGTGTTTACGAAAAAGGTGCTGTTAAAAATACTCCTCTTATGAATGAGGCATATATGTTGGGGTTAAAAGTTAAATAATCTATCAAAAATCGGCATTAAATAAAAAAACGGCTAATTTAGCCGTTTATTTTTTATTTGCAATTTATTTAAAATTATAAAATAAATTATTCTTTAACTTTAGTTAGGTATACAAGTTCGTCTATAGGCGCAGGAATAATTGCAACTTCATTGCTATATATTTTATCTTTGTATTGCCATTTCCCATCTGGGATATATACCATTTTAGTTGTGTGACCTTTGTCTAAAACAGGAGCAACAATAATATCGTCACCAAGCATAAATTGGCTTTTAATTTTGCCGTAGCCACAATTAGGAAAAACATATTCCATATATCTAACAATTGGCTCACCAGTTGTGCTTGCGTGTTTAACTAATTGCAAAATATAATCTGCATATTGTGTATGTATATCAATACATTTTAAACAAATATTTTTTAATTCTTCGTTTATTGTCCATATATCCAAACTAAACTGCATCATTGGCATTAGGCAAGATGCTTCTGCATATCTTGCAAATAATTCTAAATCCAATAAGTTTTTGTCTTTATTTATAAAATCACCCATTTGTCCGCCACCTATCATATCCGGGCAAGAAAAGGCATAGCCAGTTATTCCTTGTGTCAAAGTATTTGGAAGTAGTGCACCAAGTCCTAAAATTCCCCATTTATGAGATTTGTCTGCAAGTCTTTGTGCAACTCCGCGACACCCAAATTGAAAACAAGCACGCAATTCATTATAGTCAAAGTCAATTGCAGATTCTGCCCATAGTTTGCTTTGTGTGTTTGCATCTACACTACCAAATGTAATGTCATCATCTTGGTAGTACATTGCATCGCCTGCATCTTGCTTAAAGCCATCTACACCAAATTCAGTTATTAATTTTTTAGTATAATCTGTAAACCATGTCATAGCAGCAGGATTAGATAAATCTAAAATTGCATCTATACCATTCCACCATTTACGCATTGCAATATTGCCGTCTTTATCCTTAACTAATAGATTATTATTTACTAAATAATCATAGTGTTTAGATTTAAGACTCACAAATGGGCATATCCATAAAATAACTTTAAATCCCATTTCATGTAATTGGTTGCACATTTCATTTGCGTCAGCAAATTTATTTGGGTCAAAATCCCACTCTCCAAACTGTGTTTGCCAGCCATCGTCGATTATCAGTTCACCTGCAGGCATGCCATTATCCAAAATAGATTTTGCATAGGATAATATGTTATCTTGTGTTTGGTTGTGCTCAAACTGAATCCAAGTACAATATTGAGGTATTTTAAACATTATAGGATTAGGATGTTTGCCGTCTGGTTGCATAAAATGTTCAGTAGCAAATTTGTAAGCACCTTTTAAAGTTTTATCTTCTGCCTCATAAAGTTTAATTTCAGCCTTTTTGCTTGTGCAGGATATATTTCCTAAAAAGAAAGAAGTTTTAAATCCTTTGTCACTCCAAATAACTCTACCTTTATTACTTACCCATAAAGTATTTGACTGCCCATAACTACGAACAATAGTATTATCCGCTATGTATACAGATTTTTTGCTAAGCGGTGTAAAAAATCCAATATTTGTATCTCCGCCATACCAATACTCATCTTTTAGCATTTTAACATTCAGTTTCATAAATTCCTCCATATATAAAGTATTTTAGCATAAAATTTTCTGTTTGACAAGGGGAAATGTTAATTAGTTATTTTAAGATTATAATATTTTAAATAATGCAAAATAAGGGAAAAATAAAATTGTTGGAATTTAGCAATTTTTTTTATTTTTTGTGCAAAAGTTGTTGACATTATCAAAATTATAGCATATACTATGACTATAAGGTACCCCTCCCCCTACGGGGTGGGTAAAAGGAGAGAAATATGGAAAATAATTTTGCAAAATCAATTGATAATAGACTTGCAACTATAGAAGGTCATATACGTGGTGTAAGGCAAATGGTTGTAGACGAAAAAGATTGTGCTGATATTTTATTGCAATTATCTGCAATAGAATCATCTGTTCAAAAATTAAGCAAAGCGATTTTAAAAAATCATATTGAGCATTGCGTAAAAGATAGTGTTACAAATGGTGATTTGACTGCTTTGGATAAATTAAATCAGGTATTGGATAAATACAAGTAGGAGGTAGTTTTATGGAAGAAAAAAAATCTTGTTGCCATAATGATGTTGAAATAAAAGAACATTGCTGTTGTCATGATAAAATAAATGATACTAAAGAAGAGCAATGTTGCTGTCATAACGAGAATGAAGATAAGGAATGTTGCCATCATGAAACAAGTCATGAGCATAGTTGTTGCTCTCATAGTCATGAAGACAAAGTTAAAGAAGAATCTTGCTGCTGTCATAATGATGTAAAAAAAGACGAAGGTCATTGTTGTCATTCTAGCAAAGAAGAACATAGTCATTTAAATTGCTGTGGAATTGATAAAAAATCACATGCTTCATGTTGTGGTGTTGAAAAAAATGAGTCTGGTAATGCTAAAAGAGATAATATTATTAACATAATAAAACTTGTAATATCTTTAGCATTTTTAATTGCTGGATATTTTAATTGGCACCATATAGCAATAGATGCGCCTTGGACAATTGCTTTTTATTATGTAAATCCGGCTTGGGTAGCCTTGATAATTTGCGGTATTCCAATTGTAGTTGGCGCAGTAAAATCTCTTGCACGAAAAAAGATAACTGCATCAGTGCTTATTAGTGTTGCAATGTTATCTGCCGTGATATTGGAAATAGTAGGTTTCTTTTACAATATAGATAGTAGTGGACATTCTCATAGTTATGTTTTTGTTGCTGCTGAAGTTGCATTTTTGATGGCAATAGGTGGAGCAATAGAAGACTTTACCGTAAAAAAGAGCCGTGCTGGTATAGAAAGATTAGTTGGTTTGATACCTAAAGAGGCATTTGTTAAAGTTGAAGATAGACTAGAAAAAAGACCATTAGAGGAAATTAAAATTGGCGATATTGTAGTTATTAAAGCAGGCGAACAAATAAGTGTTGATGGCGAGATAGTAAGTGGTAAGGCATCAGTTGACCAGTCATCAGTTACTGGCGAATATGCTTTGGCTGAATTAAAAGAAGGCGATAAAGTATTTGGTGGCACATTTAACAAATCAGGTGTTATTGAGGTTAAAGTTACTAAATTGCTTGAGGATATGACAATATCCAAAATGGCAAAACTTGTTGAAGAGGCAGAGGGTAAAAAAGCACCTATTTCTAGAGTTGCGGATAAATGGGCGAGTATAATTGTGCCAGTTGCAATTGGTCTTGCAATTTTGGTTGGAATTATTGCATATTTTGCTTTTAATGTAAGTGTAATAGAGGCAATTATTAGAACAATTACAGTATTGATAGTATTTTGTCCATGTTCACTTGCTCTTGCAACACCAACAGCAATTGCTGCAGGGCTTGGCAATTCTGCAAAAAATGGTGTACTTGTCAAAAGTGGTGCAAGCCTAGAAGTTATTAGTAAATGTGACATTATTTGTTTTGATAAAACTGGTACCTTGACTAAAGGCGAAATAGTTGTAAGCGATATTGCAGTAGATGGTATTGAAGAGGCTGAATTGTTAAAACTTGCTGGAAGTTTGGAACTTATGTCAGAGCACCCTCTAGCAACTGCAGTTGTAAACAAGGCAAAAGATATTATCTTTGAAAAAGTGGATAAGTTTGAAACTATTCAAGGAATAGGAATAAAAGGATTAGTTGCAAATAAAAATGTTCAAGTTATATCTTATGGCGAGAGTGCAAAACAAAATTATTCAAATGAAAATTTGAAAAATACTGCAAATGAATATTTAGAGCAAGGAAAAACTGTTGTAAGTGTTATTATTGACAATGTTGAAAGAGGTATTATAACTTTTGCCGATACAATACGTGAAGATGCAAAAGAAGTAATAGATAAACTTAATAAAATGGGCAAAAAGACAATAATGCTAACTGGAGATAATGAAAAAAGTGCAAGGTTTATTGCAGAAAAATGTGGGATATCTGAAGTGAAATTTGGATTATTGCCAGAGCAAAAATTGCAAGAAATAGAGAACATGCAAAAGCAAGGTAAAAAAGTTTGTATGATAGGTGATGGAATAAATGACGCGCCTTCCTTAAAACTTGCTGACTGCTCTATTGCTATGGGGGCACTTGGTAGCGACATTGCAATTGAAACAGCAGATATGGCAATTTTAAATAGTGATATGAATAAAATTGTATATTGTGTAAAACACTCTAAACGTACATTGTTTACAATTAAAAGAAATATCATTCTTGCAATGACAGTAAACTTTATTAGTATTATACTTTCTCTATTTGGTATATTTGACCCAATGACAGGTGCAATTATGCACAATGTAACTTCTGTTGCAGTAGTATTGTCATCTGCATTGTTATTAATTAATCGTAAGGAAAATAAAAATAATACAGAAACAAAAACAATAGATTAAAAAGTATAACTTAAATAAAAAGTCACTCAAAATAATTTTTTGAGTGACTTTTACTATATAATCTCTTTTGTGTAGATATTATAAATTGAATTACTTTAAATCATAACCTCAATAGAATCAATGGTTTTCTAATTTTTTAATAACCTCTAGTTATCTAAAATTATTTTTTTAGTTTGGTTAAATTATGCTTATCTACGCAATGCAGATAAACTGACTATTGACTATAAATAAAATATATAGTAAAATAAAGCAATATAATATATTAAAGGTGAAGTAATGATTACAATTATCCCTAAAGTAGAAATTTTGGAAGTTGAAGAAAAAGAAATAAACATAAGTGCAATAAATATTGTTGGGCAAATATCTGATTTTGCAAAAAAAGAAATTGAAGAGTTTATTATTGAAAAAACTGCATTTAAGTTAAGTTGTAGTGGATATGAAATAGATTTTTCTTTAACTTGTGACGAAAAAAATAAAGAGTGGTATTCTATAGATATGAAAGATACAAAAATGTCTGTAGTTAGTTTTACTGAAGAGGGCACATATAGGGCTATTCAAACAATAAAACAAATATTAAGTCAAAAATTATTCGTTTTGCATATAGAAGACGAACCAAAAAATAACTTTAGGGCATTTATGCTGGATACTGGTAGATATTTTTATCCAGTTAATGATATAAAAAAAATAATTGATTATATTGCTTTATACAAATATAATTATTTTCATTTTCATTTAACAGAAGACCAAGGTTGGCGATTTGAGTCAAAAAAATATCCAAAATTAACCGAGATAGGTAGCACGCGTAGTCATACTAATTTTGGGTTTAAAAAAGAAGAAGGTTTTTATACTAAGGAGCAACTTAAAGATATAGTTGAGTACTGTCATAAAAGATTTATTAAGGTTATACCTGAAATAGATATACCAGGGCATACTATGTCTGCTTTAGCATGTTATCCTGAACTTTCTTGTTTTGATAGAAAGTTAAAAGTTGCCACCCATTGGGGAGTTAAGTTTGATATTATGTGTGCGGGTAAAGATTTTACATATACTTTTTGCAAAGATATTCTTGATGAGTTATGTGAAGTTTTTACTGATGAATTTATTCATATAGGTGGAGATGAGGCACCTAAAAAACGTTGGGAATTATGCGAGCATTGCAAAAATAAATTAAAAGAATTAAACCTAGACAATATGGAGCAATTGCAAATATACTTTGCAAACTATATGGCAGATTATTTGAAAACTAAAGGAAAACAAACAATTGCTTGGTATAATAAGTTTGAAAAAGATGATAAAATAACACCCAATGAAGATATGATATTGCAATTTTGGGGTACAAAAGAGGATAAAGAGTTTTGCGAAATTGTAAAAAGCGGTAGAAGAGTAATTACTTCTAACAGTAGTGCGTATTATATTGATTTGCCTTATGGTTATATAACTTTGAGTGATTCATATAATACACAATGTATTACCGGGGTGCAAGATAATAAAAGTATTTTTGGATATGAAACTTGTTTGTGGACTGAATATGTTAAAGATTTAAAAAAGGCAAAATTTAATATGTTCCCAAGAGTTTTTGCAATAAGCGAAATATTTTGGAGCGGAGAAAACGCAAGAGATTATGCAAGATTTTTAAATGATTTAGATTTTTGCAAGAAGTATATTGCTAAGTTTGGGGTTGAGGTGCCAGCAAAAAATGTATATAATCCTAAAAAAGTAAGAAAATTCTTTTCTAAACTTTGGTTTGAAAAAAGGCAACTTGTATGGCAAGGCGTATATTTGAATGTGGATAATTTTTTGCTTAAAAATAAAGTTAAAAAAATGAATAAGAAAAAATGATATTATCATTTGCTTTTTAATAGTATGTGATATAAATTACTTTAACACTTTTAATATTTAATTACAACAAAAAATAAAAATGTATTAATATTCAAAAACAAAAATAAAATTTAAACTAATGAAATATTTGTTTGTTTTAAGTAAATAATAAAAAGACAAGGAAGTTAATGTTTTTATATTTGTTATTTTAAATATAAAATTATTTTCTTTAAAATTATTGTTTTGTAATTGTAAATTTGTAACATTTTACAAACATTTGATATAATATATTAATATTAGTTTTATGTTTGGGGAGGGGAGATAATGGATAGAAGAAAAATTGTGGCTATTGCAGGTGATGCAAAAATAGCAGAAGGTTCTTTAAAATATAAAATTGCTTTTGAGGTTGGAAAGGCTTTAATAGATAATGGATATAGGCTACAGACAGGTGGTTTAGGCGGAGTTATGTCTGCCGCTTGTCAAGGAGCAAAATCTTCTGAAAAGTATAAGGAAGGGGATATTATTGCACTAGTACCATCTTTTGATATAAATGAAGTTAATGAGTATGCAGATATAGTAATTCCTACAGGTTTAGATGTTATGCGTAATGCTTTGGTTGCAAATGCCAGTGCAGTAGTTGCAATTGGTGGTGGAGCGGGAACTTTATCTGAAATTGCTTTTGCTTGGACTTTTGGTAGGTTAATAATTGGTATTAGCAATGTGGATGGCTGGAGTAGTAAGATAGCGGGTTGTAGAGTTGATGACAGGATTCGTTATCCGGAAATTGAAAATGATATGGTATACCCAGCAACAAGCGGAGAAGAAGTTGCTGATATATTAAATAAAAATATTGATAAATATTACAGACGCCACAAAGGCATTGTTTTTGAAGATGGATTAAGAAAATAATAAATTGTATTTTATTGGATATAATATTAATAAACTAAAGTAAATTAATGGAGGTCGTATGGTATATAGTTGCACTGTATGTGGTTTTGAATATGATGAGGAAACAGGATACCCTGAAGGCGGTATAATGCCTAATACTAAATGGGAGGATATTCCTGAAGATTTTACATGTCCTATTTGTGGTGTAGGAAAGGAAAACTTTTGGGGGCAAGAGTAAAATAAGAAGGTTTATAGATTAGATATAAATATAAATATTA
This sequence comes from uncultured Christensenella sp., assembly GCA_910577795.1. Classification (GTDB taxonomy): domain Bacteria; phylum Bacillota; class Clostridia; order Christensenellales; family UBA3700; genus MGBC100798. The sequence continues at coordinate 8,155 of CAJTNW010000011.1, forward strand.
TAAAAATCCTTACAAAAATCGGTATTAAAACAAGTCAGTAGGTGTGCTGGCTTGTTTTTTATGTATATTAAAAGGATTATTGATTAGATTTGTTTATGTGATTAAATTTTAAGTAATCATGTTAAAAAAATTGAGATATAAAAAATGATTCGGAATATTTTCCGAATCATTAAATATTGATTTGGTATAATAGTTATTCACTTTTATTCTCTGTATTTGAGTCGCTAATTATTAAGTCGTTTGGAATATCAGTGGTTGAACTCACAATATCAAATTCAATATTTTCTAAGTTTTCTGCATTTTCTTTTTCAAATTGTTCTATATCTTCATTTGTTGCTGTTTGATAAACAAATTTATTTAAAATAGGTTTTAGTTTTTTTGCAATGTAAGATGCAACAAAAGTAAAGGTTAAGTCACCTGGTAAAAATATTAAAAACAATGATATAAAAATTGTATATGCTGAAACTGTTTTGCCAAAATAAAAAGTTTGCAAGAAATAAAAGTAAATCATTCCGCAAGCATAAGCAATAAGTAAGTTAACAATATTGCCAGTTAAATATGCCCAATAACTTTTCTTTTTAAAGCACTTAATAATTAATCCGCCTACTATTGTTCCAATAAAAAAGCCAATTAAATATCCAAAAGTTGGTTGTAGTACATACATAAATCCACCGCCTTTTGTAAAAACTGGTATGCCTATTAGTCCCATAAACAAATATAATCCTATTGCTAGTGCTCCCCAAAGTGGACCGAGCATAGATGCAGTTAGTTGTACAGAAAATGTTTGTAGTGTAAACGGAATTAATGGTATAGGGATTTCTACAAATGCCCCAGCGATTACTAGGCTAGTAAATACTGCCGTTAATGCAAGCATAATTGTTTTGCCACGTCTTGTAAGTTTGCTCTTTGGTATTGTTATCATATTGTACTCCTATTAATTTTTTGCCAATCTTTATGTTAACCATTTTATGATAATAGGTTAACATAAATTAAAATATATGTCAAATAAATTAACAAAAAAAATAAAATTTTGCAAATATTTTTAAATGGAGTATAAATAATTTGGTTAACTTGACTTGAATAATCTTATATGCTAAAATTAAAAAAGAGGTTTATATGAAAGGGTTATTTATTTTTTTAGTTATTATATGCATATTGTTTTTTATAACAAAATTAGTGTTGAATGTTTTGTATAGAATGAAAAAAGATAATTATTATAATAATTTAATAGTAAAATGTTTTAATGATTACACAATTGTTGCGTGCATTATTTTGTTATATGCCTTTTCTATAAGTTTATATTTATCTGGGGATTATGGTATAGAAGAAAGCAATTTTACATTAATTATTTTAGTTATTGCAACTGGTTTGTTTATTGGTGAAAAAGTGTATTTATCTATCAAAAATCGGGGTTATTTTTATATTCAGTCAAATATTTATGATTTAAATAGTCTTGTACAAAAACCTAAATTTGCTGATAGTTTGAAAAAGTGTAACAAAAATGAATTTGTTTTGGAAAATAAGGAAAAGTTTGAGGAATGTTTAGTTTTTGAAGAAACAATTGATAGTAAAAAGGCTTTTAAACGTAATATAATTTCAATATGTGTTTTTAATGGTTTGGGCATAATTGTTAGTATTGTTATATTAGTGGTTGGTTTGGTAAGAGGTGCTTAATGGCAGGTATTTTGTATTTAGTAGGAACTCCTATTGGTAATATGGGAGATATAACTTTAAGAGCAATTGACACTTTAAACAATGTTGATATTATTGCATGTGAGGATACTAGATATAGCAGTATACTTTTGCAAAAACTAGAGATAAAAAAGCCACTTGTTAGTTATTATTTGCATAAGGAAAAAAGTAGCGGACAAAAGATTATTGAATTACTACTAGCAGGAAAAAATGTTGCCTTGATTACAGATGCTGGTATGCCGTGTATATCTGACCCGGGTGCAATACTTGTTGCAATGGCGGAAGAAAATGGGATTGAGTGCACTGTTGTGCCAGGTGCAACTGCAGTTACAAGTGCAATGGCATTATCTGGAATAACTAGAAGAGGTTTTTGTTTTTTAGGCTTTTTGCCAGAAAAAAATAAAGATAAAGAAAATTTAATATTACCATATAAAAACATAGATATTCAGTTGGTATTTTATTGTTCTCCACACAATATTAATGAAGATTTAGATTTTTTATTTAAAATTTTAGGCACTCGCAATGTGGTTGTAGTAAAAGAAATAACCAAAATGTTTGAAAAGGTAGAAAAAGGTGTGCTTGGGGATTTAAAGATAACTGAACCGCGTGGTGAGTATGTTGTTATCGTTGAAGGAAAAGATTTTTCAAGCGAATTGTGTGATTTGAGTATTGAGGAACATTTGAAATATAATATTCAAAAAGGTATGACAAAAAAGGAAGCAATTAAAGCGACCGCAAGTGAAAGAAACTTGGCAAAAGATGTGGTTTACAAAGTTGCTTTGCAAGTTTTGGAATAAAAAGAGTGCAATTAAATTGCACTTTTATTTTTTTGAATTGTTATAGTCATTTATTATTCTATCATGCAGACGCATACATTCCAAAATTGTTTTTGCATTGTGCGAAAGTTTAAATTGAGAGTAATTTTGCGACTGATTAATATCTTCTACTTCATTTTTATCAATTTTATCCGTTTCTGCTAATTGTTCCGTATTATTTTGATTATTCTGGTTATAAAAAGGAATGTTATTATCATTTTGTGGATAGTGCAAAATTTCTGTGTCTGTAATATTATTTTCGGAAGAATTATTACTTTCTTCTTCTATTTTTTCTGCAATATTGTCTTGCAATGTATTTTGCGGAATATAGTCATAATTTTGAGGAATAATATTTGGACAACGCGTAAAAAGACCATTAAAAGTCGAAAATTTTTTCATATATGCACCTTTTTTTTAAAAAATGTTAATAATTTACTTGCAAAGTATTGATTTATTTCTTTATTTATATTATACTAGATAATGTAATTTAATATGACGAATTATATTTTATTAAAAATAATGGCAGTTTGCCATGGTGCATAAATGTAGGAGAATGTCATGAAAAAAAATATTAAATTTATTTTAATCACTGTATTGTTAGCGGTAGTTTTGAGTTTATCTTTAGTAGGATGTACTAAAACTCCAAATTTAAAAGGGGGTGACCCAACTGCAACAACTTATAACAATAATAGTTTAGTAGTATCTCAAGGTGATTACATTTATTTTGTAAATGGTAAAATTACTGTAGATGATATTGCAGAAAAAAAAGATAATAAATATGGCAAAGTTGTAAAGAGTGCAATTTATAGGGCTAAAAAAGATGGTAGTGAGCCTGAGGTTTTAGTTCCACAAGTTGCAATGGATAGTAACAATGCAAATGGTATAAGTGTACTAGGCAAGTATGTTTATTTTACATCTCCATCTACTGCAACTGCAAAAGATGGTACTTTGCAAAAAAATAATACAGATTTTTATAGAGTAGAAATTAGCGGTAAAAAATTAAAAAAATTAGTTACTTTGGAAGGTAATACTAATCAATACAAGTTTACTGATAACGGATTAATTTATGTTGAAAATAATAAGTTAGTTTATTTGTCTTATAAAGGCAAGTCAGAAACTATTTTAGAATATGCTGGTAACACTTATTTCCCAGTAACTTCAACTTATGTGCCAGAAAAAGCAGATGCAACTATGGCTGTTTACTATACTGAATCACCAGAAGAAAATGATGGTGACCCATATAATGATATTAAATGTGTTACTTCAACTGGTGAAGTTAAAACAATTTTAAGCGGCAAAGATAGCAAAGCAACTTACTCAATTAAGAGTGTAGAGAGTGAGAGTAATGGTCAAGCAACTGTTTATTATGAAAAAACAGTTTATGATATGGGCGAAGAGAAAAATACTGGCTTGTATGGTATAAAACTAGGTAGCGATTTTAAAGTTGCAAATGGCGAAAAAAGATTTGCTGCAAGTGGTGCAAGTGTAAGATATATCAACTATGAAAAAGGTTTATATGTATTTGAAGATAGCAAAATGTATATTCCAATTTTTGATAATGATGGCTTAATGCAAGAAGGTGATAATGTTTATTATTTAGGTACAACAATTACTCAGTCAAATATTGTTACTATCAGAGAAGAGGCAGGTAAAAACTTTATTTACTATACTGAAAGCAATATGTTAATGAAAATAGAAATGGATGTAAAAGAGGAAGGCAATATTAATAATGTTGGAAGGGCTAAAAAAGTAATTAAAAAAGATATTGTTACAGATTATGTTAAACCAGTACTAAATGGCAACACTTTCTACTATATTAATAGTGGGCTTTATAATTATATGTATAAGGTTGATATCAGCACTAAAGATGCTAAACATTCTTTGTTAGGTGTTAGAACAGATGTTGATAAGACAGCATACATTAAGTTAGTAAAAGAAATGGACGAAGAGGCAAGGGAAAAACACGATAAATATATTGCTGAAGATTTACCTGCTGGAGATTTGAAAAAAGATTAATTTTATTGACTGCCTGAAAATTGGCAGTCATATTCATTAGGAGGCTATTTTGGCAGAATGGTTGAATAGGGCTTTTAGCGGATTTGATTTTGCTCTTTTGGAGTTTGGACATAATATGCATGTTTCCGCTGGCGGTTTTTTTGATGGGTTTATGAAATTTGTTACTGTTTTTGGTGATGGTGGCATAATTTTAATTTTAGTATCTCTTGGCTTAATAGCATTTAAAAAGACAAGAAAAATTGGAATTACAATGTTTGGTGCAATTGCAATTGGTGCTTTGATTACCAATATCACAATTAAACCTTTGGTTGCAAGACCTAGACCATTTGCTGACGAATCTTCAATTTTTTATACTTGGTGGCAAGCAGTTGGAGGAGTTAAAGAATCTGAGTTTTCTTTCCCTTCTGGACATTCAACAGCAAGTATGGCAGCAATGATGGCATTTTTCCTTGCGGGAAATAAAAAATATAGTTGGACAGGATTTTTTGCAGCATTGTTGATAGGTTTTTCAAGAATTTATTTGTGCGTACATTATCCATCTGATGTTTTATTTGGTTTTATTGTTGGTATAATAGCAGGCTCTATTGCTTATTTAATTGTTTGGTTGCTTTACAAATATTTAAAAGGCACTAAACTTGGGGATATATTGTATGACAAAGATATAATTACATTGTATAACTTTATTAAAAATAAATATTTTAATAAAAAACAACCTGCTTTGGTAGATAGTCAAAATGATAGTTCTAATTTAGATAAAGATATTATTAATAGTACAGAAATAATTGACCAAAACAAGGCAGAAGAAGAGAACAAAAACATTGAAAGTACTATTGTAGATACTCAGAATATTAGTGATAAGTAATTAAAAGGGGAAAAAATTATGAGTAATATTCAAAAGAAAGCAAGAATTGCAATGATAGGTTTGGGTGGCAGAGGTTTCGGTTTGCTACGTTTGAACTTAGTTCACATGAAAAATGTGGAAATAGTTGGAATTTGTGATACCTATCAAGATAGAATAGACCAAGCGATTAAAAAAGTTGAAAAAATTTGTGGCAATACCCCAAAAGGAAGTACAAACTACAAAGAATTTTTGACTGATGAAAATGTCGATATAATAATGATTACCTGTGCATGGGAAGGTCATATTGATATTGCAATTGATGCTATGAAAGCAGGTAAGTTTGTTGCAATGGAAGTTGGCGGTGCTTATAGTGTGGAAGACTGTTGGAGGTTAGTGGATACTTATGAGCAGACAAAAACCCCTTTAATGATGCTAGAAAACTGCTGTTATGGCGAGTATGAACTTATGACATTAAGAATGGCAAGAGAAGGTATTTTTGGTGATATTGTACATTGTGAAGGTGGCTATCACCATGATTTACGAAAAGAAATTGCTTTTGGAAAAGAAAATCGTCATTATAGATTAAAAAATTATTTGGAAAGAAATTGCGAAAATTATCCTACTCATGAAATTGGACCAATAGCAAAAGTTTTGGAAATAAATAGAGGTAATTTGTTTACTAATTTAACTTCCTTTTCAAGTTTTGCAAAAGGTTTGCATGAATATATTGTTAAAAATAAAGCAGATGATAAAGACCTTGTAAATGCAGAATTTAAACAAGGGGATATGGTTACTACTGTAATTGAAACTATTAAAGGACAAACAGTGGTTATACAGTTAGATACAACTTTACCTAGGTCTTATAGTAGAGGATACACTATTAGGGGCACTAAAGCCATGTATCAAGAAGACAATAATTTGGTTTTTGAAGATAATAGTTTGCACGGCAAGTTGTATGAGTTTAATAGTAGGCCAATATGGAATAATGGAAAAAAATATGCTAAAAAATATGCACATAGAATATGGAAAAATAAAGGTACTGTAGTAAAAGCAGGACACGGAGGTATGGACTCATTAGTATTAAATGCTATGGTTGAGGCATATTTAGAGGGATATTATCCTCCAATAGATGTTTATGACACTGCAACTTGGATGGTCATAACTGCTTTGTCAGATATCTCTATTAAAAACAATAACCAAAAAGTTGAATTCCCTGATTTTACAAGAGGTAAATGGCAAAATAGACAAGATGTTTGTTTGGGACATTATAGTTTGGAAGGTGCTGTTAAATAAATTTTTGTTGCTAATTACGGCAGTGTAAATACATAGTGTTTTAAGAGAATAAATAATAATAAATTATAAAAATTGTCTTTACAAATATTGTAGGACAATTTTTTATTTTTGTCTATTTTACAAGTGTTATTCAATTGTCTAACACATTTATAGTCAAAAATTTGATTATTTGTTGCCGATTAAGGCAATTTGTAATATAATGAAAGTATAAGACTTTTGCAGAATGTTTATATTTTAATAGGAGGCTTACAATATGAAAGATGTACTGGATGCTGAAAGAGAAAGACTTGCTGTAATAAAAAAACATATTGATAATGGTGTAATTTTTAAAAGCACTAATTGTGTATATATATCTGAAGAAAGTATTATAGGAGAGGGAAGTGTAATTGATTGCAACAATATTATTAAAGGTAAGTGTGTAATTGGCAAAAATGTTATAATAAATGACGGCAATACATTGACTGACTGCACTTTAGGAAATAATGTTGTAATTACAAAAAGTGTTGTTAACAATGCAGTTATAAAACAAAATACTACTGTTGGTCCATGGGCACATGTACATACAAGAAGTATAGTGGAAAGAGATTGCCGCATAGGTAATTTTGTTGAAATTAAAAATAGTAACATTGGTATAAATACAAAAATGGCACACCTTGCCTATATTGGCGACTGCGATATTGGTGCAAAATGCAATATTGGTTGTGGAGTAATTTTTATAAATTATGATGGTAAAAACAAATACAGAAGTGTAATAGGAAATAGTGTGTTTGTAGGAAGTAATAGCAATATTATAGCACCTATTAAAATAGAGGATAATGCTTATATTGCAGCAGGCACAACTGTTACAATTAATTTGCCTACCAATTGTATGTGTATTGGAAGAAATAGAGAAGTGGTAAAGGAAAATAGGAGTAAATACAGAATGTGCGATTATGATAAACAATACTTTGGAACTGATGGTATACGTGGCAAGTATGGTGAAAAATTAAATGAAAAAATTGCATATCTAGTAGGTAATTTTTTGGGATACTCAAGTGATAGAGGAGTTGTAGTTTTAGGACGAGATACAAGAAAATCTGGAGTAAGTTTATCAAAAGCAATGATAAATGGCATAATTGATTCTGGTTGTGATGTTGTGGATTTGGGAGTAATTAGCACTCCGGGTGTTGCAAACATTACTATGAGGGCAGGGGCTAATTATGGTGTTGTAATAACTGCTTCTCATAATCCTAGCGAATATAATGGAATAAAAATATTTAATGATAAAGGCAGAAAATTACTAAATATTGAGGAAATTCAAATAGAAGAGCATATAAAAAAGGAAGAGCCTTTTTTAAGTAAAAATAAAGGTAATATTTTGCAAAATGCAAATTATATTGACGAATATATTGAAATGATTTGCAAGGATATGCCTGATTTATCTAATTTAAAAGTTGTGGTAGACTGCTCTAACGGTGGAGTAACAAGCCTTGCACAAAAAGTTTTTGATAGACTTAATATAAAAACAAAGTTTATAGGCACGGATAATAATGGCGATAACATTAATAAAAACTGTGGTGCACTATTTCCTGAACTATGTGCAAAGGAGGTTGTGGCAAATAGTTTTGATTTAGGATTTTGTTTTGATGGAGATGCAGATAGGATAATTGCAATCGACCATAAAGGTAGAGTAATAAGTGGTGATAAGATTATTTATGCTTTTGCAAAAGATATGAAAAATAGAGGTGTATTGCAAGGTGATACTGTCGTTGGCACAATTATGACAAACTACGGAATGGAAAATAATCTATCAAAAATCGGTATTAAATTGGTAAGAACTAATGTTGGCGACCATTATGTGGTTGAAAAAATGTTGGAAAATGGTTTTATGCTGGGGGGCGAAAGTTCAGGACATATCATACTAGGAGACAAAGTTACTACTGGAGATGGTTTGCTTGTTGCAATAAATTTATGTAAACTTATTGTGGAAAGTAAAATGTCACTTTATAAACTTACTGATATAAAAGAATATCCGCAAATTAATATTAATTTAATGACAGATAAAAAAGCAGATATTGCAAAAGACCAAGAAGTTATTGATTATGTTAATAGTTTATCTGAAGATTTTGGTGAGTTTGGTAGAGCATTTATAAGAGCCAGCGGTACAGAAGATAAACTTCGTATTACTGCAGAGTGTGCAGAAGAGAATAAAGCGACTAATGTTGCTAAGTGTATAGAAGACTATATCAGAGATAAATTTTTAATTTGATAACAAAAACTAATAACAATAAAACTAAAATATTGCAACCACAATTGTGGCTGCAATATTTTTTGGAATTATACTGGCTATGTTTTATATAAAAATAGTAAATTTTATTGATTTTTATATAAATATGTGTTAAAATTAATATTATATAATATTAATAATCGTAAACGACAAAAGTTGGAGGATTTATGAAATATTCATTAAAGACAGGTAATTATTGTAATTTTGAGGTGTTTGAGATAAACAAAATGCCTGCAAGAACTTATGCAATTCCTTATACTGATAAAAAAATATTATCAAATATGGATTTATTAAAAGAAAGATATTCTAGTCCTATGGTTAGGATATTAAATGGCAATTGGGATTTTGTTTATTATGGTAAATTGAGTGAAATGCCAGATGAATTTGATACTGGTCAAGTTGACTTTATAAAATTCCCTGTACCAGGTGACTGGCAAAGAAACGGAATTGAAAACCCTAATTATTTAAATACAAGATACCAGTTTTTTATGAACCCTCCTCATATACCTACAGATATCCCAGTAGGTGTTTATCGTACAAAAATCGATATTAAATCATTGGATAAAACATATTTAATAAACTTTTTGGGAGTATGTTCTTGCCTTGATTTGTTTGTTAATGGCAATTTTGTTGGGTATAGTGAAGGCTCACATAATACTGCAGAGTTTGACCTTACTAAATATTTAAAAGAAGGTAAAAATGAAATTATTGCTGTAGTATATAAATGGTGTAATGGTACATATCTAGAGTGTCAAGATATGTTTAGAGAAAATGGTATTTTCCGTGACGTATTTTTAATAGAAGAGAATCCAAGTTATTTATTTGATTTTGGTTACACAACAAGATATATTATAGACAAAGAGTATCAAATTAATTTTGACTTTAAAGTGGCAAACGCAACTGCAGATAGCAGTGTAACTTTTGAGTTGTTTGATAGCAATGATAATTTATTGCTTTCTGAGACTATGTTGGGTGCGGAAGGTAACAAACGCATAGATATAAAAAATGTCAATGAGTGGAGTGCAGAAATACCTTATTTGTATAAATTAATTGTAACTTATTTTGATGGCAAAAATAATGTATATTTTAGAAGGTTTATAGGCTTTAAACATGTTGAAATTGATGGAAATGTTTTTTGGCTAAATAATCAACCTATAAAATTGAAAGGTATCAACCATCATGAGTCACACCCTGTAAATGGTTATGTAGTAACTCCTGAGTTTTTGCTTAATGATATACAATTGATTAAATCTTATAACTGCAATGCGGTAAGGCTATCTCATTATCCTCATGACCCTTTGTTTTTGATGTTATGTGATAAAATCGGTTTGTATGCTGTGGATGAAATGGATTTGGAAACACATGGTACTTATCGTAATCCATTGTATCAAAGGTTTGGTTTAATAAGTCATAATCCTAAGTGGATAGGACATTATTTAGACAGAGCAAAAAGAATGTTTTATAAGTCAAGAAACTGTGTTAGTGTAGTAATGTGGTCTTTAGGTAATGAGGCTGGTGGTTATTTATGTCAGGACGAATGTTATAAGTTTTTAAAGAGTATAGGGAATCTTCCTATTCATTATGAAAATGCAATACATACAAAAAGATTTTGTTATGATGTTGTAGGACATTTTTATCCAAGTCATGCACATTTAGAGGCAATGGCAAACAAAACAATTAAAGACAAAAGATTTTTGCAAAAACCTTATTTAATGACAGAATACTCTCATGCTATGGGTATGGGACCAGGTGGATTAGAGAGATATACCGAATTAGTATTGGATAATGAAAACTTTTTAGGTGGTTTTATTTGGGAATTTTGCGACCATATAGTAGATAATCCAGAGCATAAATTTAGGTATACTTATGGTGGTGATTACAACGAGCCAAAGCATGACGGAAACTTTTGTGTAGATGGAATGTTTTTCCCTGATAGAACTCCAAGCACTGGTGCTCTAAATATGCGTGAGTGTTACAGACCTTATCGTGCAAGATTAAGCGGTAATACTTTGGAAATTTGGAATACAAATTATTTTAAGAGCACTAAAGGCGTAACTTTAAATTGGAAGTTGTTAAGAAATGGCTATGATATGCAAAATGGCAAAATTGACATTGTTGTTCCAGCAAGAGAAGTTGTTTCTTACAAAATACCATTTATGCTTCCAAGAGATATGTCAGAATATACTTTGATAATAACTTATATGGATGGAGATAATTATATTGCAAGTGAGCAATTTGAAGTAACACCATTCTTTGCAATTAAACCTATGTTTAATGCACCTAAGTATGATATTGTGGAAGATATTTTGACTGCGACAACTGATAGAGGCACTCTAGTTGTAAACAGAAAAACTGGTGAAATTGAAAGTTACAAAATTGATGGCATAGAATATATTAACGAAAACAATGCTTTAGGTTACAAAGGCTTGCTACCTAATATGTACAGAAAACCTATTGATAATGATAGATTTATCAAAATTGGTTGGGCGGCTTTAGGATTATTAAAAGCAAAACCTTGTCATATATCTACAAAATTTGTAACTGATAATGGTTTAAAAATTGTAAGCAAATATTCTATTAGGGGATATGGTAAACTTGCAGGTGTAACTGTTACTATTGATGTAGGCGAAAATCTTGAATTGCATATTAGTGCAAGAGCAACAAAAGGCTGGAAGTTATTGTTTTATAATGATATTGTACGTTTTGGTCTTACTTTGGAAATGCCTTCAAAATTTGATAAAGTTGAATACTTTGGTAGAGGTGAAAAAGAAACTTTAGCAGATTTTAAAGAGCATGGTAAGTTTGGCATATACAATGTTGCTGTTAAAGATATGGCAGAAAAATATATTATGCCACAAGAGTCAGGTAACAGAAGTGATGTTAGATGGGCAAAGGTTATGGATAAAGATGGCAATGGTTTGTTGTTTGAATTAGTATCTAATCCTTTTAACTTTAATGCTAATCCTTATACAAGGTATCAAATAGAAAAAGCAACTCATCAAGAGGAGGTTGGCAAGGCAGATACAACTTGTGTGCAAATAGATGGTTTTGTTAGAGGTACAGGTAGCCAAAGTTGCGGACCTCAACCAGAAAAATATGCAAGACCTAATTTGAAAAAACCTCTTGAATATGATTTTATTATTAGACCTATTGAAAAAGAGGATAAATAATAATTAGTTTAAAATTTATTACAAAATAAAAAAGACTTCAGTATATCTGAAGTCTTTTTGTGTTTTTGTTAATTTTAAAATAAAAGCAGGAACTTGTTTAAGTTCCTGCTTAATTTATTTTTTAGTTAATGGGTATAGAGTGTAACAAACATTGTCCTACATTAAGGACTAAAAATAACTATAAGTTTTGTATGGTACTATATATATTATATAGGAAAATCATTTTTTAATTTGTATTCTGCCTCTTTCTTTTTATGATAATATTCAAGAGTAAGATTTTTTAATTCAGAAAATCTATCTGGGTCAGAGTTTGCATCATATCCTAAAAGTTGGTCTACACTTATACTGAATGCATCTGCCAATCTGCAAACTATCACCAATTCTGGCTCACTATCACCTTTTTCATAATGAGAAATGGTTCTTTGAGAGATATTGACTAATTCTGCCAAATCTGCTTGAGATAGTTTTAAAGATTTTCTGATTTTTCTAAGATTATTACTGAAGTTCATAAGTAGCCCCCATTTAATATGTTAAATTATATCACATTTGTTTATAATTGACAAGTGCTTTTTAACAAATATTTTATGAAATTTTACAAATTTTGCACAAAACTTATATTATTTTTATTAATTTATATAATTTTTACTTTCATTTTATATTTGTATTTAATGTATAAAATTTATTTATTATGTAATAATTCTAGTATGTTAGATTACAAAAATGATAGAGAAAAACTAAATAAAGCATTTAAGGGCTCAAAAGATATTTTTATGCTTGATACTACTGCTTTGGGAAGGGCGGCAGTATTGTGCTTTATTGATGGTATGACAGATAAGGAATTGGTTGACCGTAATGTTATTGAGCCATTAAAAAAATGTGATATTAATTTTAGTGATAGACAATCTGAAAGATTTAACAGTACAATAAAAAACATTGACTGTATTGATATTACTAGTATCCTTGCAGATGAAAATAATGTAAATTTGACAGATTACTGCACTGAAAGCGATGTTGCAAATGTTGATGCTAACTATAGTAGCAATGATAATTATTTAATTAGAGAGCAAAATTGTCTTGAAATAAATGAAACAAAGATGATTACTGCTGACCTATTAAATAAGATTATTTATATTTCTGACCCAATAATAGTATGTGATACTTTTGAGGAAATGATTACTAAAATTGTAAGTGGTGATATAGGACTTATGATAGATGGGGCAGAAACTTACTTTGTTTTATCCTTAAGAAACTATAAAGTAAGAGGAATTACTGAACCACCTGTATCAACTGTTTTACGTGGACCTAGAGAAGGATTCGTAGAAGATATGAAAGTCAATATGACTATGCTTAGGCGAAGATTTAAAACTCCTGACTTAGTTTTTGACCTTATGCAAATTGGTAAATATTCTGGCACGCAAATTGCTATTGCATATATTGATGGAGTAGCGGACGCACAAATAGTATCACAAATAAAGGAAAGGATTAAGCATATTGATTGTGATGGTATTATTGATAGTTCATACATTGCAATGTATATAGAAGATAATAAATATTCTCTTTTTAATCAAGTTGGAATGGCAGAAAAACCTGATATTGTTGCGGGTAAGATGCTGGAGGGAAGAGTTGCAATTATTTGTGATGGTTCACCAACTGTTTTGACCCTGCCGTTTGTATTGTTTGAACATTTTCAGTCAAACGAAGATTATTTTACAAAAAGTTATCGTGCATCTGCTTTGCGAATTTTAAGAGTAATTGCTATGATTATTGCAATTAGTTTGCCAGCAGCATACGTTGCTCTGCAAGAATTCCAATACCACATGTTTCCATTAAAATTGTTGGTAGTTATTATGAATAGTTTGCAAGGTGTCCCGTTAACACCAACAATTGAAATGATAGTCCTCTTAGTAGTATTTGAAATATTAAATGAAGCAAGTGTACGAATGCCAAGGTATGTTGGAACTGCATTATCTATAGTCGGTGCTATTGTACTGGGTGAGTCTGCGGTAAGTGCTGGGTTACTATCTGTACCAACATTGCTTGTAACAGCAATGTCAACTATAGGATTATATTGCGTACCAGATGAGGTTGATGCTGGCAGTATACTACGAATTTTATTTGTAGCAGTTGCAGGTGTATTAGGTATATTTGGCTTAATATTAGCAGTATTTGTATTATTTGCGTATATGGTAAGTTTAAAAAATTATGGAACAAGTTTTATGGCACCATTTTCTCCTATGCTTCCGCTTGATATGCAGGATGGAGTTACTAAATCTAACTTAATAGATATGAAAAAAAGACCTTATACTATTCCAACTAAAAACAGAGTAAGAGCAAAATAAAAATAATAAAAGGCAAAAATGGAAAAATCATTAAAAAATTATGTAAATGACAATGTAATATACACAAGCCAATTTGCTATCATAGCATTTATTGTTATGATAGTATTTAAAATTGCTATGTTGCCATCATATATGTATGAAACAGTAGGTAGAGATAGTTGGATAGTAATAGGTATATTGATGGCGATTGAGGCAGCAATGTTTTTTGTAGTCTTGTACATTGTAAAAAGAATTAACTTATTAGCAGATAACAATAAATGGCTGTATATTTTTCATGCTTTTATGTATGTATATTCATTAATCAGATTAACTGTTTTGTATTCAGGTTTAATAACTTACACATCATCAAGTTTGTTTGACCAAGGTAGGATAGATTTTATTATTATTGCGTTTGCTATAGTCATTCCGTACATTGCATCAAAAGGTGGTAATGGACTTGCTAGACTATTTGAAATTATGTTTTATTTTTTAGTAGTAATTTTACTTGTAATGGTATTAACACCTAGTTTTAAAGGTGATTTAAGTGAATTAACCCCGATTTTTGGCGGGAAAAATGATAAATTAATAAATGGATTTACTGATTTTTCAGTTTGGTTTGGCGACTATATTCCTCTTTTATATTTTACAGTTAAAAAGAATAAAAACAAGATTTTAAATAAGGCATCACTGCCTGTTGCTGTAGTTAGTGCAGTAATAGGTGTGGTAATATTTTATGTCGCTTTTATTGCAGTTTATGGTGAGGCAGGCGGACTTGTATATTTTGCGTTTAACAGAATGTCAGTTTTTAATACTTTAAGTGAATTACTTGGTGCTACTAATTTTTTGAGTATTTTAGCATGGATGATAATGTCAGTTTTGCAAATCAGTTTGTTGTTTTTGACTACTTGTAATGCTTTAATGTGTATTATAAAAAACAGAATTATTGCGATTATAATAAATACTATTTTAATTTCTTCATTAGAATTATTTTTAATAAAAAATTTAGAAAATGCTCATAATTTTGCAATAGGTTATGTTAAATATTTTGTCATAGTGTGTGAATTTGCTATTCCTTTGGCTATGCTTATTTATGCTAAATTTGCAAATAAGGAGAAAGTATGAAAAAATTTTTGACTTCAAAATGGGTTTTGATATTAGTTATATTGATAGGTCTTGTTGTTTTTAATGCTTTGGTATTTAATGTAAGTGTAGTGAACAGAAATATCGTTGTAGGTGTAGGGCTTGATTATGATGGTAACGAATACACTTTGTACACACAAGTTGTTTTGCCGAAAAATGGCGGAGTTGCAAGTGGTGGTGGCAACAATTATATAACTTTAAAAGCAAATGCGCCTAATATAGATATTGCAATAGATAAAATAGAAAAGGAGCAAGGTGTTATATTATCTTTTGCACAAGCCGCCATACTAATTCTTGGCAAAAATATGATGGAGAATGGCGATTTAAAATTTATTGATACATTTTTTATGTACAATAAGGTGCATGACAATTTGCTACTTGTTATGGCAGAAGATAAAGCCGAAGATATTATGAATGCGTCTGTTGCAGCGGGTGAGGTATCTAGTTTGCAATTAGTAAGGCAGTTAAGACCTACTAAACCACCTTTAGGAGTTTCTGCAATTTCTATGCAGGAGTATGTAAGAAATTCTAAAAATACAAACAAAATTAACTATATGCCAATGATAAGTATAAAAGAAACAGAACCATCTACAGACCAAGCAAAGGAAGATGAGGAAAAGGCAGATAAGTTTTTGATTAGTCAAACTGCTATTGCAGATGATTACGGATTGAAGTGTGTTTTGGACGAAGTAATGACGCAAAACTATAATATTGCAACAAAAAATATGCAAGATGGTGTATTAAAAGTTGATGGCGAAGATTTTTTTAGTATCCATATTATTGAAAGTAAACCAAGTTTAAGTTACGATTTGGATAAAATGGAGTGTGAGATTAAAATCAAATTAAAAACTATTCGTACTGAGGCAAGATATGATAAAGGTAAAGTTTCGTTTATGTTAAGCGATGAAGAAATAAAAAGATTAAAGTGGGCTATAGATTTAAGAATGAAAGCCATTTTTGATTTTGGACTACAAAATAATATAGATATATTAAACATTAAAGATGGTTTTAGTAAGAAATTTCCTAAAAAAACAAGTCAAATTTTGGCTGAAGATTTTTTAAATAAAATAAATCTTAATGTTGATGTTGTAATAACGCAAGTAGATTAATAGGTTTTTTAATTAATTGTTTTGAGTAAGTTACATTTATTGTAATTTACTCTTTTTATTATAAATATTTATTAAGATATTAATATAAATATTAAAAAATTTAAAATAAGGCTTGTTATTTTTTGTAAAATTTGATACAATAAATATGTATTGATATAATTATTTATTTTGTATTGTAATACAATAGTTATTTTATTTATATACAAATCTAACTTATTTATGGCTAAAGGTATGGCGGTCGAAAAGAAAAAGTTGAAAATTTTAACACCTGTTAGGGTAATTGCTATGGGTTTTGCACTTATAATTTTTGTAGGGGCATTTTTGCTTAGTTTGCCAATAGCACATAATGATATGCAATGGTTTCCGTTTATTGATGCTTTATTTACATCAACTTCTGCAGTGTGTGTTACAGGTTTAATTGTAGTTGATACAGCAGCACATTTTAATTTGTTTGGACAAATGGTTATTTTGCTATTGATTCAAATTGGTGGTTTAGGTGTAATGACAGCAACAACACTATTGTTTTTAATGATGCGTAAACGTATCACTTTAAAAAATAGGCTTATGTTGCAAGAAGCACTTAGTGAGGATAGACTTCAAGGCATAGTTAAATCTATAAAATTAATTTTAATACTTACTTTTTCTATAGAAATTATTGGTGCGTTGGTATTAATGTGCAGTTTTATTCCTGCTTATGGAGGGTATGGTGTTTGGGTAAGTATATTTATATCTATATCCGCCTTTTGTAATGCTGGTTTTGATATATTGGGAGTAGTAGGTGGACATCAGTTTGGGTCGCTTACAGGGTTTGCACAAAATGCTTTTGTATGTCTTCCAATTATGGCACTTATAATTATTGGCGGTATAGGATTTATGGTGCTTATTGATGTTGGTGATAGAGTATTAAGGAAGAAAAAGAGATTATCCGCACATACTCAAATGGTGCTAATTATAACAGGTATATTGATTTTGTTTGGTTGGGTTGCTTTTATGGCAACAGAATGGAATGGTGTACTAAAAGATATGAGTGTTGGTGGTAAAATTTTGGCTGCTTTATTTCAGTCTGTAACCCCAAGAACGGCTGGATTTGAATCTGTTTCCCAAGCAGCACTTACACCAGTATCATATATGTTAACTTTAATATTAATGTTTATAGGTGCTTCACCATCTTCAACAGGTGGTGGTGTAAAAACTACTACACTTGCAGTGCTTATGCTAACTGGCATTAAAACCTTGCAGGGTGAAAGAGATGTTAATTTAGGTAAATCAAAAATTAATCCAAATTTAATCAAAAGAGCAATTACTATAATAATGCTTGCAATTTTGATTATTATGATAAATACCATTTTAATACTGATTTTTGAAGGAAATAATCATAATCAATATGCAAGTGTGGAAAATGTTTTGTTTGAAGTAACTAGTGCTTTTTCTACTGTAGGACTTACCATGGGTATAACTCCAAAGTTATGTGTAGGCAGTAAACTAATATTAGGACTTACAATGTTTATAGGAAGAGTAGGAACTTTAACAATTGGTTTTTCAATTGCAAAACGTAAAAAAATAAATGATAAAATAGAATATACAGATGCTAAGATTTTAATTGGCTAGGAGGAAATATGGCTATAGTAAAAAAGGAAATGTCTGAATTTGCTGTTATTGGACTTGGTAAGTTTGGTAGTGCAATTGCAAGAGAATTGCATGAAATGGATAAACAAGTGCTTGTTGTTGATATTGATGAAGACAGAGTAAATGCTGCAAGTGAATTTGCTACTCATGCAGTTATTGCTGATGCATCTGACGAACAAGCAATTCAAGCAATTGGTATTAGCAATTTTGATGCTGTTATTATTTGTATGGGTAAAAATATGCAAGCAAGCATATTAACTACTTTAATTTGTAAGGAACAAGGTGCATCTTTTATTGTTGCAAAAGCAAGTGGTAGAAAGCATAAGGAAGTATTAAACAAAATTGGTGCGGATTTGGTTGTTGAGCCAGAGGAAGAAATGGCACAAAAAATGGCAGTTAGATTAGTAACTCCTCACTTAAACGATATAATGTTTCTTGATAATTACTTTACTATTGCAGAGGCAGAAGTACCTCAAAAGTGGGAAGATAGAACTCTTATAGATATTGATATGCGTAGAAAGTTTGGTGTTACATTACTACTTATTAAAAATGGTGACAAAGTAACATCTAGCCCAACTGGTGATACTTATTTAAGAAAAGGTGATACAATAGTAATAGGCGGCGATACCGCCAGTGTAGATAAGTTTATTGATAAACTTGCAATGATGTAATAAAAATTAAATTATAATATAATAAAACCCCTTGTAAATACACAAGGGTTTTAGTTTTTAATAAATTTATAATAATTTTATAATCTTAAAATATCAACTAATTTTTACATTAATTATTATCTTTCCATTTAGGGTTACAAGATAGTATTGTTTTGTAGATAGGGCAGTCTTCTTTATGAGCACCTTTTAGGTAGCCGATGCTAGTTAAAAATTCTCCAACTATTTCGCCACCAACAAACTTAAAGTGCTTTTTAAATAGTTTAACCCATTCAGGTTTTGACTTAGGGTGGTTACTCTCCAGCCATTTTTCAAAACTTCCGTATTCTTGCTTTAATTTTATAATAACATTTGCATTATAAATTACTGCATTTATTTTTAATCTATTACGAATAATACCACTATCATTTAACAAGCGATTAATATCTTCTTCTTTATAGTTTGCAATTTTTTCAATATCAAAATTGTCAAAAGCATTCCTAAAACTTTCTTGCTTTTTTAATATTGTATTCCAAGATAAGCCTGCTTGATTAATCTCAAGTATGAGCCTTCCAAATAATTCATTGTCATTATGAATTGGAAAACCATACTGCGTATCATGGTATTTTTTATTTAAAGTTTTTTCCAAACCATCGCTTAAATTTTCAATATAATCACAATAAGAGGTTATAACAGGTGTATTTTCTTCCATTTTTATACCTTTATTTAATAATATCAGTGCCTAAATATTTTCTCAAAACTTCTGGAACAGTAATAGAGCCATCTTCGTTTTGGAAGTTTTCAATAACTGCTGCAGTTGTTCTGCCAATAGCAAGTCCACTACCATTTAAGGTGTGTACAAATCTTGTTTTTTTGTCCTTATCTCTAAACTTAATATTTGCACGTCTTGCTTGGAAATCAATATAGTTAGAGCAAGAAGAAATCTCAACATATCTGTTGTAACTTGGCATCCATACTTCAATATCATAAGTTTTGCTAGAGCCAAAGCCTAAGTCTCCAGTGCAAAGAGTAACAACTCTGTAAGGCAAGCCTAAAAGTTGTAATATTTTTTCTGCAGAATTAGTTAATTCCTCCAATTCCTCAAAACTATTATCAGGATGAGCAAACTTAACAAGTTCAACTTTATTAAATTGGTGTTGTCTTATAAGTCCTCTTGTATCACGACCTGCAGAGCCTGCTTCGCCACGGAAACAAGCAGTGTATGCACAATACTTAATTGGCAATTCTTTTTCGTCCAAAATTTCGCCTCTGTGCAAGTTAGTAACTGGCACTTCTGCAGTTGGTACTAAATAAAAGTCAGTTCCTTTTACTGCATACATATCTTCCTCAAACTTAGGTAGTTGACCTGTGCCTATCATACTATCACGATTAACCATAAAAGGAGGGAATACTTCGTTGTAACCAGAAGTTGCATGAGTATCCAACATAAAGTTCATAATAGCACGCTCCAATTTTGCACCCCAGTTTTTGTATACTGTAAATCTAGCACCAGTAATTTTGCCGGCTCTTTCCCAGTCAAAAATATTTAGGTCTAGTCCTAAATCCCAATGTGCTTTTGGCTCAAAATCAAACTTAGTAGGCTCTAAATAACGTCTTACTTCCACATTATCGTCAGAGTCACTACCATAAGGTACACTACTATCTGGTATGTTAGGAATAGCAAGCATAAGTTCATTTAATTTGTCTACTATTTCAGTAAGTTCGTCATCATATTTTTTAATATCCTCGCCAAGTTCTTTCATTTCAGCGATTTTATCATCTGCATTACCTTTATTTTTCTTAATTTCTGCAATTTCTTTTGAAACAGCATTTTTAGTTGCCTTTAATTGTTCAACTTTTTTAATAAGTTCCACGCGCTTTTCAGCAAGTGGTGCAACTTCGCCAATTGGTGATTTGCCACTACGGTGAGATAATTTTTCAGTTACAAAATCTATATTCTCACAAACATATTTTAAATCTAACATATTTTACTCCTTCTTAATTGAAGATTTTACTTTTATATTTATAAATTGTACAAATAATTATCAAAAATCGGTACTAAATGTATTTTTAACGGATTATTTTTAATTATTTTACTACTAAGTTAACTAAACGTTTAGGTATAACAATTTCTTTTACTACAGTTTTGCCATCTAAAAGTTTTTTAATTGTTTCGCTATTTTTTGCAATTTCTATTATTTTTTTATTATCGCTATCTGCTGGAACAATAATTTTATCGCGGTTTTTACTATTAATTTGTACTGCAAGTTCATATTCGTCTTTTACTAAATATTTACTATCTGCTACAGGGTAGTTTATGTTTAAAACAGAGCCTTTTTCACCTATTAGTTGATGCAACTCTTCTGCAAAGCAAGGTGTAAATGGTGCAAGTAAAAGGATAAGGTTATAACAAGCATCTTGGAAAACTTTGTAGTTTTTATCTTCTTGTTGTTCATATTTGTAAAGTGCGTTTACAAGTTCCATTATTCTTGCAATAGCAGTGTTAAAACTAAATATTTCAGTATCCGCAGTTACTTTTTGGATAGTAGAGTGTAGTATAAATAACAATTCTTTATCAGATTTTGTTAATTCTTTGTCTTTTGCTTTATTGCCATAAGCAGTTTTTACTATTCTTTCCACTCTATCCATAAACTTAGTTATAGATTCAATACCATTCTCATTCCAAGGACCGCCTTCAATATAACTAAATCCAAACATTAAATAAAGTCTAAAAGCATCTGCACCAACTTTATTAATTATATCATCAGGGCTTACAACATTGCCTCTAGACTTACTCATTTTAAAGCCATCTGGCCCTAAAATTGTGCCTTGGTGTACAAGAGAAGTAAATGGTTCGTCAAATTTCAAATAACCTAAATCTCTTAATGCTTTGGTGAAAAATCTTGCATATAACAAATGCATGCAAGCATGTTCCGCACCGCCAATATACTTATCTACTGGTAACATTTTGTTGATTAATTCAGGATTAAATGCTTGCTTATCATTTTTTGAATCTGGGTATCTTAAATAATACCAAGATGAGCAAACAAATGTATCCAAAGTATCTTCGTCACGTTTAGCAGGTCTACCGCAAACAGGGCAGACTGTGTTTATATATTCGTCACATTTAGCAAGAGGTGATTTGCCATCTGGGGTAAAATTAACATTGTAAGGTAACTCAACTGGAAGTTGGTCTTCAGGAACCGGAACATCACCACAATGCTCACAGTGAATGATAGGAATAGGGCAACCCCAGTATCTTTGGCGAGATACCAACCAGTCACGCAAACGGTAATTAACTTTTTTGCCACCTTTGCCAATTTTCTCTAATCTTTCCAAAATAGCATTAATTGCTTGCTCTGAAGTTAAACCATTATCCTCATCACTATTGCAAAGCACACCATGTTCACAATATGGCAATTCGTCATTTCCATTAGGATTACAAATAACTCTTGTAATTGGCAAATTATATTTTTTTGCAAAATCAAAGTCTCTCTCATCATGTGAAGGTACACCCATAACAGCACCGGTACCATAACTATAAAGCACATAATCTGCTATCCAAATAGGTACTTTTTTATTATTAATTGGATTTATAGCATAAGCCCCAATAAATACACCAGTTTTTTCTCTTGTGGAACTCATTCTGTCAATTTCACTTACTTTAGAGCACATATCTTTGTATTCTTCCACTGCTTGTTTGCACTCATTTGTTACAAGTTTATCAACAAGAGGGTGCTCAGGTGATAATACAACATAAGAAACACCATGAAGAGTATCCGCTCTTGTAGTAAATACTCTAAAAGTACCACCATTTTCCAAAGCAAATTCAACTTCGCCACCAACAGATTTACCTATCCAATTTTTTTGCATAGCAATAGTTTTTGCAGGCCAGTCAAGTTTGTCAAGGTCTTGCAATAACTCTTCTGCATAATCAGTGATTTTAAAAAACCATTGAGTCAAATTTTTTCTTATAACAGTAGTTTTGCATCTTTCGCAACTGCCGTCAACTACTTGCTCATTTGCAAGTACAGTTTGGCAAGAAGGACACCAGTTAACAGGTGCTTCTTTGCGGTATGCTAAACCATTTTTGTATAGTTGAAGAAAAATCCATTGAGTCCAACGATAATAGTCTGGGGTGCAAGTTTTTATTTCATAATCCCAGTCAAAAGAACCATTGATTTTCTTTAATTGTTCTTCCATAGTTTCAATGTTTTTAAGAGTACTATCTTTTGGATGAATACCTGTTTTAATAGCATAGTTTTCTGCAGGCAAGCCAAAAGCATCAAAACCCATTGGCTCAAATACTTCGTAACCTTGCATACGTTTAAATTTTGCAAAACTATCTGCTGGACCATAGTTATACCAATGTCCTGCGTGAAGTTTGGCAGCAGATGGATAAGAAAACATTTCAAGCACATAGTATTTTTTATCTATTCTTGATTTGTCAAAACTATAAAGTTTGTCTTTTTCCCATTTCTCTCGCCATTTTTTTTCTACTTGTAACATATCCATAATGATTACACTCCAAAAACATAAAGTTTTTATTAATTTTAATAAATATATATAATTTTAATACAAGATATATTAATTGTCAAGTGTTAATCTTTTTAAAAATGAGTATTTTGCATATAAATACAAAAAAATAGATAATAATTGCTTTATAATTGTTTTTATTGAATAAACAGCAACTTATTCTATCATAATTTTTGTAACGAATTTGTTGCAAAAAATAAAGTGAATTGGTTTGTTAATATAAATTATATTTATCAGTTTTTTACTATAATCTTGACTAAATAATAGTTTTTGTGTATAATAAAAAAGTATAGGAGCGGTTATGAATAGAATAAAAAATACCGAAGAATGGTTTAAACTTGATAATGCTTCCAAAATTTATCCGGCTAGCGGCAATGCTAGGTGGAATGCTGTTTATCGCGTTTGTGCTGTTATGAAAGACCGCGTAGATAGGGAAGTTTTGCAACAAGCACTTGATGTTGTAATAGAAAGATTCCCTTCATACAATGTAATTTTAAGAAGAGGTTTCTTTTGGTATTTTTTGCAAGGCGCTACTTTAAGACCAGTTGTTACAAGAGAAAAAGACTATCCTTGTAGAAAATTTGATATTATGAATAGAGAACCGCTATTTAGGGTTATGTATTCAGGCAATAGGATAATGGCAGAGTTTTCGCACTGTATTAGTGACGGAAATGCAAGTATAAACTTTTTAAACACTTTGATTTTAAAATATCTTCATTTATTAGGTAAAAAAGTGGATAGAGGACCTTTATTACACTACAATGACGCACCTAAGGAAGAAGATTTTGAGGATAGTTATAGCAGATATTATGACCCAAAAGGCAGCAAAACTTTGCCAGAAAATTATAGTGCATACCATTTGCAAGGTGCAAAAGAAATAAAAGGTGTTGTAAATGTTACTCATGGCGAAGTTGCAACTGATAAGTTATTGGAACTTAGTCATTCAGCAGGTGTTACTTTAAACGAATATATTATTGGTGTTTTAGCATACGTGCTTTATACTAAAAGGAAATATGACGCAGTAAACAAAAACTCAAAACGTCCAATATCTATACAATATTCAGTTGATTTAAGGCATTATTTTCCGTCATCTACTGTAAGAATGTTTTCTGGCTTTGTAAATACATTGTTAAAAGAAACATCTAGT
Source organism: uncultured Christensenella sp. (assembly GCA_910577795.1). GTDB lineage: Bacteria > Bacillota > Clostridia > Christensenellales > UBA3700 > MGBC100798. Next base: position 32,771 of record CAJTNW010000011.1, read on the forward strand.
AAGGATATGACTTTTGAAGAAATTTTAGATGCAATGGCAAAGGAAAGCAGAACAAGATGCAATAAGGAAAATTTTCAGAATTTTATAAATAGCAACTTTTCTTTGGAAAGAAACTGGCTTATAAGAGCAGTGCCTTTGTCTATAAAAAATATCATAATGAAAATTGCATATTATAATCAAGCGGATAGAGTAAGTAGCCTTATTGTCACCAATATGGGCAGAATGAATGTGCCTAAAGAATTTAATGAGTATGTGGATAGGTACGAATTGATTATTGGTCCGCAAAAATACAACAATTCTACAATGACAATAAGTAGTTTTAATAATAAAACAGTATTTACCTTTGTAAAAACAATTAAAAATTCATATTTAGAAAGGGAATTTTTTAGGTTTTTGCAAGATAAAGGGCTTGAAATATTTGTAAGCGGTAATAATGGAGGACGAAAAAATGATTGATAAATGTCCTAGATGTAATGTTAAAGTAGATAATAATCTAACAAATTGCCCTTTATGCGGCGCTTATATAGAAAGAGAGGAAGAAGACAATAATACACCTTTGCCAGCAATTAATTATGGTTATCCAAAAGTAGGCAAAAGCATTGTAGTAAGAGAAATATTTTTTAGAATATTTTTGTACGCATTTTTAATATCTATAGGTATTTGCTTTTTAGTCAATTTTTTGGCAACTGAAAGAATTTTTTGGGCATACCACATTTTGTTTGGGTGGACAGTTTTTTGGTTTACTATTGGTAGAAGTCTGTTTTTCCATCTTGATTTTAGAAAACAAATTTTTTGGTATAGTGTGTTTGCGGCTATAATTTGCTTTTATATTCAAAGTATGATATATGGCAAGTTTGTTGTAACAGAAGAACAAAATTGGGCACTAGTGTGGGCGACTCCAGCATTTTTGTTGGGTGGCATAGCAGCACTATTTGCTTTTATGATTATTGGATATAAGGACTGGATTAGATTATCTATGCCACTAACTGCAATGTGCGTAGTAACTTGCGTGCCCGTTATTATGTCATGGTTTATGTATCAACATATACATTTTATGATATATATTTGTTTGGCAGTGGGTATTATTACTTTGTTGCTTATGATGGTTTTTGGTAGAGAAAAATATTTTTTGGAATTGAAAAAGAAATTCTTTTTGTAAAATTTTGAGTTATATTTTATAACTTGTAATTATACAAATTAATGACATTTTATTGTAGCAAATGTAATATTAAATCAAAATTAATGTATAAGTAAACAAAATATTTTATAGTTTACTATAGAGGATATTATGAAAAAATTATTGGTGGCAATTTTAGCAGTTTTATCTATGACAATTTGTACAATAACAACTGCTTTTGCAGAAAGTGGACAAAACAATGTTAACATTACTTTTATTGTTTTAACTTGTATATTGGCACCATGCCTTGTTGGAGCAATAGTTTATTATGCTTTAAAAGCAAAAAAAATCAAAAATAATAAAGTAGAAAAGGAAAATAGAAAAATTATTAGGGATTATGATAATAAATAAAAAATTAATTTTGGCATCTAAGTCTCCAAGAAGGTATGATTTATTAAGTCCTCATTTTTTACAAACAAAAGTTGTAACTTGCGATATAGAGGAAAAATATTGCAAAACTTTGCCTAATGAGATAGTAGAGGAATTATCAAAAAACAAACTTTTTGATTTGCCTTTAAAATATCCAAATGACATTGTAATTGCAGGCGATACTATTGTTTGGTTAGATGGCAAAGTTTATGGTAAGCCAAAGGATAGTCAAGATGCTTTTAAAATGTTAAAGGAATTGTCTGGCAAATGCCACCAAGTTTATAGTGGTTATGCAGTGGCATACAACGGCAAAATTAAAGTAGGTTTTGACAAAAGTGATATAATTTTTAAAAATTTAACTGATAAAGTTATTTGGGATTATGTAAATACAGGTTCTCCACTTGATAAAGCGGGTGCTTATGGTATTCAAGACGGAGTAGTAGTGGATAGTTATACTGGTGATATAAATACTATTATTGGAATGCCAGTGGATAAAATACTTAATGTTTGTAAGGAGTTATTGGGTTATGAATAAAATTTGTTTGAGTGTGGATATTGGTAGCAAAAATATTGTAATTGCAGGAAAGGAATCTCAAATTTTATTAAATGAGCCTTGCGTTGTTGCAACTGCAAACTTAAATAGCAAGTTTGAAAATGTTGCTTGTGGCAGAGAGGCTCTAAGTTACATTAATAAAAACAACAATGCCCAACTAATTTATCCTATAAAAAATGGTAGTGTAGATAACGAGGTGGCTTTTGTTTATTTGCTAAAAACATTTATTAACCGCTTGGCTCCAAAAAAGTTTTTAAAAAATTATGTTAGTGTAATTGCAAGTGTGTCTTGCGGACTTAATAATATCGAAAAACGTATGATAGAAGAGGCTTTTTACAAAGCAGGTGTAAAAGAGGTTGTAATTGTAGAGTCCCCACTTTCTGTAAAAGCAATAAATAATGACAAAGCAATGTTTTTGATAAATATAGGCAGTAGCAATACCGAAATTGCAATTGTAAGCGATGACGGAATAATAAATGCTTGCTCCATAAATGTTGGCGGTGATAATATTGATTATGCAATAATTGATTATATTGGCGAAAAATATAAATTAATTGTAAGCAAAACAAGTAGTGAGGACATTAAACTTGGTCTTGCAACATTGGAAGAAAATGATTTGTCAGTTATTACAATTTTGGGCAGGTCAGTTTTGCAAAGCACTAATAGTGAGGTTAAAATTACCGCTACAGAATTAAGACCTTTGGTACAAAGTGTAATTGATAAAATTGTGGAAGTTGTTGCGTCTGTATGTATGATGATACCAAAAGCATATTTAAATATAATTGAACAAAGCGGTTTTTATTTGGCTGGTGGTGGCAGCAAACTTACAGGACTTGCAAATTATTTTAAGGATAAGTTGTTTGTAGATATCAAAATAATTGACCAACCAGAGTTTGTAGTTGCTCAAGGTGGCAGTAAATTCTTTTACGATAAAGGCAAACTTGCAAGAATGTTAAATATTGATAACTTAAACTAAAAATTAGTGTTGTAATTGACAAAATTACAACACTTTTTAAATTAATTTTTACTATTTAATTTATAAATAAATTACAAAAATTTATACCAATAAAAACTCGGTTTTTTAGCCGAGTTTTTTCTTTAAATTTTCAAAAAGTTGTCAAAACTGCAAACATTCTTGTTAATTCTGCAAAACTATTGATTTTTGGGTAATTATTTTTTTACTATAAAAGTGTAAATATTTATACAATTATGTCATTTAAAAAATACAAAGGAGGGGGAAATTATGAAATTAGATAATAGTTAAATTTAAATTAGTATTTTATTAAAATACTATAACCTTTGTTGGAATATAGCAAATTGATTAAAATTGCACATCAAAGTACAAATCAATTTAATTATATTTTAATCAGAACTCGGAATTAGGTTTTTAATGGAGGTAAAAATTATGTTAAAAACTAAAAAAAATTTAAAAGTATTAATGGTATCAATTTTATTAGTCGTTATGACATTAATGGCAGTATTGTTCTGTAGTGGAGCAAAAGCAGAAGAAGCAACTCCACTAGCAACAGATAACTCTGTAACTAGTATATTTGTCCCAGTAGCGGGCTATTTTGAAGATGGGGATAGGGAATATGGTGGATTTTTTATGAATTTATCTGCAAATAAAATTAATAGTACGCAATATGAAGTTAAAATGGAAGTGTCATTATTAACAACTGATTATAAAACTGATAAGTATTGTATTGAACAATTTGATTATTATTTTTATGGAACAGATGTCTCTTATTCTTCACAAAAAGAGTTGGGTGTTCAATTATCCAGGGAAATAGAGGAAAAAAATAAGTATGATGTTACTAATAATAATTATGTTAGTAACCAAAATATTGGGTTAGGCGGAAAGAAATTATCTTTTAAATCACCTTATAACAAAGCAAATAATTATCCATATATTAAACATTCAATTATTATAAATGTTACTGGAAATAATCCTAAAATTGGGGTAAGTTTTAATAAAATTGATGTTATTGGAAAATTTTTAGCAAAAGATACAAAAATTGATACTAATTTTTTATATTTAGAAACACCATTAACAATGACAAATGGAAGAGTAATACCTGTATTTAAATATGCTCATGACTATAAAAATACAACATTTATAACTGGTGGAAGATATACAACAGATGGTGGTACAGTGCCTTCTTATTGGAAAAAGGAAACATTCTCAATATAATAAGGTAAAATATGTTAAAGTTAAACAATGTTTACAAAATTTATGAAAATGGGACTTTAGCGGTGCGAAACGCATCGCTGGAGTTTCCAGGCTATGGGCTAGTCGCAATTATTGGTAGCAGTGGTTGCGGCAAGTCTACTTTATTAAATTTATTATCAAATAACGATATCCCATCAAAAGGAGAGTTATTGTATAATGATATACCATATAACAAAGTGGATAAAGATATATTAAACAAGGACTTTGCAATAATATATCAAGACTTTAAGTTAATAGAAAATTTGAGTGTATATCAAAATATAATGTTATCACACGAGTTATCTAATAAGGATATAGATAAAGATTTTGTATTAAGTGTTGCAGACAAATTAGGGATAACAGAAATACTAGACGAAAAGGTGTACTCATTATCAGGAGGGCAACAACAAAGGGTAGCCATAGCAAGAGCAGTAGTAAGAAGACCAAAGGTAATATTTGCAGATGAGCCAACAGGTAACTTAGATAGTGAAAACACAAACAAAGTATATGAAATATTAAAGGAATTATCCAAAGAGATATTAGTAGTAATAGTATCACATGATAAGTCAATATCCCAGTATGCAGATAGAATGATAGAAATGCAGAATGGGAAAGTGATAGGGGACTACAAAGGTGATTTTACCAAAATAATAGAGCGAGAAAAAATAGAAAGAGAAGTATTAGATACAGAAATAGACTATAAATCAAAGAAAACTAAAAAAGAGCAACCAAATAACAAAAAACCATCAAAAATCGGTAGTAAAAGTATATTTTCATACACAAAAGGCAAAAACAGACTACGGAAAAAGAAAGGCTTAAGCCTAAATAGTACTTTAGGTTTAACAATTGCTTTTAACAACAAAAGTATTGCAAAAAAGATTATTTTAATTGTAATATCCATAGTAATGATTATGATGATTTATTTTGTTACGGCGGTTATTTTTTCTTCTCAAGAGAGTATTTTTTGCAGTATTATGAAAAGCAATGAAATACCTTTTGTAACTATGGATATAGGCAGTAGAGATTATAAATTGAGTAGGCAAGAATATGATAAAATACGTGAATATATAAAGCAAAGAACAGGTGAAGATACTGCATCTGTATCAAGTACATATTTACATAGAAATTTATCTTATATTGAACCTGCGGAAGATGTTGAAATACCATCATATTCAAAACTTATGAATTTAGGCAGAGGTGATACTATTTACCTAGATGATGTAAGTCAAATGGGAGTAAAAATTATTAAAGGTATTGCACCAAAAATAAATGACAAAGGTCAGGACGAAATAGCAATTTCAAAAACATTTTATGATTATTTTTTAAAGGTAAAACGTTTTAAAAATGCCGAAGGAGATATTGTGGATTTTGCTAAGCGGGATATAATAGGCAGTTATATAGAAGAATTCCGTTTTGCTATAACAGGAGTATTTGAAGATTATAATACTATAGATATGGATACCTTAACTGAAGAGTCTGAATTGTATATGTATAATAGTTTGATATATACAATTGTAAGACCAAAAAATGCAGTGGAAGATTCAAAATCTTTAAATACTAGAATGTCAAGCATTATGTTGTATAATAAGTCTTATGGACATGGAATGATGAGCGGTTTTTTTGATATATTCCCAAATGATAATAGTGTAAAAAAATATTTTTATGACTGTGATTTGCTAAAAGAAAATCTTGCGTTAAATGAAGTTTATGTAACTGAATGGTTTGCTAGTGATTATAGATGGGGTACGGGAAAAGAATTGAATGTTGGAGATGAAATAACTTTAGACTTAGTAAGAGTAGGTTTTAATATGGGTGTACCTTATAATAAAAACGAATTGAAAACTAATTTAAAATTTAAAGTAAAGGGTATTATAGATAGTCTTGAAAATGGAGCCGCAGTTGTTGTAAATGAGCAATTATATAATAATGAAGTCAGTTCTAATTATGATGGTGCTCATTATATTGCAATAAATAGTAATTGTATAACTCCAAGTGTTATAAAAGACATAAGAAATTATATTTATATGGAACTTTCACCAAAAATTAAGCAAATAGTTGTAGACGACTGGCAACATGAAAATTTTTGGGTAGATTTTTATATGGCAAAGCATAATGGAAATGAGGAGTATTTTAATGATGTGACAGATATTGCACGTTTTTATATTGCTTTACCACTTTTTGTTATTGCCATTGTGGTTTATATAATATTGATGTGTGTACTCATGTCAGATATGGTTAAGGGTAGAGGAAAAGAAATATTAATTATGAAATCTTTAGGTATTAAAAATACAGAGATTTGGAAAATATTTGGTGCTTTTACACTCTTTATTCTTTTTCTTCAATTTGTTATTGGTTGTTTGCTTGGTGCTGGATTACTTTATGGCTTAAATGTTTGGTGGATGATTTTAGCCGATTATTATATTTATGCTCCTGCATTTTTTGTAAGTGGACTTAGTATTTTTGTAATGTTTGCTTCGGTATTATCTATAAGTGCAGGTGCTTTGCTTTATAGTTTAAACAAATTTGGCGGACAAAACTTGCGAAAATTATTCCAAAAACAAAGAAAATAAAATTTACTAATAATTAAAAAAAAGAGTAGAGAAGTAAAGTATAATCATATCAGCATAAAATTATATGATAATATGAAAATGCATAAAAAAGTAAATGAAAATCGGGGTTAATCTGTATTAATCCCGATTTGTTTATATAATTATATGAAAATATCTAAATATGCTGATATTAAAATATGTGCATATAAAAAATTTAGCATATATAATTTTATTTTTTACTTGTTTAGAATATATTTTTTGGTGCAAATTTTAATAAGCCTAATCTTGTTTTTGCATCTTGTTCTAATGATAAACTTATTGATAGTGCATCTTGATAATTTTCGGCATAAATTGCGCCATGAAGAGTAGCAAGATTAGTCATAAAATCTTTTATTTCGTTATGCGGACAAGTGAGTTCAAGTATATTTCGTCTTTTACTCCACCAGTCTATACTATCTTTTGCAAGTGTTTTTGCTTTTTCATATTCTTTTACTTCTAAATGCTTTCTTATCTCAACGCAACGCAGGCTTATTTCGTTAAAAGAATTGTGGATATAAACTTCGTTTAGTATACCAAAAGTTAGAATAAGCACCACTACAACAATTGCTATAATAATTCTATTCATTTACTACCTCCTCAACACTAGTATTTATAGCGGGCTTTTTAATTGGTTGTAAAAATACATTTTGATTATTATCCACTGATGCCATTAACACATTCTTTTGTTTTAAATCATATTTTTGTAATAATTTATCAATAAAGTCATTGCGTATTCCTGATAATTGCAAGTTTTGCGATAATATTTTACCTTCGCAAATAAGCATATATGGTATGCTTTTTGGGTCTGTTTTTATTCCCATATCTGAAGGTGTAAGTGGTGCATTTTCTGCTTTTGGTACTACAGTTAAATCACCATTTGTTTCTACTATTGCAAATTGTACTTCGCTAGGCGAAAAATATCCACAACCACGAAGTGATTCCAACAAGTCATTTACAGTCATATCCAATTTGCTTATTGCATCATAATTTATTCCATTAGAATCTATAACTATTATGGGTTTACCATTTATTACACGTCTCATTTTTATTGAGTGTTTTATAACTTTTGTCAATATCAAATGAATAACAAATAGTGTAAATATTGGTATTAAACCATAAAATATTGGAACAGTAGTATCTGACATTGGTATACAAGCCAGTTCTGCAGCAACCAAAGTTACTGCAAATTCAAATGGTTGTAATTCTCCTAATTGTTTTTTGCCCATAAGCCTCATAGCAAAGAGCAAACATAAATAAATAATTATTGCACGGGTAAATACTATTAACATATTTTTAGTATCTGAAAGTTATTTTGTTTTATACTTTTTAATCTAAAAAATATTATTTGCAAACAAAAAAAGTGCTTATAAAAAGCACTTTTTTTTTATTTGTTGTCTTTGCTGGTTATTTTATTTTGTTTTTTGTAATGCAAAAATGTTGGAAGGGCAAAGGTAGCAAATAGTATTGATGCAATAGTTGTAGATATGCAAATTCTAGCAAAAATATTAAAGTTAGCATAACTTAATCCTATCATTTTTACTAAATATCCTACACCTACTGAAAGTAATAGGGTAATTCCACACACTATTAGATATTTTGTTGAAACTTCTGTACATTTTTTTAATTTAAATGTGTTTATGCAAAGTCCTATAGTATGATAAACCAAAAGTGCTGCTGGATATGCGTAAATACCAATTGGTTTTGCAAATATAACTAATGTAATAATTAATCCTACAGAAGATATTATGCTAGTCCAAAAAGTTGATTTTTCTTTGCCCAAAGTGTTAAGTAGAGAAACTGTCAATTGATTTATTACTAAAGGTATGATAATCATTGCAGTTACAACTAACATTTTTCCTGCTTTTTCGTCGGCATAAAACATAACGGAAATATCCTCACCACAACTTATAAATATTGTCATAAGAAGAGCAGATATTATTGCAGTAAACACCATAGAATATCCAATTTTGCCATTTGCGGCTCTTTTACCTTGCTTTGCCACTTGGCTTGATATTTCAGGAATCATTATAACAAGTAAAGAGCCTATTATAGTGTTTGGAGCAAGTGCAATAGGCAATACCATACTGCTCATTCTTCCATAATCTGCAGTTGCCATATCCATAGATAATCCGCTGTGAACTAACAAACTTGGCAAAAGTAGTGCAATAACAGAACTCATTAGTGAACCAATTATTCTAGTAGTTGTTATAGGTAGTGACGAAGTAGTTATTTCTTGTGCGTATTTTGGTTTTTTCATTTTTCCGCCAAACACAATAAACATTAAAACTATTACTATCATACAAAAAACATCACCCAAAACATTTGCAAGGGCAAAGGCATTATATGGTTCGTTGCTGTAAAATTTTGTAAGCCATATTATTAGTACACCAACAAGCAAAAATGCTTCATCAGCAAATTCTAGCAATGAATAAGTTGTGTACTTTTTTTTGCCCCAAAACCAAGAGCGAAAAGTTGCGTAAATGGCTGTTGATATTAAAGTAGGTGATAAAATTCTAAAAACCTCACGGCACTTAGGGTTGGAAAAAAGAAGATTTAGTGACGAAGGAAAAAGATTAAAAAACAAACATAGCAAAGTAGATATACCTGCAGTTATAAGCAATGTTGAGGTAAGTATGCTGTTAGAGTGGTCATAGTCGCCTAAAGCATCGTAGTGAGCAATTTTTCTTGACAAAGTAACTGGAAATCCGCTTGCTGCAAAACAAGCAAACATTACAAATACAGAACTTGCAATAGAATATATTCCTATGTTTAATGCTCCGAAAATTCTGGATAGATATATATGGAATATAAAAGATACCAGTCTTGTAATAATGCTTATTGAAGTTACTTTAAAAAAAGATTTTACAAAATTGTTAGCCATATTACTCCTTGTGTAATTAAATTATTTATCCATATATCATATTGCAAAAATTATCAAAATAGAATAGAAAGGAAGGAGGTAGTTGATATGCTTTATATTCACAGAGTAAAAAAGGATGAAAGTTTAAAGGATATTTGCGTCAAATACTCAGTTTTTTGTGAGGATTTGCTGCATCTTAATAATATTACAGAAGAAAATGTAAAAGAGGGATTATTGATGGTTATAGATATTCCTGAGGGTAAAAGATATGTAGTAAAACCTTTTGACACTATAGCAAAAATAGCAGATAAGTTTAAAACAACGGAAGAAAAATTGATGCAGTTTAATAATATATCTCAAGTATTTTTAGGACAAATAATTTATATTCCGGATTAATTTTTTTTGTTTAGTTAAATTGTTTGAAATTAAAATTTTTAGGTAATTCCAATTTATGATAGTAACATTAAAAAAAATAGCATATTGCATTTGGCTTGGTCATAAAATTTAGCATGGAGGTAAGAAATGGACAAGAAGTTAAAGTTTGGGAAAGATGATTTTATAGATATAGTAAAAAGTAGTTTAATAGCAGTAGTAAGTTCCTTAGTATTGATTTTGGTTTTTGCAATAATTATAAAATTTACTGGAATTGATGACAAAATTATTTTGTTATTAATATGGTTATAAAAAGTTTGAGTGTTGTAATTGGTGTTTTATTTGGCATAAAAAATGCAAGACTTGGTGCGGTAAAAGGAATTGCAAGCGGTTTGTTATTTGTGATAGTATCATATATTTTATTTGCAATTATAAATCTTAGTGCAAAAATTGATTTAATGATGATAATAGATAGTTTAATCATATTGGTAGAAAGTTTAATTGCTGGAATTATTGCAGTAAATATTAAAGATAAAAAGGCGGATAGAAGGTGAAATCATCTTTAAAAAGATTATTAAGAGAAAAAATGTGTGTTGCTCTTGAAAAATATAATAATATATCCGAAATAAGAATAAGGTGTGATAAAAATCTTGTCGTATACACGTTTGGTGGAAGATTTGTGGCAGATTATATCGCTCGCAAAGAGGATATTGAGTACATATTAAAAATTGCAACTTCGCGTTCCTTATATGCGGTTGAAGAGAGTGTAAAACATGGATATATTAGTTGTGAGGGCGGTATAAGAGTTGGTCTTGTTGGTGAGGCAGTGCTGGATAATGGCAAACTGAGAGTAATAAAAAACATTAATGGCTTGGTTATAAGAATTGCTCATTCTGTACAAACACTGCCAGCAGAGGTTTTGCCTATAATAGATAATTTTGATAATACCTTAATAATCTCACCACCTTTTTTAGGCAAAACAACTATGCTGAGAGAGATAACTCGTAGATTATCCGATAAAGGTAATGATATTTTAGTAATTGATGAGCGAAACGAACTTTCTGCCACAGTTGATGGAAAGCAAAACCTTGATTTAGGCTCAAATACAGATGTTATGGTGGGTGTGCCAAAAATCAATTGTTATGAGGGGGCAGTAAGAACAATGTCGCCTGACATAATTGTGACAGATGAGATATTTGGCGAAAAGGAAGTTGAGTGCTTGATAGATAGTGTAAGAAGTGGAGTAAAAATTATGGCAACAGCACATGGTAAAGATATAGATAAATTCCTTTTAAATAAAAGTTATGCTCCGCTAAAAGATGTTATGGTTAATTATTTGTTACTTGGGGATACAGTTGGGGCAGTCAAGGAGGTTAGGTGTAATTGTTCGGGTTAGTTTGTGGGGCAATTATTTGTATTGCAATATCCTTTTTTGGATTAATCATTAAAAAGAAGTATAAAACAAATTATGATTTTATGGTTAATTATAGTGATTTTATAGGTACAGTAAAAACTGAAATATCCAATAACAAGACACCTATTTTTACGATTATTGATAACTATATTGTAAACAACACTAATATTTTTACTAAGATTTTAAAAGTAATAAATAGTAATTTAAAAAAAGATATTGTAGACAACGAAAATTATCCCAAAGAATGTGCTTTGGTAGATAAAAAACGAATACAAATACTTATATCTGATATAGTTAGCATTGGCAAATACGATAGCATTACTGAAGTAAACAAGTTAAAAAGTATAGAGGAAAGAGTAAAAAAGGAAACTGAAAAAACAGAGACTAAATATAAAAAAGATGGAGTTATGGCGTTTAAATTATCTGTGCTTATAGGTATTGCTATTATGATAATTTTGTGCTAGTAGGAATATGGGTATTGACATAGTTTTTAAAATTGCAGGAGTAGGGCTAATAACTTGGATAATCAATAGTGTGCTTAAAAAAGCGGACAAAGATGAAATAGCATCTTTTGTTACAATAGCAGGGCTTATTATTGTGCTTTCAATAATTTTGGATATGATAGGTGGTTTGTATAGTAGTATAAAATCACTTTTACAGTTGTATTGATGGATATTTTTAAGATTATAGCAATAGGACTTATTGGAGCAATAATTGTTGTTATGCTAAAGGCAATAAAGTCCGATTTAAGTATTATGGCAACACTAGCCACCGGGATAATAATTGTAATTATTACACTTACATATATAAGTGACGTGATAGTTGCTTTTAATCAAATAGTGGACAAGACTGGTCTTAATAGTAAACTTTTTTCCGCTTTGCTAAAAATTGTAGGCATAGGATATTTAACAGAATATTCAAGCGGTATGTGTGAAGATATGGGCAGTCCAAGCCTTGGTAAAAAAATACAATTTAGTGGTAAAATAGCAATATTTTTAATGGCAATTCCGGTGGTTACTGCGCTTATAAATACCGTTACAAATTTGCTTAAATGAGGTAAATATGCGCCAAAAATCGGTATTAAATCGCAATTTTTTAATTTTCTTTTTAATAATTCTTATAACAATTTTGCTTGTTTTAATAATTCCGGCATTTTGCAAAAATGCACATGCTACAACAAAAGCGGAAGAAGAAATACAGGAAGAACTTGAAAAGAATGTAGAGGATAATTTAAACGATATAGATTTTTCAAAACTAGTTGATTTTGAAAATGGTTTGGGGATAAATGTATACGAAGGCGGAATTACAAAACTAATAAAAGATATTGTGTCAGGTGAGTATTCTGGCGGGTTTGCAGATACTTTTAACATGATTATAAATATGTTAGGTGTGTCCGTTAAAGGCTTTATACCTTTGCTTGTAACACTTATTGCAGTTAGTATTATTTTTAGTATTGTAAATGGGTTAACATCAGGGTTTATGTCAAAGTCTACACTAGAGATTATTCACTTTGTTTGTTATTCTGCAATTATAGTGTTGCTTATGACTGAAGTAACATTTTTGATTACTGATAGTGTAAAAGCAATAAAAAATATGGCACAATTTATGGAAATAATCTTTCCAATTATGCTAACACTGGTAACGGCACTGGGTGGCATTGCAACAACTGCAACATATAGTCCTATGATGACAATTCTTACCGTTGGTGTTACTAAAATTATAAATAATGTAGTACTGCCTTGCTTTATTGCTACAATGGCACTATCTATTGTGGGATTTATATCCAAAGAGATAAAACTAAATAAATTGATAAAATTTTTCAAGTCTGCTGGCGAAGTTATTATTGGTGTAGTTTTTGGTTTGTTTACAACTTTTATAACAACAAACGGAATAAGTGGTGCAATTGCAGATAATTTATCCATAAAGTCTGCAAAATTTGCAATATCAAGTTATGTGCCAATATTGGGTGGGTATTTAAGTGATGGTTTAGATTTGGCAGTTGCAAGTGTGATGCTAGTTAAAAACGCAGTTGGTGTAGGTGGTGTAATTTTAATGTTGTCTATAGTTTTGTCGCCAGTTATAAAAATATTGATTTTTTCGTTAGGGTTAAAATTGGTAGCGGGAATTATTGAGCCTATTGGAAACAAGCGAATGAGTGAAATTGTTTATGTAATAAGCAAAAATTTATCTCTTTTAGTAGTTGCAATGCTTGGTATGGCTTTTATGTTTTTTATAATGATGATATTGATTTTGCTTACTTGTAATGCAGGTATATAAATGTATACTTATTAATTTAGGAGGTGTTATGAATGCGTGGTTACTTTCAATAGTCGGGGTAGTATCTTTAGGTGTGTTGCTTGAAATATTACTTGCAGATGGGCAAACAGCAAAATATATAAAAGGTGTTTTTGCCTTGGCAGTAGTACTTGTACTAGTTGCACCAATCCCTAAATTTTTAAACAAAAACTTTGATGTAGACGAATTTTTTGGCAAAGAAATTGTAACTCAAACTTCTTTTTTGGAAAGCATAAATGACAGAAAAAATACTGAAAGAGAAAGCAAAGTATTAACTCAACTAAAAAAAGATGGGATAAATGCTGAAAGAGTTAGGATTTTTTATCTGCGAAACGAATATGAAAATATTGATATAGTAAAAGTATACATAAAAAGTGAGTCAGATGAAAATAAAATATATAAGACTGTATCAGATAAGTTAGGGTGCGATAAAACAAAAATAAAAATTTATTTAGCGAGTTAAAATAATATAAAAATAAAAAAGGTGGTTATATGGAAAATAATAATATTGTAGATAATCGTGGAGAAAAACCTGATAAAATAAGTGGTTTAATAAAAAATAAAAAATTTCAAATTATTTTTGCAGTAGTTGTTCTATTTGTTATTGTTGTTGCATATTTTAGTTATGTAAATGTGAAAGATAAGGACAAGCAAGTAACATTGAGTGATGGTAAAGAGTTAACCACACAGATTCAGGAAGTTTTAGGAAAAATAAAGGGGGTAGGTGATGTAAAAGTTTTGATAGTGTATGATGGCGGAGAGCAATTGGAAATTGCCTCAAAAGTAGATAAACGTACAGACAGAGTTGAAGATGATGGAAGAGTTACAGAAATAATTGAAGAAACAATTACACCTATTCTTACAAATGGCAACGAGCCTTTGGTTATTGGTACAAAAAGAGCAAAAATTGATGGGGTAGTAGTTGTTGCAAAAGGCGGGGATGACCCTAAGGTTAAAGTAGCAATTATGCAAGCACTTGCAACCTTATTAAAAATTGAATATAATTGCATAAATGTATTTGATATGGAATAAAATATATTAGAAATCGGAGGTCGTTATGAAAATGATTAAATTAACAGAAAACAAAAAGAAAATTTTGGTACTTAGTTGTATGGTAGTATTGCTAATTGTAGCAGGAACTTTGAGCATAGTTTTAAACTTGAATGCTGGTAAAAATAATGATAGCAGTCTTGATGGCACTCAAAGCACATTCTTTTCTGAACTTCAAAGTGATAGAGAATTAAGAAAAAATGAACAAATCGCTCTTTTAGATGCAATTATCAATAATGATAACTCAACTAAAGAGGCAATTGCAAATGCAGAGGCAGAAAAACTTGCAATTGTTTCAAATATTAAAACTGAAATGGCTTTAGAGGCTATGATTAAATCTAAAGGTTTTGAAAATGTTGCAGTTATGATAGGTAATGAAAAAATCAATGTTTTTGTTGATAAGGCAGAATTGTTAGATGAAGAAAATGCTGCTATCTGTTCAATTATTATGGAACAAACTAAGTTTACAATTGCAGATATAATCATTAATCCAACTTTGTCAGCAAAATAAGTTAAACAGCGGTACTTTCAAATAGTATCGCTTTTTTATAATATATTTTTGAGAATAAATTTACATTATGTAGCAAAAGTGTCAGAAAAAGTATACTTTTTCTGACACTTTTTTAAAATTCAAATTTAATAAATATCTGTTATAAAATAATCAGTTTAAACTTTATTTACTAAATATATTATACAATATTAAATTAAAAATGTCAATATCAAATAGTCAGAAAAAGTATACTTTTACTGACAAACCAATTTACTATTGCAATTTAGTATAAAATATATTATAATAAAAATACAGGTAGCGTATTGTTACTTGTGGGGGATAGATGATTAAATTAAATGGAATTTATAAGGTATACGAAAATGGAACAATAGCGGTAAGAAATGTATCACTAGAGTTCCAGCCAGTAGAAATGGTTGCAATTATTGGTAGCAGTGGTTGCGGCAAGTCTACTTTATTAAATTTA
>CAJTNW010000012.1 GCA_910577795.1 uncultured Christensenella sp.
ATCAAACTTTACACAAAAAGAAACACACTAAAACTTATTATTTTAGTGTGTTTTGTTTTTTATTTTTCTATTAATTTTTCGTTATTATTTAGAATAATTATGGCTCATATAAAACTATTTTGCTTTTCGCTCTTGCTTTAAAAGTTTATTGTATGCCCCACAGTCTGCTAAAATTTGTTTTGCTTTATCGTTTTGTTTATCATAAAATTCCTTATCTATAGCACCTCTTCGTAATAGATATTCGCCATAAACTTCATGAGTTACTAAACCTTCTGTAACAATGTCTTCCTTTTTTAAAACCTTTCCTATAGTTTTAAATATTAATCCTAAGTCATAAAAGAAACCCATTTTATCTATATACTCTAAATCGTATCCAAACTTTTCTTCCCAAGTAATATTGTTTCTTCCGCTAATTTGGGCAAGACCTGTAAGCCCCGGTTTTACCATTTGTCTACGCATTGCATCTTCGCTATAAAACATCATATCAGATACTAAATGTGGACGAGGTCCAACAACACTTACTTGACCAATAATTATATTTAGCAGCCCCGGCAATTCGTCTAGTGAGGTACTTCTAAGTATTTTGCCAAATTTTGTTAGACGAACATCATCTGGCAATAAATTACCTTCTGCATCACGTTCATTTGTCATTGACCTAAACTTATAAATTTTTATAATTTTGCCATTTAAACCCGGTCTTGCTTGTGTAAAAAATGGATTACCTTTCATTTTAATAGCAACAAGAATCATAACAATAGGAAAAACTAAAGTTACATTTAAAAATAAAAACAAAGTTAAACTGGAAAATAAATCAAAAGTCCTTTTTACAAATCTAGTAAATATACTAGGTAATTTTTTACCTTTTTCGTTTTTGTAAGGATAATTAACTTCTTGCTTATCATATTGCAAATTAACGGCATCGTTATTATTTTCTTCAACCATTAATTGATTATCTAATTCAATATCTTTTTCGCTCATAAACTTTTCCTTTGTTACTTATTCTTTATTTTTCAGTAATTATATTAATATAAAAGTACAAAATTATTATATTCATTTATATTGTATATTCTTTAAAGAATAAAGTCAACCATTTGTTTAAAAAATAATGCCTCAAAAATTTTTCATTTAAGGCATTATCAATTTTGTTTACAAAATACTTAAATTAATAACGATTTTTGATAGTTTTTTATCAATTTTAGATTATTAACACAATATTATTTTTTAGTGACAAGATGATGTACAAGGATTATGTGTTGCTATTAAACTACCCACTAAATCATTGATATCCATATCTTGCTCTTTAACATAATCTTCTAAATCTTTTACAATTTCGTAACTTGCCATTGGATTAAACACATTGGCAGCACCAACTTGAACTGCTCTTGCTCCGCATATCATAAACTCTAATACATCAGTATAAGTCATTATGCCGCCCATACCAATAATAGGAATTTTTACTGCATTATAACAGTCCCAAACCATTTTAAGTGCAACTGGTTTACAGCAAGGTCCAGATATACCACCATGGTTGTTAGACAAAATAGGCTTTCTTGTTTTGTAATTTACAACCATGCCGCTAAGAGTGTTGATAAGTGATACACTATCTGCACCGCCAGCCTCTGCTGCCCTTGCATTGTCGCTAATATTTGCAACATTTGGAGTAAGTTTTACAATTAAAGGTTTTTTGCAAACATCACGTACGGCACGTGTTACTTTTTCAACATTTTTAGGGTCTACACCCAAAGATGCTCCACCTGCTTTTACATTAGGACAAGATATGTTAAGTTCTACCATATCCACACCATCTACAGATACTTTTTCGCACATTTGTATATAGTCTTCTATAGTGCTACCTGCAACATTTGCAATAACTTTTGTATCCACAGTTTTAAGCCAAGGTAAATGTTCCTTTAAAAAGTAATCAACACCAGGGTTTTGAAGTCCTACGCAATTAATCATTCCGCTTTTTATTTCTGTTACACGAGGTGAAGGGTTACCTGCTCTTTCAAGCAATGTCATGCCTTTTGTTGAAATACCACCCAATACAGACAAATCATAATATTGACTATACTCTCTGCCAAAGCCAAAAGTACCAGATGCTGTGATTATAGGATTTTTAAATTCTACACCCGCAATATTTACTTTTAAATTACTCATAGCACAATATCCTCCAACTTAAATATAGGTCCATCCGCACAAGCACGCAAATATTTTTCGCCGTTTGCAGTTTTAACTTTGCAATTACAAACAAGGCAAGCACCAATTCCGCACCCCATTCGCCTTTCCAAAGATACATATACTGGAATATCAATGCCTTCCAACTCTTTCTTTAAAGATTTATACATAACCTCAGGTCCACAGCAAACTATGACATCAGGCTTAACATAATCTAAACTTTGCTTTAAAAGTGTAGTTACAAAACCTTTTACACCAACACTGCCGTCATCAGTTGCAATATAAACATCACCTTTCTTTTTAAGTTCGTCCACAAAAATAGTTTTGCTTTTGTTTGCAAAGCCTAAAAAAGATACATATTCCAAATCTGGGTCAGCAGTTGGTATTGCTGGCAATACTGCAACACCCATACCGCCACCAACCATTGCTACTTTTTTTACATTGCTATCAAAATAAAAACCATTTCCTAATGGGAAAAGTGCTTTTAGAGTTTGTCCTGCAGGCAAACTGCTAAGTAAAGCAGTACCTTCACCAACAACTGCATATGATACAGTAATAGTTTTTTCCTTTGCATCAAAATCTGCTATGCAAAAAGGTCTACGCAACAAATGTACTTCGCTTGGAAGTGCTATATGAATAAATTGCCCACCACGTATATCGCATGGAAAATCAAAAACTTGCAATTTCATTTCATAAATATCTTTTGCTACTTCTTTATTACTGATAATTGTAACTATTCTATCTTTTTTCATTTTAACTCCTGCAATTTTAGTTTTATAAAACTTATGATTTATCGGGAAAATCTACAAAATAACAATTAATAAACTTTCCCTTAAATCATTTAATTTTTTAATTTGCCATTTTTTATTACAATAAATAAAATATGATTATTTTAAGTCTTGTAAAGCAAATGGTTTCAAATCTTTTTCTGTCTTGTTTAGTTTTAGTGCTTGACATAATGCCATTGCTGTATCAACACTTGTTAGACAAGAAATACCCAAGTCAACTGCAGTTCTTCTTATTTTAAATCCATCTCTTGAAGACTGGCGACCTTTTGTTGGTGTATTGATAATTAATTCTATTATACCCTTTTTAGCCAAATATACAATATCACCATTTCTTTTTTCAACTAATTTATTAACTGCCATTGCATAAATATCGTGTTCTGCTAAAAATTTTGCAGTACCAACTGTTGCAAAAATCTTAAATCCTAAATCGCTTAATGTTTGAGCAACTGGCAAAATTTCTTTCTTAAAGTTATCTGATACACTTATTACTACACCGCTATCATGATGCAAATTGATACCACTTGCTATCATACCTTTAAGTAGTGCTTCAGGATAACTCTCACCTATACCTAATACTTCACCAGTAGACTTCATCTCTGGGCTTGCTGAAATTTCCAAATCTGGCAATTTTTCACTAGAAAATACTGGTACTTTTACAGCAACAACATCTGCTTTTTTGTACAAGCCAGTACCATAACCTAAACTCTTAACACTCTCACCCAAAGCGCATCTTAAAGCAAGTTGAACCATAGGAAGGTTTGTAACTTTACTAATATAAGGCACTGTTCTTGAAGAACGTGGATTAACCTCTATAATATACAATTCATTGTTTGCAATGATATATTGGATATTGATTAAACCTTTTGTATTTAAAGCAACAGCAAGTCTTTTAGTAACATCAATAATCCTTTTTGTCATATCTTCTGAAATATGCATTGGTGGATAAACACTAATACTATCACCACTATGAACACCTGCTCTTTCAATATGCTCCATAATACCAGGAATTAATATGTCTTGTCCGTCACTAATAGCATCTACTTCAACTTCCATACCAGTAACATATTTATCTATCAAAATAGGGTGCTCTTGCTCTACACTATTTACAATGTTCATATACTCAACTAGGTCAGTTTCATTATATGCAATTTCCATACCTTGACCGCCTAATACATAACTAGGTCTAACAAGTACTGGATAACCAAGTTTTTCACCAACAGCAATTGCCTCTACTGCAGTAAATACTGTTTCGCCCTTAGGTCTTGTTAAGTCTAAAGAAGAAAGAACGTTATCAAATACCTCTCTGTCTTCTGCAGCATCAATATCTTTTGGTTGAGTACCAATAATTTTGTAACCAGCATCACTTACTGCTTTAGTAAGTTTAATTGCAGTTTGTCCACCAAACTGAACTACTACACCAACTGGCTTTTCTATTGCCAAGATGTTTAGAGTTTCCTCTACAGTCAATGGCTCAAAATATAATCTATCTGCAGTATCAAAGTCAGTAGAAACTGTTTCAGGGTTATTGTTAATAATAACTGTTCTGTAACCAGCCTTTCTTAATGCCCAAGTGCAATGTACACTACAATAGTCAAATTCTACACCTTGACCTATACGAATTGGGCCACTACCCAAAACTACAACTGTTTTTTCGTTTTGTTTTGGAGTAACTACTTTATCCTCATACTTGCTGTAGTAATAAGGACTACCACCTTCAGCACCGCCACTTACAACATCTATCAAGCCATAACTTGGATAAATATCATATTTAGCACGCAAATCTTTAATTTCAATTTCTGCACAACCAGCAAGTCTTGCAATGTGTTTATCAGATAAACCAAGCACTTTATACTCATTCAAAAGTTCTTTTGTAAGACCTTTAATACCGATTTTTGCAATGTTATTTTCTGCTAAAGCAATTTTTTGCATTTCTTCCAAAAACCAAGGAGTGATTTTAGTAATCTCATTTATTTGATTAATAGTTGCACCCATTTTTAGTGCCTGCATAATCATAAACATTCTTTCATCGTTTTTAATTGCAACTTTATCCAATACTTCATTTAATGTTAAATCGCTATATTTATCTAAAGTTGTGCCATTAATATTAAGTTCCAATGACCTAATAGCCTTTAAGAAAGAACCTGTAAAGTTATTGCTAATTGACATAACCTCACCAGTCGCTTTCATTCTTGTACCAAGCATTTTGTTTGCTTGAGTAAATTTATCAAATGGCCAACGAGGGAATTTGCAAACAACATAATCAACAACAGGTGATTTATGTGCAAAAGTCATACCTGTTTTGCTGCTTACTATTTCGTCCAAATTATAGCCAATTGCAACTAGTGCACTTACTCTTGCAATAGGATAACCAGTAGCCTTTGATGCCAAAGCAGATGAACGGCTAACACGAGGGTTAACTTCTATCAAATAGTATTTATCACTGTCCACTGACAAAGCATATTGGATATTACAACCACCCTCAATTCCCAAAGCATTAATAATTTTTAAAGACGCGTCCTTTAGCATTTTTAATTGATGAGGTTTTAATGTTTGACAAGGTGCAACAACCACACTATCACCAGTATGTACACCAACAGGGTCAATATTTTCCATATCGCAAACAATTATTGCATTGCCTGTTTTGTCACGCATAACCTCAAACTCTATTTCCTTATAACCGGCTACACTCTTTTCTACAAGAATTTGTCCAACACGAGAGGCTTTAATACCACTTGCTGCTATTTCCTTAAGTTCAGCCATTGTTTCAGCAATACCGCCACCTGTACCACCCAAAGTATAAGCAGGTCTAATAATGATAGGCAAACCATTTTTTTCTGCAAACTCAATTGCATCTTCAACTTTACTAACAATAACACTATCAATAACAGGTTCGCCTATTTCAAGCATAGTGTCTTTAAACATTTCTCTATCTTCAGCCTTTTTGATAGTTTCCACATTAGTACCAAGAAGTCTTACATTATGCTCTTTTAAAAATCCGCTTTCGCTTAAAGCAACTGCTAAGTTAAGACCAGTTTGTCCACCAAGTGTAGGCAAAATACTATCTGGCTTTTCTATCTTGATAATATTTTTAATTACTTCTTCTTTTAATGGTTCAAGATAAACTTTATCCGCCATTTCTTTATCAGTCATTATAGTTGCAGGGTTGCTGTTAACTAAAACAACACTAATTCCGTTTTCTTTTAGTGCACGACATGCTTGAGTACCTGCGTAGTCAAACTCTGCTGCTTGACCAATTACAATTGGACCACTGCCAATAACCAATACTTTTTTAATCTTTTTATCCTTTGGCATAGTAATTTCTCCTTAAGTTATATTTTATTTAACCCCGATTTTTATAAGGTTTTTTGTTTAAATTTATAATTTTTATCTTTATTTTTTAATTGCACTATTCAAATCTTCTCTCATATCAATACTTGCTTGTCTTGCTGCTTTTGCATAATCAAGTCCTTGATATTTTTCTTTTTTATAAGCACAAAGTATTCCTCTAGAACTATTAACAATACCGCCAATACCATTTACAAAACATACTGCTAAATCCTCAGCCTTTCCGCCTTGAGCACCATATCCTGGAATAAGGAAGAATGTGTGTGGATTACGTTTTCTAATAATTTCAGCCTGTTCTCTATGAGTAGCACCTACTACCGCACCAATACTACTATATCCGTATTTACCAATTAGTTCACTTCCCCATTTTTCAACCAAATCTCCCATTTCTTCATAAAGAGTGTTTCCGTTTTCAAACTTTTTATCTTGAAGTTCTCCACTTGTTGGGTTTGAAGTTTTTACTAATATAAATAAACCTTTATCATTCTCTTTGCAGTCTTTAACAAACGGCAAAATTCCGTCGCTTCCCAAATAACCATTTACAGTAATGTAGTCACTATCAAATGCAGTTATCTTTTTATCACCAACCACAACACCGCTTAAATAAGCCTTGCTATAGCAACCAGCAGTTGAACCAATATCATTTCTTTTAACGTCTGCTATAACTAACATTCCTTTTGATTTTGCATAGTCAACTGTTTGTTTAAAAGCCTTTAAACCTTGGTAACCATACATTTCATAATAAGCGACTTGAACTTTTACTGCAGGCACAATATCATAAATATTATCTATTATGTTTTTATTAAACTCAAAAATTTGCTCTGCTGCATCTTCCAAACTATTAACTTTAGCAAGC
This sequence comes from uncultured Christensenella sp., assembly GCA_910577795.1. Taxonomy (GTDB): domain Bacteria; phylum Bacillota; class Clostridia; order Christensenellales; family UBA3700; genus MGBC100798. The sequence goes on from CAJTNW010000012.1 coordinate 7,165, forward strand.
ATTTCCTCTGGCAAATAATCAAGACAAGTGTCAAGTCCTACTACTGATGGGTTATCTGTCCTTTTTATCGCGTCTATCAATTTATCAATTATCATACTCTCTCCTCCAATTCTCTATTAAATACTACATTTCCATCTACTATAGTTGTCATAACACGTCCTTTAACTTTTCTTCCATTAAAAGGTGTGTTTTTACCTTTACTATACCACTTACTGCTATCTATCTCATACTCTTGTTCAGTATCTATTATAACAAAGTCTGCTAAGCCACCCTCAACCAACTCGCCACAAGGCAAATTCAATATATCACTAGGGTTCTTACTCATCAGTTCAGATAATCTATCCAAACTTATAAGTCCACTTTCAACAAGTGCAGTGTAACATAAACTAAATGCAGATTCCAAACCACTTATTCCATTAGGTGCTAAAGCAAATTCCCTATCCTTTTCAGCCTTAGTATGTGGTGCATGGTCTGTTGCTATTGCATCAATAGTGCCATCAAGCAAGCCAGCAATTATAGCCTGTCTATCGCTCTCTTCCCTTAAAGGCGGATTAACCTTTGCATTGCAGTCATAATTCAAAATCAATTCGTCAGTACCTACAATGTAATGTGGGCAAGTCTCACAAGTTACTTTTATGCCTTTTGCTTTTGCCCATCTTACCAAATCAACACTATTTGCAGTAGAAACGTGTGCAATATGAACTGCTGTATTCAAACTGTCTGCAAGCAAAATTTCTCTTGCAACCATAGCCTCTTCAGCAACTCTGCTAATACCTTCTATTCCTGCTCTAGTTGCGTTTGCGCCTTCGTTTGCATGACCTTCTGCAAGGCTCTTGTCCTCGGAGTGGCTAATAGTTATCATTCCTAATCCATCAGCATATTCCATAGCCTTTCTCATAAGGTTACTATTTGTTACTGGCATACCATCATCGCTTACTGCCACAATACCAGCCCTTTGCATACTTGCCATTTCTGCAAGTTCCTCACCTTTTAAGCCTTTTGAGATTGCACCAATAGGAAAAACTCTTGCAAGTCCAACTTCTCTGGCTCTATTTTTAATATAAGATACTATATATTTATTATCTGTAACAGGATTAGTGTTTGGCATAGGACAAACTGCACTAAATCCACCACTAACGGCTGCTTTTAAACCAGTTGCAATTTCCTCTTTGCCCTCAAAACCTGGTTCTCTTAAATGAGTGTGTATATCCACAAAGGCTGGCAAAATTGTGTTACCTTTTCCGTCAATACTAGGTATATCCATCATTTCGCCAATATCCTTGTTTATGCTTGTAACTTTGTTACCAGTTAAAAGAATGTTTGTTAATTCACCATTCAATTTTACATTTTTAATTAAAAACATTATTTACCCTCCGCCAATAATTTAATTACTGCCATTCTGACTGCTAAGCCATTTGTAACTTGGTCAAATATCCTTGAAATATCGCTATCAACTGCCTCACCAGAAATTTCAACTCCTCTGTTTACAGGTGCTGGATGCATTATAATTGCATTTTCGTTTGCAAGTTTCATTCTGTCCATTGTTATACCATACTCTGCAAAATATTCTTTAGTAGTTGGGAATTGTCCGCTTGTTTGTCTTTCTAATTGAATTCTTAATCCCATAACCACATCGCTACCTTGTATTGCCTCTTCAACACTATTACATATTGTAGCGCCCATTTCCTCAATACCTTTTGGCATAAGTGTTTTTATTCCAAACAATTTAACTTTAGCACCCATTGTCAAAAGTCCAAAGATATTAGACCTTGCAACACGGCTGTATTTAATATCACCAATAATAGCAACTGTTAACCCGTCTATTTTGCCAAAATGTCTACGCATAGTAAGCATATCTAGCAAGGCTTGAGTTGGGTGTTCGTGTTGTCCATCACCTGCGTTTACAATGTGCGCATCAACTTTTTTTGCAATGTAATTAGGAGTGCCTGCCATACTATGTCTTATAACTACAATTCCGTTTTTAATACTCTCCAAAGTTTTAACGGTATCATACATACTTTCGCCTTTTGCAACACTACTGCTACCAACTGCAATGTTTACTTGGTTTGCCCCCAAAAACTTAGTTGCATTTTCAAAAGAAGTCCTAGTTCTTGTACTATTTTCATAAAACAAATTAACCACAGACACACCTTTAGCATAGTCAAGATTAATTTCACCTTTGTCCAAATGCTCACGCATAATGTCTGCGGTATCAAGAATTTCTTCGATTTCTTCACGGCTTAAGCCTTCAAGTCCTAACAAATCTTTACGCATAAAACCCTCCGTAACAAAAAACTCGTATCCAATATAGATACGAGTAAAACTTACATAATAATTGCCTAAAATATTTTTAGCCTTTGTCCAAAAACAGCCTAAACCAATAAAAAATGTTAAATCTTTGAGGTCTCTCGTACCTACATTAAAGTTTACATTAATAATATACCACATAACATTTTTTTTGTCTAGTACTTTATCAAAATTTAATTGCAAAATTTGTGCAAAGTATTTATAAATATTTATTACATTTTAATAGTTTTAAGCAATAAATATAAAAAAAACAAATTGATTTTAATCAAGCATAATTTCCTTAATTGAAGATTTATTTGCCTTAAACATATAATAAACAAATGTCAAAGCATATAAAACAATAAAACTTGCCAAAGTAATAAAAAATACTTTAACATTAAAAGTGTATTCAGGAACATTTTCTACATCTTTAAAAATACTATTAATCATTATTGTTAAAAGTCCATATTGATATATTGTGCCAATTAAAAAACCAATTAGCAAAAATACTATATATACCAAAAAAATTGTAACAAAACATTCTTTTTTAGAATACCCCATTGCTTTCATTAAAGCAATGTTTTTTGTATTATTTTTTACAAGCGACGTCATTGCCATAAGCATAGAAACAACAGCAAGCACTATGCCTATACCTAAAATTAGCACCCCCATTGTTCCAGCCATTAAGTCTTCCATTGAAGCGCCCATTTGAACCATTGCAGAAAAACAAAAAGCGGAAAAGGCTACAAAAAATGCCAAAGATTTTTTGCTATTTAGTGTTGCAAAACACATTTCTAGCAAAAATGGTCTATCTTTAGATTTGCTGCTATGCTTAACTTTTTTTGTTTTTGTTAACTCACCTTTCATAAGCAATAATGCAGGTTTACGCAAAACAACAAAAGCATAAATATATGCGATTAACGAAAATACTATAGTTGGAATTATTACCAAGCAAATAAGCAATGTTGGGTGGAATGATGCAGTTACATCTGGCAACCCATCAATTGTCAAATCTTTATAAATGCTTGTCATTGCTGCCCAACCTACTCCAAAACCTAAACTACAGCCTACTAACACACTTGCACCAAAAATCAAAAAACTCAATGCTATCCTATAATTTGAATACCCCATTGCTTTGAATGTACCAAGTGTTTTACAATTGTTGTCAATATACAATTTTATGTAAAATAGCATCATAATTACCACAATGACTGCCAAAAAACCACCAGTTACCGAACACGTCATTTTTGCAGTTGAAAGTTGAGCGGTATAAAGTGGCATAATCTCACTGCTAATACTATCTTTTAGTGGCAAAATGTCTATGTAATAATTTAAAAAGAAAGTACAAACAAATACCGCACAAAAGCAAACTATTGATATACCAATTAATTTAAAACAGTCTTTTATTGAAACTATCATTTTACCACCCTATTTCATAAGCAGTTTTTTGTTTTGGATTTTTGATAATCTCAACTATTTTCCCGCTATTAATTTTTATTATTGTTTCCGCCATTTCTGCGATATTTTGGTTGTGAGTAACCATAATCATAGTAAAGTTTTGTCTAACTTTTTCTTGCATAATGCAATTTAAAACTTCACGTCCAGTATTTTCGTCCAATGCACCAGTCGGCTCATCTAAGAACAATATTTTAGGTTGCTTTGCAAGCGCCCTTGCAATACATACCCTTTGTTGCTCACCACCAGAAAGTTCTGTCGGCATAGATTTACATTTACTTTCCAAACCAAGTGAATTTATAATTTTTTTATAATCTACATTTTTAGCAAGGTTTGCACCCATTTTAACATTGTTTCCCACATTTAAATGCGAAAGCAAGTAGTATTGTTGAAAAATAAATCCAATATTGTCCTTTCTAAATTTAGTTAGTTCTGCCTCTGTTTTTTCTGACAAATTAAGTCCATCTACTACAACACCACCACTATCTGCTTTTTCAAGCCCTGACAAAATATTCATTAATGTAGACTTGCCCGAACCTGACGCACCAAGTATAACTACAAACTCGTTATCCTTGATTTCAAGTGATACATCTTTAAGTACTTGCACTTTACCATTATTATAAGACTTGCTTATATTTTGCGCATTAATCATTTTTTCACCTCCAACATTATTAAACTTTTACAAACCATATTAAGTCTATTAGATATTTCCTCTTCAGTTAATTCACACATTTTATTTGCAATTAATGTTGCAATTCCATGACTAAATATCCACATATCAAGGTATAATTCTTTTGCAAATTCATTGGATACACCATAATGCTTTGTTATTGAATTTAATATATCTTGATAACTATCCTCTATTATCCCTAAAACATTGTTAGTATTTGGGTGAGTATCAATTTGTTTCATAAACAATAATTTAAATAAATTTGGATGTTCTTTAGCAAATTTAATGTATGCCATTCCCACACCTTTAAAAGCGATTTCCTCTTGCAACCCAACTTTAACATAACTTTGATAAAGGTTATTTGCAAACTGATTTACACCATTAATCACATCATCCATACTATCAAAAGTAGTAAAAATAGGTCTTGCGGAACTTCCAAGACACTCACCAAGTGACCTTGCCGTTAAAAATTCCATACCTTGACACTCCACTATCTCTATTGCTTTTAAAATAATTTCCTCTTTATTAAATTTTGCATTTCTTGGCATATTTCCCTCACAAAAAAAATATTAAAACGTATGTTTTGCAACATCTGTTTTAATATTATCACATATACACTATATTGTCAACTTTTTATAAAAAATTAATTGTAATTTTGATACTTAACATTTTTTTTAACATAAAATAGAGTTGCAATTAGCCTTAAAGCCAACCCAAAAATATTGGGGTAAATGCAACTCTATCTTTATTTTTATTTATTCTGCTTTTTTAAATTATCTATTATTAGTTAAAATATCTATTAAACAAATTAGTTAATCTATCTATAGTTATCAAACCTTTGCCTATTGCTACTTTTAAATATTGTCCATTAAAAGCATTAAATATTTCTTCAGTTACAGGCACAATTTCAACAAACTCCTCATAAGTAAACAAACCATATTGATTAATATCTTCGTTAAATTTATCCTTATTAATAGTCATAGTATCACTATCAATATCAAAAATATTAATTAACCCCTCAGTTGCTCCCGGCATAGATAACATTCCGTTTACATAATAACACAAATGGCTATAAGTTACAGGACTATATGCAGTGGTAATTTCATCTTTTACCTGCACATTAACAAGTTGTACTTTACCCCAAGCCAAATTACCGCTACTATCAGTAGTTTGTTTATTAAACCAATGTCCAATATACTTATCTGCATCCCTTCGTAAAAATACATATTTGTTTAAATTAAAATCCCAAAAAGCATGTTCGGAAATTACTTTTACACTTATTCCGTCAGAAAAATATAAATTTATCACTTCATAAATTTGTTTAGGGTCGCTATCAATAAACAAAATAGGTGCAGTATCAAACTTGCCAGTAAACATATTCCACACTAACAACTCTTCGCTACCACTCAACTCCTCAACAGCCTTTTGACTGCCGTCTGCAAGTGTAATTAAAGAGCCTTCTGCAATACATTCATCTTTATCATAAATAGCAGATAGTGATATATTATAAAAACCTAATACTTCATCAAAAGTTTCAATAGTAACTTTTAATGAACTTGCTGAGCCCAATTTTATTTTCTTATAATACATACTATGCCTAGCAGTTATCTCCCAAGAAGAAAATATATATCCTTTAAATTCTTTTACATACACAGTATGAGTTTGACTACCTTCTAAAGGAAATTTGCTATTATCCAATGTAGTTATTACTCCATTCTCATCTACATAATTATAAAATAAATTTACATTAATACTATATACATACCAATATGCATACAAAGTAACATCTTCATCTTTATCCCAATTACGTTCAGATTGCATACTTGAATTATAATAGTAAGTACCATTATCATTATAACCTAAATAATATCCCATAAATTCATGACCAAGTTTAGTTGGTGCCTTCAAGCCACTTGGCATTGGTTGGTCGTAAGTTACTTTAATTTCTGTTTTTGCAGTTCCGTTTTGTGGGTCTAATGTAACAGTATAAGTTTTAGCCTGCCAATATGCATATATAGTTTTACTTTGTGTAAAAGTCCATTGCATTACACTTTGCATATCATTATCATAAAATTGCATACCAGCACCATTTAATTCTTCAAAAAAACCTAAAAATGTATAGCCAGTTTTTGTTGGCGCTTTAATTTCATTAGGCATATTTTTATCAAAAATAACTTCTACTTTATCCTTTTCACCTATACCACCGCAAAAATCTAAAGTTACTTGATAATGTATAGCATTAAATTTTGCCTGCAAAGTGCAGTCATAAGCCACATTCCAACTATTTGTACCACCTTGTTCGTCTGTAACTTTACTTGTCTCATCATTTAAATCAAGATACCAACCTACAAAATCATAACCAGTTTTTGTAGGTATAGGTAAAGCATTGTTGTTACTGCTATTGTATGCCTTACCAAAAGTCACTACTAATGAGTCTATATTTTCAATTGTTCCCGCAAAATTTACCGCATACTCGTTTGGTGTATACACCGCTTTCAAATATATATCACTTCCATCAAGTTCTACCCCAATAGATAAATCAGGCATAGTTTGCGCTAAATTAGGATTATAAGTATAAAACACTAAGCCCGGTGCCAAATGTGTTCCTACATATTTACCATTGTATTTATCTTCATAGTTTTCATCAACAATAAACTCTTTAAATGTATAACCAGTTTTTGTTGGAAAACTTTCAAATATCAGCAAATCACCATAATTTGCCTCTAATATTTTTGTATACGCATCAGTTTCGTCATTTTTTAAATAAATTTTAAAATTTGTTTCTACCCTATAGTCAGCAAAAATTTCTATAATATCTCCATCGTTAAAGTTATTATCAATATCATGCCAGCATGCAAGACTAGAAGAGTCATTTTTGTCAAATATCATATTTTTAAAAATATGACCTTCTTTAAATAAATATCTTTTAATTGCGTTTGACTGTGCTCCTTCTTTTTCTATCTGAGATTTAATGTTGCAGTTAGGACATAAGTTTTTGTTATATTCAATATACTCTTTTGTGTCTGAAAAATTAAAATTTTCACCATTTTGAGTAAGCCATTTAAAACTTCCATCTGCATTTATTTTTATAAAATATTTATCCCTTGACCATATCGCAATTAAATCTATATCGTCTTCTTCCAAAAATACTCCAACACTTTCCCCATACTCATTTGTATATTTTTTATTGCCATTAAACCAACCTATAAATGTAAAACCGCTTGCATTAGGAATAGGCAAATTATAATTTTGATTATATTTAATCTCCAATTGTATCTGCTCTATATCTGCTGGTACACCATCTGTATAATTTTTATTTACATTTAGATTAACTCTAAATGCATCTTGTACCCATCTAGCATAAAATATTTTATCACCAATGCTATTCTCGTCCAATATATCAATTTTATAGCCTTGTAACTCTGGATTATCATACCAACCATAAAATACATAATCTTCCTTATATGTATCTTTTCTTAATTCGTAAACATGGTCAGTTATATATGTACCATCCTCAATTTCACTATCACCATTAGTCACATATTTAATACTATACTCAATTGCTCTCCATTTTGCATATAAAGTTAAATTTGGCATAGCAAAATCTTCAATATTGTTATCATTTACTAACTCACCAAAATCATAAAGGCTTGTCCACCAACCTTCAAAAATATACCCTGCTTTTTCTGGGACAGGCAAACTATTACTATTATTCCAATAATATTTATAAAATGCTGGTATGTTTGTTGCATTATTTGTATTTTTAAAATCTATGGACGTAAAACTTGTTACATTAATTTTAATTGGACCATAAAAATTATTATTACTTCTCATTACTCTTACATAAACATATTCCCCTTCCTTTCCTTTATAATTGGCTCCAATAACTTGATTTAAATTTTCATCATAATACCAAAAATTCACGATTTCATTATCTGCTTGAAAATCATAATATACATTCTTGTCACATTTAAATCTAAAATATAAGTTATCTCTGTCTATAGTAACATTATTTTGTCCTAAAGTTAATTCCTTAGGTGCAAAATCAGCAGTAATATCACATTGTCCTGATTTATTTTTATCATTATATACTACTCTAATTATGTAATTATATCCTTCACCAAGTCTAACATTATACGAAAGGTCATTCTCATTTACTTTAATAAATCTTTCATCATAATATCTACCTCCACCTAAAACTCTATATACCCTAATACTAACAGGAGAAACCGCACCAGATGTTGTAAAAGAATGATTACCTGTATAACGTGCTTTATACAAAAACAAATTATCGCCATCTGGCAGTATACTTACTTGTTTTGTATCTTTTATACCTTCAAATTCCTTATATTCCCTGTCACTACTTACTTTTTTAAAATCATGTATATTACAACCAGTTACAACTTCAGACATATCATCGGCATTTGTGAACTCAACTACAAAACCTCTTCTTATTCTTGCCTCCCAAGGAATTTTAAATCCATCTCCATACTCATTTTCCACAGGTGTATAACCCAATGTATAACTACTGTTAAAAAAGTTATCTCTATCATAAAATAAAAAACTTCCATCTCCATATTTTTCTTTATTTATACACAAAGTTGATTGTGCCATTCTTGATAATCTGCCTGTATTTTCGATTTGTCCTTGTGCTGTAACATACTCTGGCTTAAAATAAAATTGTTTATCCGTGTAATCAGTTTTTTGATATTTAACACTTGTAAAATCTGCCATAATATTAACAAACGTAGTCATTTCAGAATAACCTGGTATTAGATGTCCAATACCAAAATTTAACACATCAAACAATGCACTTACTCCAACTTCCCCATATTGTGCCAAAATATCTTCCTTTTTTGCTACATTATGTATTTTTGCACTATATTCAGTGTCTTGTTGAATGATGAATCTCCCTTTGTCTTTTGCTGGATTATATCCTTCATCACCATCATTTAAATGTTGCTCATTCATTACTGACACCATATTATAAATATTTGTCATATTATAATTTTGTATTTCTTCAAAGATATAGTTGTCATTTGCTATAAAATAAGGCAATGGCACTACCTTCCCCATAACACTATTTTTATCAATATTAATATATTGAATCACACTCTTATCAATTTTATCATAAGGAGTATTCCCCATAAGAATCCTATGATATCTAGTTGGAATTTTATCTAAAGTTTTTTCAAAATAAACAAACTCTCTTTGAAATAAATTTTTAACACCAAACCTAACTTGGTCTTTCAAATAATCTTCGTTATATTCATTTATTATATCAAAAACCGAAACTGTTGATAAAAGCACTCCATCTGTCCAAGGTTCTGTTTTAATAAAAAATCCATATTCTCTACCAACATATACTATACCATCATTTTCTTGTTTAAATAATGACTTCGGTATTATCTGAACAATAGGGTCATCATTATTTGCCACTAATACTCCTCCAGCATACTTTATTGTACTAGTATATAACCCATTATCACTAAAATTTTTACTTAAAACAGTATACTTTTGTGTTTCGTGCTTCATTGAATCTGCATATTGAGTGATTTTTAAATCAGAATTTATTAAATAATCATCATTTGTATAATCTTCAGTAGTATAATAGTCCTCTTCTGCTAAAGCAGGTTGCATTGAAAAACAACATATTACCAAACTACATAATAATACACTTATTATTATACAAATTCCCAAAAGTTTATTTTTTACTTTTTCCATAATTTTTTCTCCTTATTCTATTATTATCCTAATTTTATGATACACATCGCTAGGCAAATCACCTTGAGCAATTTGGCGTCCAGATGCTGTCCAATAATTTGCATGTGTTTTAAATGTATCAAACGAATATGAAATAGTATAAGTGCCTTTTTCTATAGGATAAAAACTCCAAAGACTATCATCTTCATTAGTATAATATATATTTATAGGCCTTGGACTAAAATTACTATCTGGAATTGGATTTTTATAATCATAAGTATAAAACTCCTCTTCATCTACAAAACATTTTACATTAAATCCTTTTATGTTACCATCATATTCATAAGTATAACTACTTTTATAATGATTTGGAAGAGCAGGAAGTCTTTCCAACTCAACCCAATTGTCATCATAAAGCCTTATTTCATAAACAGGTTCTTTTTCTTCTTCACAAGCCGTAAACACCAAACACAAGCCACTTAGTATTATTGCTAATGCCAAAACTACTACTATTTTTACTACATTTTTTCTCATTACTTACCCCCTTAAATTATATTTTTTAAATTAATTAGTCTCATTCCCCTTATCACCTCCTATAATATTTTTATTTTGATTATTGCATATTATAGTAGGTCCAAAATTAAAATTCAAAATAAAATTATTGTTTACTAAAGAGTTTAATTTATTAAACTCTTTACCTAATTTTATAGTAAGCATTATTCTAAACAAATGCAATACTTTTGCAAAATTGACAAGAATGTTTGCAGAATTAACAACTTTTACCCAAAATTACCACATAAATTAGAAAATTTTGCTCTAATATAAAATGATTTGATATTTAACATAAATCGTAAAATTAAGTGATATTTTATTAAAAAAATAAACTATTGACAACTGGTAAAAAATCTGTTTTAATAAAATAGATAGCAATTAAAAATAAATTTTTTAGGAGGATATTATGTTAGGAAAATTTACCTATTCTAACCCAACCAAGTTGTATTTTGGAAAAGAGGCTTTAGATGGTCTTAATGAGGAACTTCCAAAATATGGCAAAAACGTACTACTTATTTATGGTGGTGGGTCTATAAAAGCAAATGGTATTTATGACAAAGTAATTGAAATTTTAAAAGCAAATGGCAAAAATATTTATGAAGATAGTGGGGTTATGCCAAACCCAACATATGACAAGTTGCAAGAAGGCATACAAAGGGCAAGAGATGCAAAAGCAGATTTATTATTAGCCGTTGGTGGTGGGTCTGTTTGCGACTATGCAAAAGCAGTTTCTGTTTCCGTAAACTGCACTGAAGATGCTTGGGATAAATATTTTGTACGTTTTGATGATGTTAGTTGCAAAATAGTACCTGTTGGCTCAGTACTTACAATGGTAGGCACTGGCAGTGAAATGAATGGTGGCTCTGTTATAACTAACACTAAGCAAAAATTAAAAATTGGGCATGTGTTTGACGAAAATGTTTTTCCTAAATTTTCTATTTTAAATCCAGAATACACTTATACTCTACCAAAGTATCAAATGGTTGCAGGTATTTTTGATATTATGTCACACATATTAGAACAATATTTTTCTGGCAATGATGATAATACTAGCGACTATATTATGGAAGGTCTTTTGCACTCATTAATACATAGTAGCAAAATTGCCGTGCAAAATCCAACTGATTATGAAGCAAGGAGTAATATTATGTGGATAGCAACTTGGGCATTAAATACTCTTGTTTCAAAGGGCAAAACTACTGACTGGATGGTTCACATGCTAGGTCAAGCAGTGGGAGCACATACTAACGCAACACATGGTATGACATTATCTGCAGTAAGCATACCTTATTACAAGTTTATTATGCCTTATGGACTAGATAAATTTGTAAGATATGCAGTAAATGTATGGGGGGTTCATCCACAAAACAAAACTAAGGAAGAAATTGCAAATGAAGGTTTACAAAATATGCAAAACTGGATGAGCGAAATGGGGCTTGCACTAAATCTTACACAACTAAATGTTACTGAAGATATGATAGATGCAATTACTAAAAGCACTGTTATAATGGATGGTGGATACAAAATATTAGACGAAAAAGACATCAAAAATGTGCTAAAAGCAAGCCTATAAAATGCATTGAAAACAAACAAAAAAAGCGGGATAAAACCCGCTTTTTTGTTATTTAATTTTTAAGACTTAAGCCTTATTTTAATACAAAAACTATTAAAAAATCGGTATTAAATGATTTTTTTGTTATTAATCATTAAATTGCATATACAATAATTCGCAAAGTTGAGCCTTAAGACGTTTATGCCCACCAATACTACTTAATGCTTTTTGCAATTGTGTTTTTGTTTGTACATTTTTAAACTTATTATATACTATAGTTTTTGCAGTGTTTTTATATTGATACTTGCTAAATATTCGTACAATATTTTCGTTTAAAGTACCATTTGTTATTCTACTATAGTCTAAAAGCACAATTTGCAATTTATCTGTTGGCTTAATAGTAACTTCAAACTCAACTGAATTATTTTTAGGTTGCAAATCAATAACTTTATCATTCAATTTAACTTGTACACTCTTATAGTTTAAAATATCTTTAAAGTTAATAATAAACTTTCTATCAAAAGCAAGTTTTAAATCGCCAATACAAGGATTAATTTCAAATACTAATTCATTTTGTTGTTCTGCAACACTAAACTTGCGTTCTACAAACTCACCTTTTTTGTAATTATAACTTATGCCATCATCTTCATACAAATTAAATTCGCCATTACCACTATACACCAAAATATTCATTGTACTTGGGTTATCTGTGCTATTACCATTATTGCACGCAAGTGGAATTATACTACCCTCTTTTGCAAACACAGGCATAAACTTAATATCTCTGTTTACAATAAACAAATTATCCCCATCATACACTTTGCCAGTAAATATGTCAGTCCATCTGCCTTTTGGCAAAAATACTTGTGCTGGCGCAGTTAAGGTATAATTATCAGTCTTTTCAGTAATAGGTGCAACTACAAGACTGCCACCAAACAAGTAGCAATTTTTGCATTTATATGCCCTTATATCCTTAGGATTATCATAATACATTGGTTCTATCAAACCTATGCCGTGCTTATGAGTCCTCATATTCATTGTATATAGAAATGGTATTAATGAATGACGTAATCTTAAATAATCAGTTGTAATACTTTCTGTTATGCTAGAATAATTCCAAGGTTCTTTACCCATTATGTCATTTTGAGTAGAGTGCAACCTTAAAATTGGTGAAAATACTCCAAACTGTATCCATCTGCAATACAATTCGTCATTTTTATAGCCAAAATGATGACCACCAATATCGTGACTCCACCAAGAATAACCGCAATTTGTAGCAGTTGCAGTAAAATATGGTTGAAATTTTAAGCAACTCCAAGTAGTATTTGTATCGCCTGAAAAACCTAGCGGATACCTATGACTACCAATGCCTGCATAACGAGATAATATAATACCGCGTTTATTATCCTTGCAACTATCTAGTGTGTGATAATGATTTAAAGCATACAATGGGTCTAGTCCAGTAATTTGGCTGCTTTTGCCCTGTTGCCAGTCTATCCACCAAAAGTCTACACCATCTTTTTCGTAAGGGTGATGCAAAATATCAAAATAATTATTTACAAACTTATGATTAGTCAAATCAAAATCAATAGGTGTTTCAGTTCTTGGGTCAACACCCATAGCCTCTGCCATTTCCTTATACATTGACTCAAAGCCTCTTACACCTCTTGCTGGATGAAGATTTAATGTAACTTTTAAGTTTCTGTCATGCAACTCTTTTAAAAAGCCTTTATAGTCAGGGAATAGTTTTTCATTCCAAGTATACCCTGTCCAACCAGTTGATTCCCACGGATAGATATTGCCTGTCCTGTACTTTTTGTCTATACCATGAACCAAGTGCCAATCCATATCAACAGTTGCAACTGTAATTGGGATATTTCTTTTTATAAAGTTATCCATTACATTCAAATATTCCTTGTCTGAATATGCTCTATACCTACTCCACCAGTTACCCAAAACATATTTTGGAATAAGCGGAGTTTCACCACTTAGTTTATAAAAATCTACTATTGCTTCCCTATAATTATAACCATAAGCAAATATGTAATAGTCACGATTTTCGTAAGGTTTTACGCATAATTCACCCTCTTTATTATACACTAAAGAGTTACTATCATCTAAAATAGCAACACCATCTTTAGATATAACACCATCTTCTAATTTTACAGCACCTATAGTACCATCTAAAGTTCTGCAAGTACCTTTTAAGTTGCCAGACTTTGCGTTTTTAACATTTCTTCCATCAGATAAAACTACAGATAAAAAATCACCTTTTTTGTTTATATTAACCTGTGCAAATTTTGTTTTTATTGTAATATTTTTTGCATTTTCCGCAACCTCATATTCAGGGTTTGCAAAATTCCTATGTAAAATTTTTTGTGTAGGCAAATCATGAAACTCACCACTTTTGCTAACTTCTACCCTAAACAACTTATCTGTGATTATAGATATTCTTACATTGCCAATTACAACAATATTTTCCGCCGTGCTATCATTTATAGCATACAATAAATGTTTGTTTAAATCACTCATAATTTTATAAATAATAGCAATACCACAAAAAATTAGTATTGCTATTATCCCCCTTTTTTATTTTTTCTTAAAATTTAAAACTACAAAATGCAAAATTAAAACTCACAAGTACCCGTTGTTCTTGGGAATGGTATAACATCACGAATATTGCTTACACCTGTTAGGTACATAATTAATCTTTCAAAACCTAAGCCAAAGCCTGAATGTTTAACACCACCATATTTTCTTAAATCTAGATACCAAGAATAGTCTTCCTCTTTTAAGCCTAACTCATTAATACGTTTAACTAATAAGTCATACCTTTCTTCTCTTTGAGAGCCGCCAATAATCTCACCAACACCCGGTACAAGCATATCTACTGCTGCAACAGTTTTGTTATCGTCATTCATTCTCATATAAAAGGCTTTTATATCCTTTGGATAGTTAGTTACAAAAATTGGGCCATTAAAAATTTGCTCTGTCAAAAATCTTTCATGCTCTGTTTGCAAATCTACACCCCATTCCACTTTATATTGGAACTCTTCGTTGTGTTTTTTCAAAATCTCTACAGCCTCTGTATATGTAACCTCTTTAAACTCACTATTTACTAGTTTTGTAAGTCTTTCAATTAAGCCTTTATCTACAAAAGCATTCAAAAATTCCATTTCTTCTGGACACTTTGAAAGCACGTCTTTTATTACATACTTAATCATACCTTCAGCAACATTCATATCGTCATGCAAGTCTGCAAAAGCAATTTCTGGCTCTATCATCCAAAATTCTGCTGCGTGACGAGCGGTATAACTTTTTTCTGCCCTAAATGTTGGTCCAAAAGTATATACACTACCAAATGCCAAAGCATAACACTCTGCGTTTAACTGACCGCTTACTGTTAGACTTACAGGCTTTCCAAAAAAGTCTTGAGAGTAATCAATTTTGCCATCTTTAGTTTTTGGTGGGTTTTCCAAATCAAGTGTAGTAACTTTAAACATTTCACCTGCACCCTCGCAGTCACTACCAGTAATTAATGGTGTGTTTACATAAACAAAGCCTTGTTTTGCAAAAAAACTATGTATTGCTTGTGCTGCAACTGAACGGATTTTGAATGTTGCAAGCATAAGATTTGTTCTTGGACGAAGATGTCCAATTTCACGCAAAAACTCTATTGAATGTCTTTTCTTTTGAAGCGGATAAGTAGGTGTACTTGTTGCCTCCAAAGTAAAACTTTCTGCCTTTATTTCAAATGGTTGTTTATTTTCAGGAGTCAAAACTACTTCACCAATTACACTAATTGCTGCACCTACATTTTGGCTAACCAATGTTTTGTAATCAGCAATAGTGCTATCTGCTATAACTTGAGTTGTTTTAAATCTACTACCATCATTTAACTCTACAAAAGCAAAATTTTTGCTATCACGAATAGTTCTAACCCAACCACTAATTTCAACTTTTTGTCCGCCAAGTTCTAAATATTTATCACCTAATTCTTTTAAAGTCATTCTTGACATATATTATTCCTCCACTATTTCCACATTTTTAATAATTATTGGCTCTACTGGAACATCATCAAAATAACCAACTGAATGAGTTTTTACTTTGCTCATATCCAATATTACTTGCAAACTTTCATTATCTGCAACTTCGCCAAACGCAGCATACTCACCATCAAGAAATGGAGTATCCACAGAACAAATAAAAAACTGAGATGTTGCACTATCTTTAAACATTGTTCTTGCCATACTGATAGTACCTGCTTTATGCTGTCTCATGTTTTTAACACCATTTGACAAAAATTCACCTTTTATAGGAGTTAAATCGTCTTTTTGTTTCATATCAACAGTCATTCCACCACCTTGACACATAAAATTAGGTATTATTCTGTGAAATATTAAACCATTATAATGATTTGCTTTAGCAAGTTGCACAAAATTTGCTGTAGATATTGGTGCACACTCTGCATCTAAATTTAAATTTATTTTTCTGCCATCTTCTAAATTAATTGTTGCTTTAATCATATTATATCTCTCCTATTATTTATCAAAATTCATAATCAACAGAATGTGATTTTTTGACAAGCCCGCTAACAAACTCTTTCACTGGAATATGTACTGGGTGTACTTGATATGCCTCCATATCCTCACGAGTTTCAAAAACACACTCTAGGCAAACATCAAAACTTCGTGCACTTTTTACAAAATCACTACCTGCTTGCACACTTTTTAAAATGTCTATTTTGCCTTGCATAGACATAAATTTTTCCACCATAGCCTTACAATTATCCATGCTTGGATTTTTTAGTTTATACATAACTATATGTTTAATCATTTTCTTGCTCCTCTGCTGTATTTTCCAATTTATCTAAGTTTTCCAACTCATTAAGTCCCACTTTTTTTATCTGTTCTTGTTCTTCAACTTTGCTGTTCCGGTTGTTTTGTGCTATTTTTATAATAATATCGCCTAAAACTTTATCACTATCTGGTACAACAAACTCATTTTGAGCATATCTCATATCGTCAGCAAAATCACCATCTGCCATAAATTTAGAGATACTTGCAATAAGTTCGTCATTATTTCTTCCAAGCAAAGCAAGTTGGTTAGTTGCAAGATAATGTGAATTTCTATTTTCTAGTGCGTCTCCGCCATTACACAATATTATATTGCTGTTATGATACATTGCCTCATAAGTAATTGATGCAGTTGGTGATACTATCATAATATCTGCAACACTATACAATTTTGCAAATTTATCTATTTCTTCAATTAAAAATACTTTATCCTCTATTGCACGATTTTTAGTAATAAGTTCACAATATTTAATTAGTCCATTATTACCGCCACTCAAAACAATTATATTAATATCATTTTCAAGTTCTGCAAGGCTAGTAAAAACATTTCTTACAGCAGACTGACCATATCTTCCACCGCAAATAACAATATTCAGTTTGTCATTGTTAATTCCTAATTCTTCAAGCACTTGTTTTTTGTCAAACTGCTCTTTACTATCCTTAACAAGAGGTGTACCAACTATGTCTATTTTACCATCTTCAATACCCAATGTAATTAATCTTTCTTTTACATCGCTGTTTTGCACAAAATATCTGTTTGCTTTATAATTTACAAATCTTGCATCTAAGCAATAATCTGTAACAAGTCCGCAAATATCTATATTTTTAAGTTTTGCTTTATCGCATGCTTTAACAGTATCTCTTAAAAGTTTAGGAGTGCTACAAACAACCACTTCAGGGTTATATCTTAATAATATATTTCTAATTCGTCTGTATTGTTCTGTCCAGTTGTAAGCAATACCTTTTAGTCCGCCAGTTGGCTCAACAAGTTCCTTACATTCTTTTTTGCTTTTATTTACATTTATCCTATTCCAAATAGTATTAAAACTTAAATGTAAATTATTTATCCAAGCACAACCTCTGCTAAAAAATCTATAAACATAAAAAGCCATTTTGTACCAATAAAATGGGTACAATTCCTTATCACTGATAGCCACTACATAACTATCACCTTGCGTTTCAATATACTCTTTTACAGCAGTAATGCTTGAGTCATATCTTCCTTCGCCATACAACAATAAAATGCACTTTTTCTCTAACATTTTACCACCTTCTTACGCAAAATATCTCGTTTTGACAAATGATATTCTGTTTTTATAAATAATTTTTGTTGCACAAGTTTAGCATCTTCTACTAACTCGCCGTCAACATTTTCCATTATTTCTATTTTAATTATTTTGTTAAGCAAATCATCTGATGCGGATAAAATCTCCAAACTATCGCAAACAGCAAATCTGTTGCGTTGTTCTATCCAAATACCGCCTTTAGTGTCATCATAATCAATAACCTCTGCCATAAATTCATACTCACCAGCAGTTTGATTATTTTCGTAACTTATGTTGTCACTATCACCATAGTAAAAACCTGTTGTATAATCTCTGTGTGCTATCTTGTTAAGTTCGTCCAACAAATATTTTGGCACACTATTTTGTCCTTTTTGTAAAAACGCATCCAAACCCTTTCTATAAGCATTTATTACAGTACCGACATAATACTGAGATTTCATTCTTCCTTCAATTTTAAAAGAAGTTACACCCGCATCAATTAAGTCTTTTATATTTGCAAGCATATTTAAATCTTTGCTATTTAATATGTAAGAGCCTCGCTCATCTTCAGACAAAAACAATTGTCTTTTGTCATTATTAACTTCGTGAATAGCATATTCCCATCTGCAAGCCTGCACACAGTCGCCACGATTACCATCTCTATGTGTTAAAAAATTACTCAATAAACATCTACCGCTATGAGAAACACACATTGCACCATGCACAAAAGCCTCCAGTTCCACATTAGGCACAAACTCACTTATTTCCTTAATTTCAGCAACACTTAACTCCCTTGCCAAAACCACTCTTTTAACACCACATTCCGCCCAAAATTTTACTGTGTATTTGTTTGTAGCATTTGCTTGAGTAGAAAGATGTATTTCAGTATGTTTTAGTATATCTCTGCAAAAACAGATTATTCCGGGGTCGGATACAATAACTGCATCAACACCAATATCGTCTAAAAATTTAAGGTACTTATCTAGACCTTCAAAATCACTATTATGTGCAACAATATTACAAGTTACATAAAATTTTTTGTCCTTTGAATGACAATAGTCTACAGCCTCTTTTAGTCCATCATCACTAAAATTTTTTGCACCTTTTCTAAGTCCATAGTTATTGCCACTTGCATATACAGCATCTGCCCCAAAGTGAATTGCAGTTTTAAGTTTTTTAAAATCACCCGCAGGCGCTAATAATTCCATCATTTTATGAATTCTATAATGGCAATGCCATCTCCTTTTTCCATAATTTGTGTACGAAAATCGCTATTATTCATTACATAACTTAAAAATTTTCTTAATCCTACTACAATTGTCCTAAACTTATGTGGTGGTTTTTTACCATTTGCAACTAGTCCACGAAAAAGCACATTGTCGCAAAAAATATAGCCGCCTTTATTAATGTTATTAATAACTAAATTCATATAATTTAGATACTTGCTTTTAGGCCCATCAATAAAAACCAAATCATAACAATTGCCATTTATTATGTTTGGCAACAACTCCATTGCGTCACCTAAATAACTATTTACTCTGCTATCAACCCCAAACTTTTTAAAGTTGGTTATTGCCTCTTGTTGTCTTTCCTCAAGTAACTCAATTGTATCAAGTATAGCACTTTCTTCAGTAGTAAGCATAAGTGAACCACTATACCCTATTGCAGTGCCAATTTCAAGTATACGTTTAGGTTTTATTTTTTTAACTAACGCCAAAAGTTCTTCCTTAGAGTCATCAAGAATAACAGGAATAAATCTTTCCCGTGCTAGATTTTCTATTTGTTTAAAATCACTATCAAAATCTTGCATAATGTACTCCAAACTTTTACTTAACCTAATTGTAAATTAAATTTCCATAATTATTGGCAAAATCATAGGTCTTTGTTTTAATCTTGCTTTAATAATGTTGTTTATAATTCTTCTAACAGATGCTTTTAAACTACCTCTATCACTGCTACCGTGGTAAGAAAAACTTTCAAACATAGTACATATTGCATCTTTAATTTCTTCCAAAATCTCGTCAGTAAATTGTAAACCTCTTGCTATAATGTCAGGCGTTGACGCAAGAGAATTAGATTCCATACTAACCCCAAGCAAACAAACAACAAATCCGTCTTTGGATAACTGAGTTCTGTCCCTAAGCACAATATCGTCAACGTCCATAAGTCCATCAACATACACACTTCCTGCAGGAATATTTTCGCAAGGCAAAAGTTTTGTCTTTTTAATTTCTATCTGACTGCCTATTTCACAAATACCTATATTTTTTTGAGGAACACCTAAAGACATTGCAAGTTCCTCATGTTGTTTTAAATGTCTATACTCACCATGAACAGGGATAAAAAACTTTGGTCTTATTAAAGATATCATAAGTTTTAACTCTTCTTTGCAAGCATGTCCTGAAACATGCAATTCGTCAAGTGAGCCATATATAACTTTAGCACCTCTTTGGTACAAGTTATTTATTGTGGTATACACATATTTTTCATTACCCGGGATAGGTGAAGAAGATAAAACAATAACATCATTTTTACCAACAATAATTTTATCCTCACCATTTGCCATACGAGTTAAAGCACTCATAGGCTCACCTTGTGAGCCGGTAGAAATTATACATATTTTGCGTGCTGGGTATTTGCCCATTTCTTCTGCGTCAATGACAGTGCCTGCTTTATAGTCTAATTCCCCTATACTTTTTGCAAGTTCACTAACCTTAAGCATACTTCTGCCATTAAAAACTATTTTTCTGCCATATTTTTCGCAAATATTAATTATTTGCTGCAATCTATGCACATTGCTTGCAAAAGTAGCAATTATAATTCTGCTATCAAGATTATTTGCAAAAAGTTTATCAATAGTAGTGCCAACAGCACTCTCACTCATTGAATAACCATTTTTTTCTATATTGGTACTCTCCCCAAGCATAAGAAGAACACCTTCATCACCAAGCCTTGCAAACCTTGATAAATCTGCCCTTTCGCTATCTATAGGTGTGTAGTCTATTTTAAAATCACCAGTATGGAATATTACACCAATTGGAGTGCTTATTGCAAGAGCAAATGCCCCAGATATAGAATGGCTTTGCTTAATAAATTCTACTGAAAAAACACCTATTTTTTCTACACTTCCGCCCTCTACACATATACATTTTGGCATAGTAATTTTTGCCTCATTAAGTTTGTGCTCTAAAAGTGCTAGTGTTAATTTAGAACCATATACTTTAACATCTGGTAATTCCTTTAACAAGTAT
Source organism: uncultured Christensenella sp. (assembly GCA_910577795.1). GTDB lineage: Bacteria > Bacillota > Clostridia > Christensenellales > UBA3700 > MGBC100798. The sequence goes on from CAJTNW010000012.1 coordinate 28,755, forward strand.
GGCATACCGCCTATGTGGTCCTCATGCCCGTGAGTTAAAAGTATTGCTCTAACTTTGTCTTTGTTTTTTACTATATAATTAAAATCAGGAATAACCAAGTCAATTCCCGGTGTTTCGTTTGTAGGGAACATAGAACCGCAATCAATAATAAAAATATTGTCGCCATATTCAACAGCAGTCATATTTTTACCGATTTCGCCCACACCACCCAAAAAAGCAATTTTCAATTGTTTTGCCATTACACTCTCCAATATATTTGCACTGATAAATTTTTTATCCAATGGTATTTCAAAACTATTTCTTTTGTATAAATTTAATATTTTATAAAATAATAATAAAACTCTCTTACTATTTTAACATTTAAATCTATTGTTGTCAATAATAGATTATATATTACATATATATTTTTAAATAAAAATAAAATGCGCACAAAATATATAAAAATGCTGTTGCAATTATTGTTTTTTTATAGTATAATAAATTTGTATGTGAATTTAGGGAGAGTTAATATGCAAAACAAGTTGTATCAAACAATAAAAAATTATGCCCAAAGCAACCCTATTCGTTTTCACATGCCATCACATAATGGTGAAAATTTAGGTATAACCACACAAATGGACATTACCGAACTATCTTTTTCGGATAATCTTATTGAAAGTGATGGAGTAATTGCAAATACTGAAAAAAATATTGCAAAAGCATACAATTCCAAATACGCACTAATGCTTACAAATGGAGCAACTTGTGGGGTCGCAATAGCACTTTTTACTGCAAAAAATTATGGCAGTAAACTTCTTATTGTTGGTGATGCACACAAAAGCGTATATAATTATGCCAATATTTTTAACTTTGAAATCTTTGTTACACAAACAACTAACGATATTAATCCTAATGACTATAACTGTATAGTTATAACTTCTCCAAATTATTTTGGAAATGTTACAGATATAAACAATTTAAAAAATACAACTGCCATAGTAATTGTTGATGCAAGTCACGGAAGTCACTTTCCGTTTAATGATAATCTACCAGATTTAAATACTAAAATTGCGGATATTACTATACTTTCCTTTCATAAAACATTACCTATTTTAACAGGTGGTGCAGGAATTATTACAAATGATGCAAAACTTTATGATATGTTAGTTTTTGCAAGAAGTTTGTTACATTCTTCAAGTCCAAATTACTTAACTATGGCAAGTATAGATAACGCAATTTGTGAGTTTTATAATAATGGGCAAACATTATACGACACTTGTATTCATGAAATTGAAAATTTTAAAAAAACAATTTGCAGTAGATATATTGTGCTTGAAAGTGATGATATAACTAGACTTTGTATTTGTGCCAAAGACCTTGATGCAAGCATTATAGCAAAAGAATTAGAAAAGAAAAATATTTTTATAGAAATGACTTATTATGATAGTTTGGTGACAATAGTTACACCTTACAATTGCAAGTACTTACAAACCCTTGCAAAAGCACTAAATAGCATTGTGACCTACAAAAAATGTGAACGTTTTGATATAAAAAACCTTGCAAAAATCGAGGTTAAAAATAAAAAAGTTACCTTTTTAGATTTAAAAATATGTGATAACAAAGTTTGCGCTGGAAACATTGGGATATATCCTCCGGGCACTCCAATACTAAAAATAGGCGACTTGATAACAGAAGATATTATACAATTTTTATACACTACAAAAGCGGAAATATTTGGACTTGTTAATGGTAAAGTTCCCGTTTATGAACAATAGTAAAAATATGACAAATTACAATACAATAATAGTTATGCAGGAGAAAATATGGCAAGAGGTAAATTTATAACTTTTGAAGGTTGCGAAGGTGTTGGCAAATCTACACAAGTAAATATGCTAAAAGATTATTTAAAAAAGACAAATCAAAAAGCAATGTTTTTGCGTGAACCAGGCGGAAATTTATTGAGCGAAAAAATTAGAAAAATAATACTTGACCCAAGTAATAGCGAAATGACACCTCTTTGCGAAGCAATGTTGTACTCTTCTGCGCGTGCCCAACTTATGGGACAAGTTATTATCCCTGCACTAGAAAATGAGCAACTTGTTGTTTGTGACAGGTTTATTGATAGCACTATGGCATATCAAGGTTTTGCAAGAGATTTAGGTGTTAAAACTATTACTGCACTAAACGAGACAGTATGCGGGAATTATATGCCAGATATAACTATTTTTCTTGATTTGCCACCAGATGAGGCTTTTAAAAGAAAAGGTGGTCGTGATGAAGGTGACAGAATGGAATTGCAGTCATTAGATTTTCACAAAAAAGTATACGAAGGCTATAAAAAAGCAGTAGATATGTACCCTGACAGAATTATAAGTATATCACCTAGGGGCAATAAATATGATACACACAATGCTATAATACGCAACTTGCAAGTAAGAGGAATTATAAAGTGATAGAACATATTGACATTATAAAAAAGTCAAAAGCATACAAAATTATAAATCAAGATGCTGTGTCCGATAGAATTGCACATAGTTATATGGTAATATCTGAAGATAAGGAAACTTCGGATAACTTTATAAGTTGTATGCTGCAAACTATTTATTGCAAAAGTCATAATGCTTGCGGAATATGTGCAGAATGTACTAGACTGGAGCATGATAATAACCCCAATGTATACAAATTAAAAAAAGATAGTGCTATAAAAGTTGATGATATAAAGGAATTAATAGCAGATACAAGTATAACAGCAGTGGAAAATAATTATAAAACTTATGTTATTTATAATGCTGAAAGTATGAATGAGGCTAGTCAAAACAAACTATTAAAAACTATTGAAGAACCTCCGTTTGGAGTAATAATAATTCTTGCAGTAAAAAGCGAAGCAAGTATGTTGCAAACTATTAAATCACGTACAAAAAAAATCTATTTAAACGTATGGGATAATGCAACTATAGCAAAAGAACTTACGAAAATCGGTATTAATTCCGAAAATATAGAACTAGCAGTCAAATTTAGTAAGGGTAATTTTACTGATGCAAAATCTTTAGCAACAGATAAAAATTTTCAGTCTGCATATAAAAATATGATAGATTTATTAACAGGCTATACCTCTACTACTCTAATAAACAAATATATAAAATATCTTGGCAATGACAAAGAAGAGTTTTCCTATTACCTTGCTATTATAGAAGGTATTATATCAGGAACAATGGAAGATATTATAAATAATATCCCTAATCCACTTGCTAGTAGTTATAATATAGCAACTCTAGCAAACTTAACAGATTTGATAATTGACACTACCAAAAGATTAAACAGCAACTGCAATACACAAAGTGTTGCTACTAATTTTTTGTTAAAACTTGCGGAAATAAAATATCTTACCGCAATAAATTGAACTACTATATTAATTTATAGACTAAAGCATAAAGGAGTAAAATATGCAACAAGTTATAGGAGTAAAATTCCATTCAAATACAAAAATATATTACTTTAACCCAAAAGACATTACTTTTAATGAGGGGGAAGGTGTTATTGTTGAAACTGCACGAGGGCTTGAGTTTGGTACTGTTGCAAATGGTAATCATTTTGTTAAAGATGAAGAAATAGTAAAACCATTAAAGGAAGTTATCCGAAAAGCAACCGAAAAAGACTTAAAACAAAATGCCGAAAACATTGAAAAAAAGAAATGGGCTTATTCCGTTTGTTTAGAAAAAATTCAAAAACGTGGATTGCCAATGAAACTTGTAGATGCAGACTACACTTTTGATAGAAGCAAAGCAATATTTTCATTTACTGCAGAAGGCAGAGTTGACTTTCGTGAATTGGTAAAAGATTTAGCACTTGTAATAAAATCTAGGATAGAATTAAGACAAATTTACGAACGTGATGACATAAAAATAAGAGGTGCTCTAGCACCTTGTGGCAGAGTTTGTTGCTGCCATGCTCACCTAGCAGATTTTGAAAAAGTAACTATAAAAATGGCTAAAAACCAAGGACTATCCTTAAATCCACAAAAAATTAGTGGTGTTTGTGGCAAATTGATGTGTTGCCTTAAATACGAAAATGATTATTATGTAGAAACTTTACGAGAAATGCCAAAAGTGGGAGCGACTATTATTACAGAGCAAGGGGAAGCGGTAGTTGATAGTGTGGATTTATTGCATAAAACACTAAAGGCTAAATTTCAAAATGAAGAAGGGGCAACAATACTTAGCGAGTATAAACTTTCTGATATAAAATCTGCAACTAAGTACAATGACGATATTGACGAAGATGATGACACAAACTTCACGGAGGAATAAGATGGAGTTTGAAAAATATTTGCAAGCAGGCGAAAGGCTTGATGGTTTACAACTTGATGGAAGATACATTATAAGTAATAAAGACAAATATTGTTTTACATCTGACTCTGTAATGCTTGCAAATTTAGTTAATGCAAATAGCAAAAGCAAGATAGTTGATTTATGCTGTGGCGGCGGTATTATAAGTATATTAATTGCATTAAAAACTAACTGTAAAAAAATTATTGGTGTAGAACTGCAAGAAGATATGGCAGATATGGCTACCCGCTCTGTACTTATGAACGAATTGCAAGACATAGTGGAGATAATCAATTATGATGTAAAAAAAATTACAGATGTTATACCAAAAGGCTATGCTGATATAGTTGTTTGTAACCCACCATATTACAAAGTAAATAGCGGTGAGATAAGAGAAAATAATAGTATTGCTATAGCAAGACATGAAATAGCACTTAATTTAGAACAACTTGCCGAAAGCACAAGCAAAATTTTAAAATTTGGTGGACTTTTTTATTTAGTGCACAAAGCGGAAAGAATGGCAGAAGTTATTACTACTCTTTCAAAATACAACCTTACACCAAAAAATATTTATATTATTACAACCAATAATTCAAACATTGCAGATACATTTATTGTAACATGCAAACTAGGTGCAAAACCAGGTTTAATTGTAAAACATATTAAACATGATTAAACAAAAAATGAGTTAATTTTATTAACTCATTTTTTTATACAATTTAGTAATATTTATAAATCTATATTGAAAAATTATATCAAATTGCGTGCAAATTTTTAAGAGATAAATCCAAAAGCGGAGCACCATAAGTTAAAGCACCACTTGAAACATAGTCTACACCAATTTCAGCAATTTCCTTAAGTCTTTCCTTTGTTACATTACCTGAACATTCAGTTTCTGCTCTTCCAGCAATTATTTCAACCGCTTTTTTCATTGTTGCATTATCCATATTGTCAAGCATAATAATATCTGCTCCAGCCTCAACTGCCTCACGAACCATATCAAGATTTTCAGTTTCAACTTCTATTTTTCTTACAAAAGGAGCATATTCTTTTGCCATTGCTATTGCTTTTGCAACACTACCTGCAGCACCAATATGATTATCTTTAATAAGTACACCATCAGTTAAATTATATCTGTGGTTGTAAGCACCACCAATTTTAACTGCATATTTTTCAAAAAATCTCATATTAGGGGTTGTTTTTCTTGTATCAAGTAATTTTGTTTTATATCCTTCAAGTTGTTTTACACAAGAATTTGTAAATGTTGCAATACCACTCATTCTTTGTAAATAATTAAGTGCTATACGTTCTGAAGATAACAACACACTAATGTTACCAGTTAAAGTACCAAGCAACTCACCTTTGCTTATCTTTTCGCCATCTTGTTTTTTAATATCAAATTTTACACTTTCATCAACAATAGTAAAGCATCTTTTAAACACATCAATACCACACAAAATTCCATCTTGTTTTGCTATAAGTTGAACCTCACCCATCATATCATAAGGCATAATTGCGTTTGTAGTAACGTCCTCTTGAGTTATATCTTCCCTTAATGCTGACAAAATAAATTGGTCTACATTAGTCTTTAGAGTTACACCATTTATCATAAAACACCTCATCATTTTTTCTTATTTCTTCAAGCACTAACTGCTTATTTTCTTTTTGCCATTTTTCTACATCTGAATATTTTTTCATTTTGATTTCAATATTCTTTTTGTTAAAAACAGATTTATCATAATTAATAACTCTTGCACAATTTTTAGAAAAAGTTAAACTTTCTAACAAAGAATTACTTGCAAGCCTATTTGCGCCATGGACACCGTTATTGGCTGTTTCACCAACAGCATATAAATGCTTTAGTGAAGTAACTCCGCAAATATCTGCACGAATACCCCCCATCAAATAGTGTTGTGCAGGCACAACTGGAATAGGCTCTTTTGTAACATCATATCCCTCTTCTAAGCATTTGTTATAAATATTAGGGAAATGATGCATTATCTCCTCATTTGATATATCGCTAAAGTCAAGCCATACATGCTCTGTATTATCTTTTTTCATTTGATTAATAATTGCACCCGCAACAACATCTCTTGGTAGCAATTCATTAACAAACCTTTCTTTGTCTTTGTTTAATAACTTAGCACCCTCGCCTCTTACTGACTCAGAAATTAAAAATCTTCTGCCCTTTGACTTGGAGTACAAAACTGTAGGGTGTATTTGAATATAGTTAATATTTTTAAGTTCCACACCATGTCTTTTTGCAATTGCAAAGGCATCTCCAGTAATATGACCAAAATTAGTAGAGTTTACAAACAAGCCTCCTAGCCCACCAGTTGCAAATACCACATCACGTGAATAGATAGCCTCAGGTTCTTTTTCGCCCTCTTTTACAATAACTCCACAACAACTATTATCTTGCTCTAATATATCCATAACCAAAGCAAATTCTTTTATAGTAACATTGTCTAACTCTTTTACTCTGCCATAAAGTTTAGATGTAATTTCTTTTCCAGTAATGTCTTGATGATGAAGAATACGAAAAGTAGAATGTCCACCCTCTCTCGTGTAATTTAAACTACCATCAATATTTTTATCAAAGTCAACACCTTTTAAAATCAAATCACTAATTATTGTTTTTGACTGTACTAACATATCATGCACGGCGATTAAATCATTTTCAAATCTGCCAGCCTTTAAAGTATCTTCAAAATAAGGTTTATAATCTTTTTCATCAAGCAAAGTGCAAATACCACCCTGTGCTAAATAAGAGTCACAATTTAACACTTCATCTTTTGTCAGTAATAATATTTTTTTTTCCTTTGCAAGATTTAAGCAAGTATACAAACCTGCAACACCTGTTCCTACAACTATGACGTCATAAAAATTATCCATACTTATTCCTCAAGCAATACCTTGTTGTTAGTCATTTTTGTATTTAATAGCGATTTTTGAATGTTTTTTGATATTTTTATACCAAAATAAATAAAAATTCAATTTACTATTTTTTCATTTTATAGCCAAAATTTATACTTGATTATTTTGCTAGTTCTAGCATTTTTTCCAATGGTTTTAATGCCTTTTTGCGTGAATTTTCGTCCACCTCAACCTCTGGAGTAAGGCTTTCAAGAGAGTTTACAACACTCTGCAAAGTAATTTTTTTCATATCTGGGCAAACACTTAAATCATTAAAAATAAACATTTTATCAGGGTTATCTTCCTTTAATTTATGAGATACTCCGTTTTCTGTACAAATCAAAAATTGTTTATCGTTGCTTGCTTTTGCATATTCTATAATTCCTGAAGTGCTACCAATATAATCCGCATTAGCAAGTACTAGTCTAGGACATTCTGGATGAGCCAAAACTTTTATATTAGGATATTGTTTTTTAATATCTTGCACATATTTTGCTGCCATATAATTATGAACAGGGCAAAATCCTTCATTATAAATAAAATGCTTTTCTGGGATATGCTCTGCAACAAAGTGAGCAAGATTTTTATCAGGAATAAAAAAGATATTTTTGTTTGGCAAAGCCTTTACAACTTTTATTGCATTAGCACTTGTTACGCAAACATCGCTTTCTGCCTTTAACTCTAATGTAGAATTAATATAACATACTACTGCAACATCATCATACAACTCTCTTACTTTTTTTATCTCAGCAGTTGTTACCATGTGAGCCATAGGACAGTCTGCAGTAATATCTGGTAAAATTACTTTTTTATTTGGATTTAATACTTTTGCACTATCAGCCATAAAATTTACGCCAGCAAAAAGTATTACTTTTTCAGAAAGAGTGGTTGCTACTTTACTTAAATAATAAGAATCACCAATATAGTCTGCAACTTGCTGAACATCGCCATCAACATAATAATGAGCAAGTATAACGGCATCTTTTTCTTTCTTCAGCATTTTTACTCTTTCAAATAATTCATTCATTAGTTTATCTCCAAAAATTTATTGTTACTATTTTATCATACAGTAATTGATAAGTCAACAAAACGGGTATTATGATTTATATCATAAACTCGGTAATTACACTTTTAATTTTTATTTAATTCAAACTATCGGGCGAACCAATACCATTATTATCAGCCACCTTAAGCACTTTTATAAGCCAAGCCATATTTTTAGCAAGATTTTGCATTATTTGTATGCCTTCTTCGTCTTTCATAACTTCTTCAGGAGTTCTTCCTATCATCATATTCCAATATCTAGAAGGAACTTGTATCATATTGCTTATACCAATGTATTTGTTTAGTTGGTCATAAGTATTTGTTGCACCGCTACGTCTTTGACAAACTACTGCAACAGCAGGCTTATATTTCATAGACTGCCTACCTACCATAAATAACCTATCCATAAAAGAAGTTATTTGACCAGTTGCACTTGCATAATAAACTGGTGAACCAAAAACAAATCCATCGCAAGTTTTACCTTTTTCCATAAATTCATTTACAATATCGTCTACAAAACATTTGCCAGTTTGTTTGCAACTACTGCAAGCAATACAGCCACTTATAGCCTTATTACCTACCCACATTATTTCATAATCAATGTCGTATTTTTTTAATTCCTCACCAATAATAGTTAGCGCTGTATATGTAGACCCATTTTTATGCGGACTACCATTTATCATCAATACTTTCATATAACCTCCCAATTAAATAAATATTGATAAAATATTATATCTTATTACTACTATATGCAAAACTATATATAATAAATAATTAAATCAATATCCATTAAAATCATTATTTAAATAACAAGCAATATTGTTATTAATTATCTCAAACAAAATATTAGATTCCGCTTCAGTAGAAATACCCTCAGGATTTCTTGCCCAGTTAAGTACACTATTTATTATGCCACCAATTAAAAAGTCTACCAAACACTCTTTTTTCTCTTTTTCAAGTTTGGTTTCTGTATTCAAAGCAAAAATCAATTCCTCTCTCAATTTATCTTCAAGCGGATTAAAAATAATTTTGGCATAGTTAGAACTTGCCATTAAAGCATAATATTTTTCATCTGCATTAACTCTTTGTACAATGTTATTAATAAAATTAAGCATTCTCACACGAAAACCTACTCTTCTTTCCTTCATAACACTTTCGTTAAACAAGCAAAGTAAATCATTTTTAATTTCATCCAATATTTCAGCAATATCTTTATAATGCAAATAAAATGTTTTCCTGCTAACACCTGCTGCCTCTGCAAGTTCACTTATAGTGATGCAAGATATATCCTTTTCCTTTAAAATAATTAAAAGTGCTTGTTTAATACTTTTTTTTGTCTTAATAGGTCTACTATCTGTTCTCATAAGTTACTCCATCAATATAAAATCGTTTGTTTAATTTAGTATACTACATTTCGTGTAAAAATTCAATGTTTTTAAAGCATTTTTTTACATATTTTTTAATTATTTTATCAATATCCAAAAAGACAATAATTTTAAAAATTTTATTAAAAAAATTTAATTTTAATAACATTTATTTTTTACTTAAGTATTAATCTACACTCATAAATAGCAAAGTTTTTTTATAAATACAAACTTAATTTTATCCTCTTTTTTCACTAAATTAGCAACAAAAAAGACCTTACATAATTAAGGTCTTTTTATTTTTTAATTTTCAGACTATTTTAATAAACTTTATGTAATTTATATCAAACTAGTCTTGTATTATGTTAATTTAAAATTAGTCTGCTCTGTATGGAATTAATGCCATAACTCTTGCTCTTTTAACAGCAGTTGCAACCATTCTTTGATGTTTTGCACAAAGACCGCTCATTCTTCTTGGCAAGATTTTGCCTTTATCTGTGATAAATTTTCTTAATTTAGCGACATCTTTATAATCTAATTCGTCAACTTTTTCAACACAGAAAACGCAAACCTTTTTTCTAGGCATTTTCTTAACAGGACGTTTTACATTCTTATCTTCCATGATTAATCTCCTTATAAATATACTTAATAAACCTTAATTAAAATGGCATATCGTCATCTTCAACTTCTGCAAGTTCAGATACTTTTACCTCTGGTTTATTGCTTGGAGAATTAGCCCCACCTTCATTTCTTGCTGATAAAAACTCTACTTCGTCTGCTTGCAAATCAATTGCTGTACGTCTAATTCCGTCTTTATCCTCATATCTTCTTATTTGAAGTGAACCACATACTCCAACTTGGCTTCCTTTTGCTAAAAATTTGTTGCAATTTACAGCAGCATCTCTCCATACTGTTACAGGGAAAAAGTCTGTTTCGTCTCTATTAAATCTACGATTAACAGCAACTGTAAAAGAACAAACTTGCACACCGCTACCTGTACTTTTAAGTTCAGGGTCAGCAGTTAATCTGCCAATAATTTGAATTTTGTTCATAAATTTCTCCTTTAAATTCGGCTTACTTTTTAATTATCATGCATCTTTTAGCATTATCCATGATTTGAACTTGTCTGTCTAACAAAGCAGGAACTTTTTCGTCTGCTTCAAAGTTCATAAGCACATAATAGCCTTCAGTTGAATAATCTTGCAAAGTATAAGCAAACTTCTTAGTACCCCATTTGTCAATATTTTCAACTGTGCCACCATTGCTAGTAACAATGCTTTCCAACTTATCTATAACTGCTTGCTTATCTTCGTCGCTTGCGTTGTTGTTGATAATGTAAAGAATTTCGTACTTAGTCATATAGCACCTCCTTATGGTCATTGACTCTCAAACGAGAGTAAGGATTGAGTGTAAACTCAAACAAATGTATTATAACAAAATAAAATTTGTTTGTAAAGCAATTTGTCTTAATTAATCAAAATTTATATCTGTATCGTTTCTGTATCCATTCATTACAACTGTTGCAATTAATCGCCCGCAACCATCATTTACGGATATAGTATAATTGCAAGTATGTCTAGTGCTACTTACTAATGTTGCTGTAGCAACCAAATTTCTATCTTTTGCAGGCTTTAAATAGGTAATATTACTATCTAGTGTAACAGTAAGTTTACCACCTAAATTACTTGCAACAGCAAAAGTAAAATCAGCAAGAGAATAAATAGTCCCACCATGAATTCCGCCTTTTGCATTTAAAAAATTATCATTTACAATCATTGTGCAAACAGTTTTTTCAAAACTAGCCTCTACTATTTCAATACCCAAAGTAACGGCTAAAGTATCTTGTTTAAAAAATTCTTTTAACTTATCCATATTCATAAAATCACCTAACCATCTATAAAATTAATAATTTATATAGCAAATATCTTTTAATTTTGCCAAATTTTCACTATATCCCAAACTACTATTTAATTCTTCAAAAATATCTTCTATCTGTTTAGAGTTTAAACCAATTTCATTCAATTTTTTTGGAATATCTTTGTCATCAAAATAAATTTTTAGTTTATTCTCAATAATGCCTGCAAACTTTTCTCTCCAGTCATCATCATTTTGCACATTTTCAATTTTAAAAGGTAGCCCCAATAATTTAATATCTTCCGCTGACAAACTGCTAACTATATTTTTAATACTCTTTTGCATTGTAAGCAATAAAATTAAAGAATAAATTTCACCAGTTTCGTCTATTGCACTTAAAATAAATTCATTTAAAACATTATCCTTTAAATTTAAAAAATCATATCCCGCATACATTTCGGCAGTCAATAGATTACTTAAATTGCTATTTTCGTCAAAGCAAATATCCATAGCAGTCATTGCAGCAATTTTCTCTTGTTGATTTGTAACATTTGTAATAACAATTAACCCCATAATTAAACTTGCAATTCTTATACCTACTTTTGCTGTATTACTCAATTTATCCAAAACTTTTTCGTCCACTAAAACTGCATAAGGTATGGTACATTGTTTATTAAATCTATATAATGTATTACTTTTGTTATCCAAAACTTCAAAATATCCAGTTAAAATTTGTTGGTGATTACCACTTGCATCTGTGATAAATATTAATTTTATATCATTATTTTGCTCTAAATTTTTAATATCTTCTTTTTTATCGCAAATGTCACCAAAACTATTTATATTGCAAGTTAAAATATACTTAACAGCCTTTCCTACATTATGGGATATTTGTGTGCCAGCACAAATAATAAGGTCTGCACTTATGTCTTTTAAAACTTTTAGGCAACTATCAACTATTTCTGTGTTTGCACGTTCTAATGCTTTCACCTTAAAATAAGTGATTTTTATGTCTTTACCAAAAGCCTTTTTTATTTTACTTTTTGTGCTATTTATTTCACTTAGTATATCGTATATTACTAAAATACTTTTACATTCATTATAAAAGCCTTCATAGTTCAACTTGCTTATACTATCTTTCCCCACAATTATTTTACTATTTATCATAAATTATTCTCCCATACCATAGTTAGAATATCAACTATATTATTATAACTCATACACTTTGGATTTGTCAATATTGCACAATCAGATAAAGCAAGATTTGCAATAATATCAAAATCTTCTTTTTTCATTCCGCAGTCTTTTAATGTCAAAATACCACCGATTTTCATAGCATTTTGCCTATAAAACTCACAAATAAACTCTATAAACTTAACTGCCTTATCCATAACATTTTACTTTGTTATATTGTCTACATATTATTATTGTTAGCAAGCATATTGCATATTCCAATACTGCTTGTCCAATTTTATTGTGATTTATAACAAATAATAAGGAGTTAGTTATAGCAATTGCCACAACTATCCCTTATTTATTGCTTTGTTAATGTATCTTTACATTTAGTATAACACAAGGCTAAATTATGTCAATAATTATGGAATAAATTATCAAGATAATTTTGTTTTTCCACCTCTAATGCTGCAAAATCCATAGCAGGCAGATATGCTTTTTCTATTTCTGTATGTGCCACCCTTGACCTCATATAGTAATCACCTGCTCTTTTTAAATTGTAGTTAATACAATGTCTATGCTCCAATAATAGTGGCACATCACCTTGAACTTTACTCATATTAAAGCAAATATCTGTATCAAAGCCATCACCTTTGTCACTACATACCAATACTACATTTTTTAGACCAATTGCAAACAATTTTTGCGGATTTAAAATAGTATAAAAACTTTCATATCTGACTTTTTTCTTATCTAATCTTGATGCAATATTTTCAAGCACTGCGTATTTTGCAAAGTTGCATCTTCCACAAATATTTATAACCTTCCTATCCCCAATATATTCATTAACTATATTATGATAGCCATCGCCTGCAATATAATCTGCAAACGCTTTAATTTTACTATCCGCACAAGTCAAGTCTAAAGATGCAAAAATTTCCTTTACAAGATTATTAAACTTATCTTCATTAAAATACGCATTATATAAATTATCTATATTTTGATATTGTAAATTAACGCACCTTAATTCATTATACATACATTTGTATGCTTGCTTTTTTGTTTCTATCAATTCTTTTAATATTCCTGTTTTTGGTGCTAACACTGCTGGATTTAAATGTTTACCTATATCAAAAATATCCCCAGTTATACCATACAACTCCGGTTCAAAAACATGTGGACTGGTTGCATCTAGCATAACCAAATTTAGTCCAACTATTTTAACTGCATCAAGGCTATTTATATCACTACTGCAAGGGACTTTAATTGTTTCATACCCCAAATCTTCCGCCCTTTTTGCAAACTCTCTTATAAAAGTACTTTTGCCAACACCGCTGCCGCCTTTTAAATATGTAGTACGGCTACCAGCAATAAAATCACCAAATAAATTAACAAAACCCTCTGCCGTATTACCGGCAACTAGTAATCTTTCCATATTTTTATCCTCCTCTACACTATATGAAATTGACACAACAATTGTACATTATTCATAGTATGTAACAAATAAGTATAGGAGAATAATATGAAAACACCAACCTTTGTAATTGATACAAGCGATACAAGAATGTTTTATACTATGCGGTATTTACAAGATAAAAAATACAAAGTTTGTTCTATTGCAAACAATACCGAAGTAGGAGCGGCATATTACTGCTATGGTCCACAAAAAAGATTTACCAATGACGAACTTATGAATATACCAGACAAAAGTGATTTGTTTTGCGGCAATTTGAACGATATGCAAAAGAAGATTTTGGACGCAAAAAATATTACTCACCACAACTTGTTAACTGATGAGATTTTTGCAATGGATAATGCCTTACTGACTGCTGAAGGTGCTTTGATGCTAATCATAAGAGGCACAAATGTATCGATTTTCAGCACGAAAATTGCAATTTTAGGATATGGTAGAGTGGGAAAAGCAATTGCAACATTGCTTAAAGGAATAGATGTAGACTTTAATATTTTTTCTGATGATTATACAGAGCGGTCAATAGCAAGATTACTTGGAAAAAATATTTTTGATTTAAAAAATAATTTAAATGACTATGACGTTATAATTAACACTATCCCTGCAAAAGTACTCCCTTTATCCAAATTAAAAGATGCAAAAAAATCTTGTTACATACTAGATTTAGCATCTTATTCAGGTGCTGAAATGTGCGATATTAATTCCTTAGGTCTTGCCTATGATAATGCTTTAGGCATACCGGGCAAATACTCACCTAAAACTGCGGGTGAAATCCTTGCCCAGTCAATACTAAGAAACTTGGAGGTGTAATATGCTAATAGGATTTTGTTTTTGTGGTTCTTTTTGCACTTTAACTAAAAGTCTTACTGTGCTACAAGATTTAGTCAATAAAGGTCATTCTATTATACCTATTTTTAGTTTTAATGTTAGAGATTTGGACACTAGATTTTGGAGTGCTGCAGAATTCAGACAAAAGGTGGAAGAAATTACTGGTGAAAAAGTAGTTGACTCAATTGTAGGTGCTGAACCATTAGGACCAGTTATTAAGTGCGATATAATGTGTGTATGCCCTTGCACGTCCAACACTTTATCCAAACTTAGATATGGCATAACTGATACCCCTGTAACCATGGCAGTAAAAGCGCATCTTAGAATTGAAAGACCAGTAGTTATTGCACTATGCTCTAACGATGCCTTGGGCGCAAGTGCGGAAGTTATTGGAGAAATGCGTAACAGAAAACATTTTTATTTTGCACCTTTATACCAAGATGATATGGTAAGAAAACCACGTTCCTTAGTTACAAATATGGATTATGTAGTTGAAACTATAGAATGTGCTGCAAAAGGCAAACAGTTCCAACCAATGCACTTTTAGTAAAATTATTTAAAATCATAATTCCCCCAAAATAAAATAAGGATGGAAAACTCCATCCTTATTTTATTTTTATTTTAGTAGAATAATTCTATAGATATCTTGTTATCCAATATGTTTCGTAT
>CAJTNW010000013.1:0-26623 GCA_910577795.1 uncultured Christensenella sp.
TGTATTAATATTTATTTTAATACTATATCTTTCAACTAAAAAACTATATATGATATAAAACAAAATCTCGGGATTATTAAAAATAGTCCCGATTTTTGTTGTGTTTTTTAGTATTTTACTGTTAATTAAAAACAAAAAAGAATGATTTAAATATAAATCATTCTTTTTTATTTATCTCATTATTTTCATTATTATTATCATTTCTATCATCTGAATTTGCAAAAATGTCATCTTTTTTTTCTTCTTCACTATTATACATAATGTCATCTGGAGTTGTAGTTTTTGTTGTCTTTTTTACTACTCTATTTATTATAATTGTAAAATTTTTAAATACAAGATGCATTAATAAATCATAAAGCAAAAAGATAGGTATTGTTGCTAGACTTATGATTAAATAAGTAAGTTTTATTTCCTTTCCAAAAATAGTTAGTACTGGTATTAAAGCATTAAACAAAAACCAAAAAATTGCAATTATTGCCTCAAAATAAATTATTTTAATAGCATATCCTGTTGTATATCTTAGTATTTTATTTTTTATTAATGGATATAGTTTTTCTTCTAATCCCCATTGAATAATTGCATAAGCACCAAAAAATAAAATAAATGGCAAAGAATTAATATTTCCTATCACAAAGGCTAAAATACTTGTAGCAACGTATGATAATATCCCGCCAACCCAATATTTTTGAGTAAGTGGCATTTGCACAAACACTGCTGCTAAAACGGCAAATGTTAGTGTCATAAATTCTACATATATAGAGCCAACTACGCAAATAAGTGCCATTGCACAGGATATACCTGATAAGGCAATTATATGACTTCTTTTCATTACCTCACCTTAGCAACAACTAATTAAATCTGCACCACAACATTCGCAACAAGTATCACAGCACCACAATGTGCAACATGTATTGCAACAAGCATCGGCATTACGTTGTGTATTGCTCATTTGAGGTTCAGTATAACCACCTCTATTTTGCTGTTGATTATATTGTTGTTCTTGATTTTGTGTGTTAAATGGGTCACTTTGTGCCATATCTTCATTTAATTTGCGAAGCGCTTCAGCATATCTAAAGTTTTTAGGGTCCATACTAACACAAATTTCTAATTGAGTTTTACTATCATTTAACCAATTCTTTTTATAATAAACAATAGACTGATAGTAATGCCACTCAGCATCTCTTGTATCAATACTATCTAATTTTGACTGTGCCTCAATTAACTTATCTTCTTTAATAAGGTTACTTACCTCTTCATAAACTTTAGAGGAATCGTTAACAGTCGCCTTATCATGTAAAATTTGCTGACACTCATTATATGCCCACTCAACTTCTTCCAATTTTCTAATAGCCTCTGCACCAGCCTCTCCTTCAAGAAATCTGTCAGCCTTATATTTGTTTTGCAAATTTGTATATGCGTCTTGCAATTCTGCAAAAGTAGCATCCTCACTTACACCTAAAATTAAATACGGATTTTTTTGCACTTTCCCGTCCTCCTTATAACATCTTCCGTTCTCATTAAAATACCATACCAAAGTATATTTGTAATAGCACCTTCATTCATTTTCAATTCAATTTTTTTAAATGAATTATTTATGCTATTATAACTAGATTTTAATAAGAATTCAACTTCCTTTCCTTTATCTTCAAAAAATTTATCTTGATTTTCATAATTATACCATACAAAAAATGGATTAAACTCTTTATTTTTAAAGTCTTTTTCTGTATCGTCTACTGCGTCAATAATGTACACCCATTTACCTAAAAAGTAAAACATATTTAGCATATCGTCAGTACATTTATCGCAAAGCACAGCCTTTAGTGCCTCTCTTAGCATATTTGCAAATGGGTCTGCAAGCATATCTATAGTAGCAGTTCCTTCATTTTCCATTATTCTAAGTCTTTTATATTCTTCACTAAACAATTTATCCAGTTCAGGAAAATTATTTTTTGCTTTTTTATATTTTCCACTTACTACTAAATTTCTTGCTAAACTTTTTGAAAAATCAGGTTTTGTACTATCCAATTTATCATCAAGCAATTTGTAATAAATAAGCAATGTATTAATATCTACTATTTTATCAGTAAGTTCATCACCTTTAACTATGGTTTTCTTTTTTGGTGATAATATACATG
This sequence comes from uncultured Christensenella sp., assembly GCA_910577795.1. Classification (GTDB taxonomy): domain Bacteria; phylum Bacillota; class Clostridia; order Christensenellales; family UBA3700; genus MGBC100798. The sequence goes on from CAJTNW010000013.1 coordinate 2,136, forward strand.
GTTCATTTTTATAAACAGGTTCAATGCCTAAAACCGCATGACAAAACATATCAAAAAATACCATATCATAATTAGTGGATATTCTCATAAATTGTCCGCAATTTTTACCAATTCGTTTACAAAGACCACAATAATAAGATTTATAATTGTAATAGTCTTTCATAAACATATTCATTTTATCAGGAATAACATATCCAAACATTATAGTTGAACCAACCCTACTTTTTTATAAACTTTTCTTAAAGTTTTGCGTGCAATGCTAGAGGCTTGCTCTTGTCCCTCTTTTGCAATTTTAAAAAGGCCTTCTTTATCCTTTATTAGTTCATCATATCTTGCTTTTACAGGTGCTAGCATATCTACAACACTACAACCTACCATTTCTTTAAGTGCTGCGTAACTTAAGCCTTGCAATTCCTTAACTGCCGCATCAATTGCAATTCCTTTACAACTTGCATAAATAGTTATAAGATTAGATATACCAGGTTTATCCTCGCCATATCTAATTTCATTATCACTATCAGTAACTGCTCTTTTAAACTTACGCATAATATCGTCAGTACTATCAAGTATAGAAATAGTAGCATTTTCGTTTGGGTCGCTTTTACTCATTTTTGCAATTGGATTTTGTAAACTTTTTATTTTTGCACCAACACCAGAAATCAAAGGTTCTGGCACATTAAAAGTTGGACTATAAGTATTATTAAATCTCATTGCCAAATCTCTTGCAATTTCTAAATGTTGCTTTTGGTCAACACCTATAGGTACAAGCGAAGTATTATAAAGCAAAATATCTGCTGCCATAAGTACAGGATAATCCATTAACCCCATATTTATATTGTCAGGGTGTTTTTGTGATTTATCTTTAAATTGAGTCATACGACTTGCCTCACCAACATAAGTAAAGCAATTTAAAATCCAAGTAAGTTCTGCATGTTCGTGCACATGTGACTGAAAATACATTATATTTTTTTGTGGGTCTAGTCCACAAGCCAAGTATTGTGCAAAAAATGATATAGCACGATTTCTAAATTCACTAGGCACTTGTCTTACTGTTAAAGAGTGCAAATCTGCTATACTATATATACATTGATAATTTTCGTCATTTTGCAATTTAAGCCAATTGGAAAGTGCCCCTATATAATTGCCTAAAGTTACTAAGCCAGTTGGTTGAATACCGCTATAAATGATTTTTTTGTCCATAAAGCACCTCCTAATTATAATATTTAGTAAATTATAGCATATATTTTAATAAAAGTAAATAGTTTTAACTCTCAATTTAATTAATTCAAACACAATTTATTACAAGTTTGTGTAATATTTTGACTAAAATTATATTATACATTTTATTGTAATAATAATTATAAATTACAATAATTCCCTTCAAAAATCGACCCTAAAAATAAAATTGTGTGATTTTATCACACAATTTTATCAATTATTCCATCATTTCTTTATATTTGCTTTTCATTTTTCTTGCAAACTTTTTCATTGTTTTTTCTAATTTACTATCTGACATACACGCATAAGTTGCTACTGCTCCTGCTACGCAACCAAGCAGAATTCCAACTTTCATAATTCACCTCCCAAATATAGTTTAAGCGAATTGAGTTAAATTATAATATAGTTGAATTAAAAGTTATTTTATTATTATTCTTAACGTCTTTTACCTTTACCTTTTTTATTAGATTTACTATCTGTGTTGTTTATATTAGTTTCGTTTTCTTCATTTGTATCTTCTGCAAGTGCACTTTGGAATTTTTTAAGTTTTCTTATCTCACTTTCCTTACATGCGTACATTAATACTCTTTCATTTTGGTTTTCTAATACTTCCGGATTCAACACATCTGTTTCCTTTATTACAAATGTCCAGTCCTTATACCCCACCTTATAGTTATTTACTATTGTTCCTCTTACATTGCGTACTGGTTCTTCTTTTGCCTGCTCTTGCACTGCTGGGGTATTATTACTCTCTTCTTTCTTTTCACTATAGTATTGTGCATAAGGTATTGGTTGTTGTGGTGGTTGTCTCTTATTACCTCTTAACACTAATATTAGTATCAAGATTATTAATAGTAATATTACTACTCCTACTAATATCCAACCAAACAATGGTAGTTTTCCGTCTGTGCCAAACCATGCCTCTGTTCCTGTATTACTTCCATTGCCTTTGTTTCCGCCACTTCCACCATTGTTTTCTTCTTCATTATCCCCATCACCACCATCTGGGTTTGGGTTTTCTGCTGTTTTAAAATTAATGGTTTCTGTTTCGGCTAATAACTCACCATTGTAATTAATAAATACATTTCCCTTAAACTCGTCTTTTACCTTTAAAGATATTTGGTAATCTGTGTTGTACTTTAGTGTTGCGTTTGATGGCAACATATTTCCTACTATCACACCATTTTTTATTTCATAGATTATATAGTCAAAATATTTATTTACTTCCCCTGCATCTATTCCGGTTATCACTGGCTTTTTATTACCTGTGCTCTCACTCCACCCTTGCATTGTAAACTCTAATGGTTTTATGTCTAACTCTACTATTATTGTATCTCTTGTGCTATCATTCCACAATACATTGCTTGTGTTTGTTCCTTCTTTAAACTTTATCTCTATTTTGTATACATTTACATTAACAAATTTCCAACTATCATTTTGTGCTTGTATCTCGTTGTTATCTTTATCATATACTCTTATCTCAAAATAGTTCTTCCAGTCTTTTGGTAATGTTACTATATCGCTTAATACAAATCCATCTGCATCATAATATTGGGTTTGACTTGGTCTTGGTTTGTTTACCTTTAAACTTTCTATCTCAAACTCAAACTCTGTTGCTCCTGTTATGATAAAGTCTGTTAAATCTTCCTTTAAACTTACTCTTACTTTATACTTTCCTGCATTGGTTGGGGCAGAAGATAATTGTGTTCCGTCCAATGTATAATATGTTATTACTATATCTTCTTCTGTTATTCCACCAGTTATTGTAAAGTTTGCTTTTTGTTGACTATTATTAAATGTTACTTTTTTGTTTGTTAATTCTACTATTACACTATTGCTTGTGGAGCCTGTTTGCATTGTTGTAACTGCTTCTGTTATTTCTTGTCCACTATTATTTGCTAATGTACAATTACTACTATTATATTCCCCACCACTTGTCTTTATTGTCGCTTTTACCCAATATGTTTTTAACTCTGTTATGTCAAACTCTGCAAATATGTCATTTAGACTTATTTGCTCTGTCATATTTGAGTCTTTATAATATGTATACTCTATACTACTCTTTATACTATTATCTACATTTATTACTGGTTTTGCTATTGTTATTCCATCTTGCGTACTACTCTCTAACTTCCAATTTGCTGTTACTTTCTTTTTGGTTATCTGCCAAGTATGCTTTAATGTTGGATATTTTGCGAGGTCTGTACTATCTGGTACTTTGTAGTTATTATCTGTACAAGTTATTTCTATTACTTGGGCAGTATAACTACCTACTGCTTTTTTGGCATTATCGCTATATGTTTTTATTGTAACAAAAGATGGCAACCCTTCAGTTATTGTTACACTTTGGTTTAAGGCATTATATTCTAATGAGTCTGCACTCCATTTTACTTTACTAAAATCTATTTCTGCTTTATTTATGGTTATCTTTATCCACCTAACTGTATCTGTCTCTAGGTGCTCAGGGTCTGTTGTGTCTGCTGTCCCTTTAAATTTTGGCTTTCGGTTTTCTTTTACCTGTGCAATGTAGTCCGAAGACCAACCATTTGCAACACCTTCATCATCTACTTGTTTATTTATTGCATCTATGTAACTCTGTGTTATTTCTATTTTTGTCCAATATTCACCTGCACTTGTTACTGCAAGTGTATTATTAGGGTAAGTTATTTTAATATAGTTATTTGTGTTTTCATAAATATCTTTGTCATACCAAGTTGCTTTACTTGCTGTTGCTATGCTCTTTACTGTTTGTCCTTTTTCGTTATATGTACTCTCTAAATCTTGTGGATTATTAGGGTTAGATAAACTTGCTAATACTTCTGTTAAATTTAAATGTATTGCTGGCCTAATTCCAAGACGCTGGTCAATATTATTACCATCATATCTACCATTATTTGCATTTAAAATACAAGCAATATTGTTACTAACATAACCACCTGAACGTAGCCAAATTTGATATGTTTCTTGAGCATTACTTTTTCTTTGTTCATTACTTATTTTCCAAATACAATTATTATGTAATTTGTCGCCTGCATCACCAGTACCTCCAACTTCAGTTAAAGATGGTATCCAAATATAGTCCTCACCCCAAGCATCATATCTTTGACTTACTCCAACAGGGTCATTTTTAACATAATCTCCTGTATAAGGTCCAATATTTGAAGGCCATATACCATCTGTATCATCATCCAATGACTCATTTGGGAAACGATAAACATCATTTTCATAGGCTCTTTTATACAATGATTGGTTATGCTGATAACTAATATATTTGGGTTGAACTAAAAATTGATTTGCAAAATCACTATTGCCACTACTTGAATTAAACAGACTCCAATTTTCATCATGTAAAAGTGTATATCTTAATACACTACTACTATACATATTATTACCTTTTACATCAGCACTAATATTATTATCATTAAAGGCAGAAATTCCTTCTCCATTTGCAAGATAAAGAGTTAAAATAATGTTATCTTTTTTATCTTCAATATCAGCAAGTGTCAAAGATGTTGCCATCCATTCTTTACCACCTAAGTTAACCACAATGCCATTATTTGCATTACCTGCTTTTGTGTTAATTATGGTTGCAGGAACTACATTAGCACCTGTTTGATTATCCACATAATTTTTTATATAATTAATTGGACTTTCAACATTTGAAAATAATTTGTTTTGCAAATCCTTAATTACTAAGTTGTTAAAAGTACCAGTAGTCTCATTGTATAATTCAGAGCCATTACCAACCTGTACAGCAGAACCAGTGTTAGTTAAAGCAAAAACTTTGTTAGGAGAAAAAAATAAAGTTGATACGCTACACAATAATAGCATAATTAATACAACAATTATTATAATAGAAAAATTAAACCTTATTTTTGCTTTATTCATAATCTATTTCTCCTAAAGTACGACATTCAAAAAATGACTAAAATGTACATAGAATAAATATATCTATGTACTTAATTGAATAATTTTGAAGAAATAATATAAAATTTTTGTCAAATTTAACTAAATGTTTTACAAACTTATTAATTAAACCTTGACATTTTATTACTTTTTACATTATAATATTAATATAAAAGTACATAGATATATTTAATCTATGTACTATTTTGTATGATAAATATAGTTAAATTTTTAAATTAATATCGATTTTTGATAGAATTATTGCATTAAAAGTATATTTTTTAAAATTTTGACTTTACACAAAAAAATAGCACTAAATTGCAAGCAATTTAGTGCTTATATTTTTAGATAGTTTATACATTTTTCTTACCGCGATAATCTTCAACGGCTTTTTTAATTGCTTCTTCTGCCAAAACTGAGCAATGTATTTTTTGTGGTGGCAAACCTTGAAGTGTTTCTACAACATCTTTATTTTTTATGTTTAAAGCCTCGTCCAAAGTTTTACCAATAACCATTTGAGTTGCAACTGAACTACTAGCAATAGCAGCAGCACAACCAAAAGTCCTAAATTTGGCATCAGTTATAACATCGTTATCAATTTTTAAACTGATTTCCATAATATCACCACAAGAGGCATTGCCAACTTTGCCAACACCATCTGCATTTTCTATAAAACCAACATTCTTTGGTTCAGCAAATTCTTGCATTACTCTTTCGTTATACATATTTATTTTCTCCTTTTTTCTTTAAAAATAATGGTGATAATTCTCTTAAATCTTGCACAATTTTAACAAGATTTTCTATACAATAATCTATTTCTTCTTTAGTGTTATTTTTGCCAAAACTAAATCTTAATGAACCATGTGCAAGTTCAATTGCTCTGCCAGTTGCAAGCAGTACATACGATGGCTCTAAACTACCTGAAGAACAAGCAGAACCGCTTGAAACAGATATGCCTGCTAAATCTAGTCTTAATAGCAATGACTCACCTTCTATAAACTCAAAACTAAAGTTAGCATTAGACGGCAAACATTTGTCAGATTTAGTACCATTATAATAAACATTATCTATTTTACTTTCCACTTCTTTGATAAAATAATTGCGAAGTTCAGATACATATTTATTATTTTTGTCTATATCCCTAGTTGCAATTTCTATTGCTTTGCCTAGTCCAACAATACCGGGAGTATTTAATGTGCCAGCGCGCATATTTCTTTCTTGCTCGCCACCAGTCATAAAACTACCCATTTTTATACCATTGCGTCTGTACAAAGCACCTACACCTTTAGGTCCATAAAATTTGTGAGCCGACATAGAAAGCAAATCAATATTCATTTCCTTAACATCTATTTTTACATTACCAATTGCTTGCACACTATCTGTATGAAAAATGATATTGTTTTCTTTTGCTATTTTTCCTATAGTTTTTATATCTTGAATTGTACCTATTTCATTATTTGCTGTCATTACAGAGATTAAAACAGTATCTGGTCTAATTGCACTTTTTAAATCTTCTATACTAATAAAACCTTCATTATCAACAGGTAAAAATGTTACATCTGCTAAGCCTTTTTTTTGCAAACTTTCCAAAGTTTTTATCATTGCAGGATGCTCTATGCAAGTTGTAATAATATGTTTACCTTTATCTTTGTATCCATCTAGTACACCACGTATAGCCCAGTTGTCAGATTCAGTTCCGCCACTTGTAAAATAAACTTCACCTGCTTTGCAACCAATAGCATCTGCCACCTGTCTTCTTGCAATATCTATATACTTACCAGCCTCTCTACCATGATAGTGTTGTGAACTGCCGTTTCCATATATATCAGTAAAAAAAGGTAACATTTCATTTAACACTTCTTTGCTAGTAGGGGTTGTTGCTTGATGGTCAAAATATATCCTATTCATTTTTTCCTCCGTCACAGATTTCAATTAATTTCATATTATCTAAGGAATTATTTATGGTATCATAAAGTTTTTGCCACACTGTATAACACTTGCATTTGTTTTCGCACTCTCCACTAATACAGTCAACAAATTTCAAATCGTCCTCAAGAACTCTTAATATTTCGCCAACACTAATTTCATTAGGACTTTTTGCAAGCCTATATCCACCACCTGCACCACGTACAGAAATAATTAGTCCCGACTTTTTTAGTATTGCCATAAGTTGTTCAAGATAAGCCTCTGAAGTCCTTGTACTTTCTGCAATTTGAGCAATACTAACAACTTCGTCATATTTTACAGCAAGTTCGCACATAGCCTTTAGACCATATCTTGATTTTGATGATAATTTCATAAATTAATTCCTACTATTTTACTAGGATTTATTTTAACATAACTTTTTTATTTTGTCAACAACTTTTGTAAGCATTAAAAACTATTTATTTAGAAAATTTTACTATTTATTGTATAAATAAAAAACACAATTAAAAATATGTTAAACTAAAGAATTTTCAATCAAATATTCTTTCATTTTTTGCAAAGCCTTTTTTTCTATCCTGCTAACATAAGAACGAGAGATTTTCATCATTGTTGCAATTTCTATTTGAGTATAAACGGCGGAATTTTGCAATCCATATCTTAGTTTTATAATCTCATATTCCCTATCAGACAGAATTTTTTTCATTATATCAAGCAATTTTTCTGCCATAATATCGTTTTCCACTTGTTGAAAAACGCCTTCTTCGTCGGTAGATATAATGTCAATAAAAGATATTTCATTGCCATCTTTATCGTAACTTAATGGTTCGTATAGCGACCTATCTTGTATTCGTTTTTTAGATGCACGCAAAGTCATTAAAATTTCGTTTTCAATACATCTTGCTGCATAAGTTGCTAAGCCCGTACCTTTACCTTTGGAATAGGTTTTTACGGCTTTTATTAATCCAAGTGAACCTACAGAAATCAACTCATCTGTATCATAATAATTATTGTATTTTTTTACTACGTGTATAACAAGCCTCATATTGTGTTTTATCAATTTATCTCTTGCTTCAATATCTCCTTCTGCTATTTTATCAAGCAGTTCAGATTCAGTTTTTTTATCTAATGGTTTTGGAAAATTACCATCTGAACCTACATAACAAGTTTGAAAAATAACATTGGATAAAAAGTCAAATACTCCAGCAATCATAAATTCACCTCATATTTAACTTATTGTACAAAATTAATATAATTACAAAAACCAAGCCTACTGCTTGTATCTTTTTTATAAAAATGTAAATTTTATGAGTTATAAACTAATTAAAAACAGCAACATAATATTAAAAATTTAAAAATAAAATATATCCAGAATATATTAAGATATATTTTGATTATAATTTATAAACAATAAAAAATAACACTGCTATCCACAGTGTTATTTTATTTTTTAATAATTAACTAATTATGCATTCAAGAAATCTTTGAAAGATTTAGTTGCTTTAAAGCCAACAGCCTTGCTTGCAGCAATTTTAATTTCTTCACCAGTGTGAGGGTTACGGCCAGTTCTTTCTGCTTTTTCTTTTAGTTCAAAACTACCTAAACCTTGAACAACAACTTTGTCATTCTTTGCTACATTTTCTGTAACTGCTTTAACAAAAGCATCCATAACTTTTGATACGTCTACTTGAGTCATACCAGTTTCTGCTGCAACATTTGCAATAAGTTCTTTATTAGTCATTTTATTCCTCCTAATTGTACATTCATAAATAATTTTTTTATGAACTTTTATGTTGTCTAAATTATACCATATTATGGACAAGTAATCAATAGTTTATAAAATATTATACAATTTTTTGACATAATTTTTGCGTAAAGTATACATATTTTGCATAAACTTAATATTTTTTACTTAACATTACAAATTTTAGTACCGATTTTTAAGGGATTATTTATTTTTACTCCTAGAAGAATTAGAGCCTTTTTTGCCATTTCCTCTTGATTTATCTGACTTATTGCCTTTTTTGTTATTAAAGTTACCAGACTTTTTACTATTATTTACTTGACCTTTACTTTTTGGTTTATTGCTACTTTTTGATTTTTCGCCAGCAACTTCTACATTAATTTTTCTACCATTAAATTTTAAGTTTTTTAACGATAATATGTTTTGCTCAAGTCCTTTTTTGACTTCCACAAAACTAAATTTTTCTAAAATTTTAATATCAACAATATCTTCTTTAGTTATTTTGGCTTTAGATACAACAAAATTACTAATTTCCTCTTCTTTTGCACCATCCATTTCGCCTATTGTTACAAAAAATCTTGTTGATGGAATTTCCGATTTATTTTCTTTTTTATTTACAGATTTACTTTCTGTCATTTGCATATAACTATTTCCATCAATTACTACAGCCAATAAATCAAGCGGTGTATAATTTGTTTGGTTTTCTTTATTATACTTATCTAATTCACGAATTAAAAATTCTTTAGTGTTTTCTCTATTTTTATCAATTGTTTTAAAGATATTGGCTAATTTTTTACTACCAAAATCTTTACTTGCACCTACATTATCCATTTTTTTCATATTTGTTTTTGTTATCCTTTCAAAATTTTCTATTAAATGTTTTTGTCCTTTTGTATAAAAGGTATAAGCAATTCCTGTTTTCTTTGCTCTTGCTGTTCTTCCTATTCTATGAACATAAAATTCCTCATCAATAGGAGGGTCAAAGTTAAATATCGCATCAATATCGCTTACGTCTATTCCCCTTGCTACAACGTCTGTTGCAACCAAAATATTAATTTCACCTGCTCTATAACGTTTCATTATTTTATCACGTTGACTTTGCTTTAAATCCCCATGCAGTCCTTCTGCAACATATCCAAAACTACATAGTATTTTAGTAAGTTCATCAACTCGCTTTTTGGTATTACAAAAACAAATAGATAATTTATAATCGTATATATCCAATATATCTGTAATAAAAGGCACTTTGTCAGCCTCTTTACATTTTATAGCAATTTGCTCTATTTGAGGTTTTTCTTCGCTTTCGCCTACTATTTTAATTGGGTCAGTCTGATATGTTTCTATCATTTCCAAAATTTGCTTTGGCATAGTAGCACTAAACAAAGCAAGTTGTTTGTATTTTGGGCAAGCCTTTAAAATTTTGTCAATGTCAGGCTTAAATCCCATATCCAACATTTCATCTGCCTCATCCAATGTTACACACTCAATATTGTGCAATTTAATTGTGCGTCTTTCTATATGGTCTAGTGCCCTACCTGGTGTTGCAATTATTATTTGAGGCTTTTTTCTTAAACTTGCTAGTTGTCTATCTATATTTTGTCCGCCATAAACTGCACATACCCTTACATTTTCAGTATACTTTAAAAACTTTTTAAATTCATTTGCTATTTGAATAACAAGTTCACGCGTAGGACAAAGTATAAGCGATTTTACATCTTTACTTTCCTTTGGAGTGTTAGTTATTATTGGCAAAGCAAAAGCACAGGTCTTACCAGTACCTGTAGGGGCTTGCGCAACAATATCATGTCCATCTAGCATTGCAGGTATAACTTGAGACTGGATTTGCGTAGGTTCTGTAAATCCCATATCACTTATTGCTCTTTTCAATTCTTCTGCAATTTCTAATTCGTTAAAATTTTTCATTTTTTCCTTTTTATTTTTTTTGATATTTATATCATTTATTTTTTTGTATTATTATAAAATTTTCAATTAAAAACACAATACAGTTGCCATATAAAATACGACAACCGTATTGAATAAAACGTTTTTTAATTAATTTATAACAAAATTACTTTCTTGGATTTTTAATTGCTGCTTGTGCTGCTGCTAAGCGAGCAATTGGAACTCTAAATGGAGAGCAAGAAACATAATTTAGTCCTACATTGTGACAGAATTCAATAGTTGAAGGGTCACCACCGTGCTCACCGCAAATACCAAGTTTGATATTAGGTCTTGTCTTTTTACCATTTTGAATTGCAATTTCTACAAGTTTACCTACACCAGTTTGGTCAAGTTTTGCAAATGGGTCAGATTCAAAAATCTTTCTGCTATAATATTCTTCCAAGAATTTACCAGCATCGTCACGAGAGAAACCAAATGTCATTTGAGTTAAGTCATTTGTACCAAATGAGAAGAACTCAGCCTCTTGTGCAATTTCGTCTGCAGTAATTGCTGCACGAGGAATTTCTATCATTGTTCCAACCATAAAGTCAACTTTTACACCATGAGATGCCATAACTTTTTCTGCTGTTTTTGTTACAACATTTTTAACATACTTAAGTTCTTTAACATCGCCAACAAGAGGTATCATAATTTCAGGAATGATATTACCACCTCTCTTAGTGTTAATTTCAATTGCAGCCTCAATAACTGCTTGAGTTTGCATTTCAGCAATTTCTGGATAAGTGATGCTTAAACGGCAACCACGATGACCAAGCATTGGGTTCATTTCGTGTAATTCGTCAATTGTTTTCTTTAACTCTTCAAAAGACAAGCCCATATCTTTAGCCAAAGCCTTAATTTCACTTTCTTTATGAGGTACAAACTCATGTAGAGGTGGGTCTAAGAATCTTATTGTAACAGGTCTATCACCCATTGCTTCATACAAACCAATAAAGTCTGCTCTTTGCATTGGCAACAATTTATTTAAAGCCTTACGTCTTTCGTCCTCGTTTTTAGAAACTATCATTTCACGCATTGCAGGTATTCTGTCTTCTGCAAAGAACATGTGCTCTGTACGGCAAAGACCAATACCCTCTGCACCAAACTCAACTGCTTGTTTTGCATCATTAGGAGTATCTGCGTTTGTTCTGATTTTTAATGTTCTGCGATGGTCAGCCCATTTCATAATTGTAGCAAACTCACCACTTACTTTTGCATTAACAGTAGCAATTTGTTCACCATAAATATTACCAGTACTACCATCAATTGAAATATAATCATTTTGAGTATAAACTTTTTTGTTTATTGTTAATGTTTTATCATGTTCATTAACAACAATTTCTTGACAACCAGCAACACAGCAAGCACCCATACCACGTGCTACTACTGCTGCGTGTGAAGTCATACCGCCACGTGCAGTCAAAATACCTTCTGCAGCATACATACCTTCGATATCTTCTGGAGATGTCTCTAGTCTTACAAGTACAACCTTTTCACCTTTTTGTGCTCTTTCAACAGCCTCTGCTGCTGTAAATGCAATTTTACCACAAGCAGCACCAGGAGATGCAGGCAAACCTTTGGCAATTGGTTTTGCTTTTTTGATAACTTGGTCATCAAATGTTGGATGTAATAAAGCATCTAATTGTTTTGGCTCAATTTTTAATAGTGCTTCATCAGTTGAAATCATACCTTCTTCAACTAAATCACAAGCAATTTTTAGTGCAGCACGTGCAGTTCTTTTACCATTACGAGTTTGTAGCATATACAATTTACCACGTTCAATAGTAAACTCCATATCTTGCATATCTTTGTAGTGGTCTTCAAGTCTTCTTGCAATTTCAACAAATTGCTCATAAACTGCTTTATTAGTTTCTGCTAGTTGGTCAATAGACATTGGTGTACGAATACCAGCAACAACGTCTTCACCTTGTGCATTCATTAGGTATTCACCATAAAGTTTCTTTTCACCAGTTGATGGGTTACGAGTAAAAGCAACACCAGTACCAGATGTATCACCCATATTACCAAATACCATTGACTGTACGTTAACTGCAGTACCCCAGTCACTAGGGATATCATTCATTCTTCTATATACAATTGCACGAGGATTATTCCAAGACCTGAAAACTGCTTTAACAGCGCCAATTAATTGGTCTTTTGGGTCTTGAGGGAAATCTATTCCTTGGTCTTTTTTAAAGTATGCTTTAAATTTAGCAATTAATTCTTTTAAATCATCAGCAGTAAGTTCTGTATCAAGTTTAACACCTTTTTCGTCTTTTAATTCGTCTATCATTTTACCAAAGGCTTCTTTACCTACACCGATAACAACATCACTATACATTTGAATAAATCTTCTATAGCAGTCATAAGCAAATCTAGGGTCGCCAGTTAAGTCTGCTAAGCCTTCAACACTTACATCATTTAAACCTAAGTTCAAAATTGTATCCATCATACCTGGCATACTTGCTCTTGAACCAGAACGAACTGATACAAGGAATGGGTTCTTTTTGTCACCAAATTTTTTGCCAGCCATTTTTTCAACTTCTTCTAACTTTTGAAAAATTTCTGCAATAATATCGTCATTGATTTTTTCACCATCATTATAATATTGTGTACATGCCTCAGTAGTAATTGTAAAGCCCTGAGGTACAGGCATACCTAGTCTTGTCATCTCTGCCAAGTTAGCACCCTTACCACCAAACAAAGCACGATTGTTACCGTCTGCTTCCATAAATAAATAAACAAACTTCTTATTAGCCATTTTATCCTCCAACCAAATTTTTCTTATATAATATATCCTACACTATTTTACCATATATTACAAGTATTTTTTAATAATTAATAATTTTATTATAAAATAAAATGTATTCTTCAAAAGTTTTGAACTTTTTAGCCAGATTTTTACCTATTATATCAAAAAATATTCGTACACATATTATGTAGTCTTCATTATCAAAATTATTATAATTTTCAAAATTTGAGATATTTAACTCATTTAATATTTTTATTGTGTTATCTGAAAGCAATATTGCACCAAAATCATTACAATTATCACAAACAAGCCCACTTTTTAAGAAACTATAATAAAATTTACTAGGCCTTTGCTCACCACAATTTACACAAGCCATATTTAATTCATACCCCAAAACTTTAACAACTTTGTTAAGATATTTTGTTAATGTTAAAAAATTATTATTACTTTTATAACATAGTTGATTTAAAAATTCAAGAGTTAAAACAGCCAATTTATCTCCGATTTCTCTGTCATCTGCAATTTTATCTAAAATTTCTAAACTGCACAATGCAGGATAATACTTATCAATGTCCGTCCAAATGCCATAAAAATTATCTATTAAATCACACCCTATTACATTATAATAGCCATTTCTACCAGTAAAATAATATTTACCAAAACAAAGCAAAGTCGAAGCATACTTCAACTTTGCTTTAGATTTTTTTACACCTTTTAAAGAGGCAGTTATTTTCCCCTCACCAAAGGCATATAATGTAATTAATTTGTCATTATCTTTATAATCAATGCTTTTTATACAAAGGCAGTCAAGGGGTTTCTCCTTCTCCATTTTCTATATCCTGCTCCTCACCTAAGGCTTTATATAACATATATAAGCCAGGGTCTCCTGTTTTTTTAAACTGTTGCCAAATTCTATCTCTTATATCCATAAGTCCCTCCAATACTAGTATTGACTCAAAAAGATATAAAAATACAATTATATGGTTTATTATTGATTTTATTTTAAGTATATAATATAAATAATAAAATATTAAATATCCTTAATGTTATATCCTAATTCATTAAGTAATTTTTCACTATCGCGCCAGTCATCTTTTACTCTTACCCACAAATTAAGATAAACTTTGCTATCTAATAATTTTTCAATATCTTGTCTTGAACAAGTGCCAATTTTTTTAAGCATACTTCCACCTTTACCAATAATAATAGGCTTATGTGCTTTCTTTTCACAAATAATATCTGCATCAATATCAATTAAATTGTCATCACGTTCCTTAAAAAGATTAATATTTACAGCAACTCCATAAGGTACTTCTTCACCTAAAAATTTCATTGCTTTTTCACGTATTATTTCTGACACCATAAATCTAACCGACTTATCTGTAATCATATCTTCAGGATAAAATTGTACACCTTCTTTTAAATTTGCCTCTATTCTTTCTTTTAACAAATCAAGTTTTTTACCTTTCATTGCAGATATTGGAATAATGCTATCAATTCCATCAATATCTTTTAATTGATTTATCATATCTAGTACTTTTTCACGGTCAGCAATGTCCATTTTGTTAATAACAACAATAAAAGGAGTGCTTGCTTTTGCATATTGATTAATCAATTTCATATCATTATCGTCAATATTCTTTTCGCCATTTATAACATATATAACAATGTCAACTCCTTCTAATGCAGACTCAACATTTTTCATCATAAACTTAGAAAGTTCATTTTTTACTTTATGTATACCTGGTGTATCAATAAAAATTGCTTGATAATTATCTCCATTTAAAATACCAATAATTTTATCACGTGTAGTTTGTGGTCTCCAAGAAACAATAGCAACTTGTTCGCCTACTAATGCGTTTAATAATGTAGACTTACCTACATTAGCCTTACCTATAATTGTTACAAATCCTGATTTAAACATATTTTTTCCTTAATTAATTTTATTCTCTAAAAAATTTTGCAAGAGTTAAAATTTCGTCCTCTTTTGCTCTCATAACATTTCGCATATCCTCTTCTATATGGTCATAACCTAACAAATGTAGCAGTCCATGAGTAGTTAAAAATGCAAGTTCTCGTGCTTCTGAATGTCCATATTCTTCTGCTTGTTCTAACATTATTTCACGGCAAATAATTATTTCACCAATATACAAAGTATTATCTTCTGGTGACAAAATGTCTTGATAATTGCTTTTGCTAAAAGGGAAAATGATATTATCAAGTGCTGGATAACTAAGTACATCTGTAGGCTTGTCTACTTGCCTAGTTGTCAAGTTTAATTGATGAATTTCTCTTGCGTCAACAATAGTAATATCCGCACTAATACTACTTTTTTTTATACCATGTATTCTGCATACTGTTTTAAAAACTTTTTTTACAGTTTTTTCTTCTTCTGAAGTTAAATTATAAAGTCCTAACATAAATATCCTCTTTTGTAGTAATTAATAGAATTACAATTTCTTTTTATTGTAATCAATTCGCTTATGATATACTGCTGGTACAACCTTACAAATAGCAACAGATATTTTTTGCAAATCGGAAAAAGTTATATCTGAATTTTCAAACTGATGGTCAGCAATTTTTTCCTTAATTACACTTTCTACAATTGCTTTAAGTTCATCCATATTTGCTGTTTGTCTTGACCTTGTAATTGCCTCTACAACATCGGAAATCATAACAATTGCCGCTATTTTTGAGGTAGGTTTTGGTCCTTCATACATGTATAGTTTGTCATTAACTGTACCTTCAGTTAATAATTTTGCTTTGTTATGAAAATATTTTACTGTTGTTGTACCATGATGCTCCAATGCAACATTTGCAATTTCGTCTGGTAAATGTGCTTTTTTTAGCATGTCATAACCAATTTTAGTATGAGACATAATCATTTTAGCACTATGCATAGGTATTAAATCGTCATGAGGATTATAACCTTGTTGATTTTCAGTAAAAAATTCAGGAGCACTCAATTTACCAATATCATGATAAATACCGCATGCTTTTGCAAGATATGGGTTTTCCCCTACTGCTATTGCACAAGCCTCTGCTAAGTTTGATACAATAATACAATGGTTAAATGTACCAGGTGCTTCATTTGATAATCTTTGCAATAACGGACGTGACAAACTGCATATTTCTGCTAGTTTAAAGTTTGTCCATACATTAAATATTTGCTCATATAATGGAATCAATGAAGTAAATACAATTATTGCAATAAAACCACCTAAAATTGAATAAGTATATGATAATAATAAGTATTGTGCATCTGTAGAAACTATCATAGCAAGCAGTACTATTGGCAATGATGCTACTAAATTTATTGCTGCAGCACCCCACATCAATTTAAAACGTGAATAATTTCTACGAATAAGGAACATTATTAATAATACTCTTATCATTGATACAATTAGTGAAGTAGTTATTTCATAAAATGTATTAGATAACTCACCAACCAAGCCATAATCCATAACAGAGTAAGATAACAATAATGTAGATATTGTTACAACTAATCCCATAAATCCTGTTCTACCACCTATCATAATACTTAGTATTATTGGTAATACCGCAAGTGGTGAGCAATATGGACTAATTAAATGACTAAATAACTGACAACAAACTACAGTAACAACTAAAGTAACACCTATTATTATCAATTTTTTATAGGACTTGTCCTTTGACATATAAGTATAATACTCATAAAACATAATTGTTGCTATAAAAAATACTGCTGCAATAATAAGCACATCAACCCACTTAGTAGTTAATACACTGATGCTCCAAGTATAAGTAGTTGCAGCCGAAATGGCAAGCAAACAACTTGTAATTACTATACATGAAATTACAATTAATTGTTGAACCCAGTCTTTATGCAGGTGTTCCATCAATTCGTCTTTATTAACTTTTTTCTTTTTAATCGGATATCCCGCTCTTGTCCTCTCCATTCTTTTCTCCTAATTTATAAAAATCATCGTATGCTTTGACTATTTTCATAACTAATTCATGTCTTACAACGTCCTTTTCATTAAAATAATTAATCGCTATATCCTCAATGCCTTGCAAAATTTTACTAACTTCTATAAGACCGCTTTTTTTGCCATAAGGCAAATCTATTTGAGTTATATCACCAGTAACTACAACTTTGCTACCTTCACCTATTCTAGTTAAAAACATTTTCATTTGCTCACATGTTGTGTTTTGTGCCTCGTCTAAAATAATAAATGAATTTGCAATTGTTCTACCACGCATATATGCAAGCGGTGCTACTTCAATAACTCCCTTTTCCATTAGTCTATTATACACTTCAAGCCCTAACATTTCTGCTAAAGCATCAAAAAGTGGTTTTAAATATGGGTCAACTTTTTGTCCTAAATCACCGGGTAAAAAGCCTAGTTTTTCACCTGCCTCAACTGCAGGTCTTGTCAAAACAATTTTTTCTACTTGTTTTAATTTATATGCAGATACTGCCATTGCTACAGCAAGATATGTTTTGCCTGTACCTGCAGGACCTATTCCAAAAGTTAAAGAATTTGATTTTATAGCCTGCAAATATTTTGCTTGATTAATGCTTTTTGGCTTAATTGGCTTACCTTTATGCGTATAGGTAATCGCCTCTGTCATGCTATCTACACTATCTGCTTTTCCGTCCAAAATAATATCAGTAACTAATCGCAAAGTTGTTTTATTTATACTTTCGCCTTTTTCTACTTTTTCAAGCAAGCAATTAATAATTTCTTCCAGTTTATTTGCATTTTCTGCCTCGCCTATAACTTTTAGACCATTTGCATCTCTTACTACGTTTATTCCAAGACGTTTTGATAAATATTTTATATTGCTATCATATTCGCCAAATACTTCTCTTAATTGTTCTGTTGTATAATCGTTAAAATTAATAATAATGTCCTCCGTTATCTAATCTTTGTTCAGTTTCGTAAAAAATGTCAAGATATTTTACACCTTCTACTTCCTTTATCTCATAATTTTTGGCTAGTAATTTACTATCCGAATTCATAGATGCCATAAATTCACTATCAAATTTATTTTTTAAACTTTCTATGTAAGCATTTTGTTCAATTTCCACTCTGCTCATTTCAAAATATTCTATAGTAACTATTTTTATAGGCAAAATTCCAAATAATTTTATTTCTCTTGTTTGAGTTTCATAAAATTCATAAGGCGACTTGCCACTTTTTAAAATTGTAAGATTATTAAAACCTAATTGTCTTTTTATTGTTGATTTACCTGTTTTAACAAAAGCATAATTACGTTTTGGTATTACAAATCTTTTATGAGTGTAAACTTTACCATAAACCTCACCATCTGCACTTACTTCATATCTTTCACCAGATTCTTCACCATCAGATGGTGTATTATCTGCAATATGGTATCCGCCAATCAAAATTTCACCTGCTTTTACAGTTTGCCCCGGCATAACTTCGCTTGTACCAGACCTTACAATTACTCTTGTAACAACTCCATCATATAACGAAGTTAAATCACTTTTTGTCTCTGCACTTTTAGGCGGGTCATTTGCAATAATTTTAACTTTTAAGGAAAAGCCTTCAATATAACAAGTAGCAAAACTAACCTCATTGACACTATTTAAAATCAAATTTTCAACTTCTTTAAGGTTAATCTTTTTCTTTAAAATTCTGCCACTAAAATTATTTTCTTTAAGCAAAGTTTCAACTTTATTTGCATAAATATCGTTTGTTGCCTCAACTTTTACATTATAAACAAATTGAGAGCAAACAATAAGAACTACGGAAAAAAGCATCACTGCTATCATATATGGCAGATTTTTATAAACATTAAACAAAATTTTTGTAAGTCCAGTACTGCTTACTATTTCCAAACTAATGCCATAAATATCTGCAAATTCTTTTAATTGTTTAATATCATTTTGTTTTATCCAAAATGTAGTTTTTTCGTTTGTAACTAAATTATAAATCACAATTTTTTCATTGTTTAATTTGTTTATAAGACGAGTACGATTACTACCCGTTGCAATTACTTTTACTTTGGATAAAATCATAATTGCACCGCCTTAAAACTCTCCAAATTGCCAGTAACTATAAGTAGCCCTGTTTGAATTTCTTTGATAACAAAATTACTGCCATCAAATTCAAGTTTTATTTTACCAGCACGAATTTCTATATGTTCACTGCTTTGATAAATTATATTTTTAAAATCTTCAACAATAAATCCATCATTTGTTATTGTGATTTTGTAATTTAATTTTTCTTTTATAGTTTTATAAATATCGTCAAAATATGCCATAAACACCTCATTTGGTATATTTTATGTTTTAGCATATTTGAATATACATTATAATAATTAAAAATAGGCTTATTCTTCTTCCTCTGTAGGTATGTTTATATTGCTAACATTTGTGGCTTTATCATATTCAGCACCCCAATTTGGTTCATCACCTAAACTATAATTAGAGCCTTCATTTTCATTATAAATAATAGTTGTTTCGCCAGTAAAAGGAGGAGGAGTTTTGTCTTCGTCATCAACTTTATAATCAATATCTTCAGGATTATCAGTTTTTTTGCTATCCTCATTGCTATCTTCAGCATTTTTACTTGCAGCAACTGCTTGTTCAACAGTAGATTTTTGCTGTTTTAAATTACGTGTTTCTTCAAAAGAAAGTGGTGTAAATTTAACCATACTACCTTGCCATCTAAAACTAATTGTTGCACAAGGTCCGCTACGATGTTTAACAATATGCAAGTTGATAATATCTTCCACACTGCCTTCACCCAATTTTTGTTTAACCAAAAAGTATACTTGGTCGGCATCTTGCTCAATTGCACCTGACTCCCTAAGGTCTGACATTTTAGGGTCACCATCATCTCTCTTTTCCAAATCACGTGATGTTTGTGATAGTGCAAATACTGGAACATCTAGTTCCTTTGCCATAATTTTTAAACTACGTGATATTTCAGTAACTTCTTGTTGAATACTTTGTCTTGAAGTATGTGCTTTTAACAACTGCAAGTAGTCAATAACAACAAAATCAAGTCGTTTTTTCATCTGCTTTAATCTTCTACACTTGCTCATAATTTGCTCAGGTGTAGTATTTGCAGTATCATCTATGTAGATATTAGATTTTTCAAGTATTTTTTTAGCACCCCAAAGTCTTTTAAATTCGTCTGCTGAAGCACCCGATACAACACTTTCATGAGGTACGCTTGCCATTGTAAGCAAAATTCTTTGAGTAAGTTCACTAATACTCATTTCCAAGTTAAATACTGCAACTACTTTATCAGGTTCGTTGCGGGCAATATTACAAACAATATTCATAGCAAAGGATGTTTTACCACAACCTGGACGAGCCGCAAGAACTATCATTTGACCGCCTTTATATCCGTTTGTAATTTTATCCAAGTTTTTGAAATAAGATAATTGACCTTTATTGCAGTCTGGGTTTGTAAGTACATCCTCATAACCTTTAAGCACTTTATTTATTGTATTATTTACATGCACTAAATCTTTATTTTCTTGATTATCAGAAATATCAAAAATAGTTTTTTCTGCAAAAGCAAGTGCCATATCACTATCATCACTAGTATAAGTGTTTTCAACAATTTTGTTAGACGCATTTATTATTGTTCTTAACATTCCGTTCTTTTTTACAATGTTAAAATAATATCTAAAGTTTGCAGAAGAAGGAATAGCATCAGTAAGTTCTGTAAGATATGTCATACCACCAATTTTTTGCAAATTATCATTAGTAGAGATATTGCCATATTTATCTTTATCCTTCATTTTAGATAGTTTGTCAGACAAAGTTATGATATCAATAGGTTTACCATCTCTTTGCAATTCGCACATTGCATTAAATATTAACTTATGAGAAGAATAATAAAAATCTTTCTCCTCAAGTTCGCTCAATATTTCTGTGGTAACACTATCATCTATCATCATACTACCTAAAAGTGACTTTTCAGCATCTAAACTATTAGGCATGATTTTAGGATTTTTAATTTCGCTCATTTTTATCCCCTTGTAAGTTCTTTTAATTCATTCAAAGTATTTTGAAACTCTTGCATAGCAATATCAAAAGTTTTTTTATCTTCCAAATTAACACCAGCAACTTTTAAAATTTCAGATGGTGGCATACTTCCACCAAGACTTAAAAACTTCTTATAACTTTCAACATTTTTGCTGTCATTTAAAATGCCATTTGCAATAACTACTGCAGATGTTATACCAGTTGCATATTTATAAACATAAAAACTATTATAAAAATGTGGTATTCTTGCCCACTCGTATTGAATAAGTCCATCATCTAATGTAGTTGATTTGTAATATTTATCGTTAAGTTTTTTGTACTCACTACACAAAAATTCAGCAGTCAAAGCCTCACCTTTTTCGTAAGCACTATGGCTTATCATTTCAAACTCTGCAAACTGAGTTTGTCTAAACAAAGTAGTCCTAAACATATCAAGATAGTATGAAAGCAAATATTTCTTTTCATTTCCACTTGCGTTTTTAATAAGATATTTAAGCAACAAAATTTCATTAACTGTACTTGCAACTTCTGCTACAAAAATCTCATACCCTGCCTTTTCATAAGGCAAACTACTATTTGAATAATAAGTGTGCATAGCATGACCTAATTCATGAGCAATTGTAAACACGTCATGGGTTACACCTGTATAGTTTAACAAAACATAAGGATGTATGCCGTAGCAACCCCACGAATAAGCACCACTTCTTTTACCCTTATTTTCGTAAACATCTATCCATTTATCATTAAAAGCCGTATCTAATAATTTTGCATAATCTTCACCCAAAGGT
The DNA here is from genome assembly GCA_910577795.1 of uncultured Christensenella sp. Taxonomy (GTDB): domain Bacteria; phylum Bacillota; class Clostridia; order Christensenellales; family UBA3700; genus MGBC100798. The sequence continues at coordinate 24,422 of CAJTNW010000013.1, forward strand.
TTTAGTGCTTCTTTAACTAATTTTGTAGCATCTTCATAATTATACAAATGTTCAACTTCGTTAACAATAGGAGTGTGCATATCCCACATTGCAAGTTTAGAATAACCTAATACTTTTTTGCGAAGACTTAAATAGTCATGCAACAATTTAATATTTTTATCCACACTTTCAGTTAAATTTTTATAAATAATTTCTGGCACATTTTCATTAAACATTGCTTTGTTTATTGCACTTTGATAGCCACGTACTTTTGCATAAAAACAATTCTTTTTTACATTACCAGCATAAATACTAGCAATAGTATTTATCATTTTTTTGTACGCACCAAACATGTTTTTATATGCAGTTTTTCTTAAAATTCTGTCATCTGACTGCAAAAACATACTATAAGTTCCATGAGTTAGTTTAATCTTTTCACCATTCGCTTTGATAGTTCCAAAGTCAACATCAACATTATCAAACATATTAAATGCAGCACGGAAATTGTCAGTAAATGTGTGCATATTGCTAAGCAATTTTTCTTCAGATTCACTTAAAATATGTGATTTTTCACGAATAATACTATCAAAATAGCAAGAATGATTTTTAAAGTCAATATCATTTGCGAAATTGTTCAATTGTTCGTTGCTTAGTTTAATTAACTCTGGAGTAATGTAACTAGATTCAGCAGAATAATCAACAAGTATTCTTTCCGCCTTATCTGTAAGTGCTTGATATTTGGATACTTCAGAATCCTCGTCCATTTTCATTTTTGCAAAAACGTAAATTCTTTCAATTGCCTCACTGATAGACGAATTTAAATTTAAACATTCAAGAATAGTTATTTTGTTATTAAGTTTGCCAGAAAATTCACCAATTTTTTTTATACCATCTTCTACTATTTTATAATAACTATCCCATTCCTTTTCGTCTTTTACAATGTCGCACAAATTCCATTTGTATTTATCGTCAATTTCATTTCTTAGCATAAAAACTCCTCATTACTAAACTATATTCTTCTATAGATAATCATACTTTATTATTCCTAAAATAATTATCCATAGTCATAATTATTTTGATTTCTTTAAATATTTTACTACCAGTTTCTACAGATATTTTATAAAGGTTATCACTAACTAAACCTAAAAATTCGTCAAAATAATAAATTTGAAGTCTGTTAATACCTTCAAGTGCTGCTATTCTTTCATACAAGTTAAGCATACTTTCTGCAAAATTATTGCCTTTTAGTTTTAACTCTTTAATTAATACTTCATTAAGGTGTTGTAATCCTTGATACACCTCACCAAAAATATGTGATATTTCAGAATATAAATCATCACATAAATCACATAGTCCGTAACCAAATGGAGATTTGTTTTGTGTGTCAATAAAATAATTTTGTCCGGCATAACCTCTCAGCAATTTTAAAACGTCTAAATATCCTATCAAAACTGCTCTTTCAGTAGACTCTTGCGTAAAGTTCATAACTCTACCAGGTTTTTCGCTAGGTTTGATATAAAAAATCTGACTATTTTTATCCTTAGGATTACGTTTTGGTATAGAACTTTTTGTTTCAATTGCAACAATGTCATTATAGCCTTTGTCAAGCAACATATTAATGGGCATATTGTCATAAATACCGCCATCAATAAATTCCTTACCATCAATAGAGGTCTTTTTAAAACCTGGGAATGATGCTGATGCCATAACATAATCTGCAACTTGCCCTTCAGGCATATCGCTTACAAAAATTGATAGTGGCCGTTTTTCTGTTACAGAATAAGTCATAATACCAAAATCAATACCAGATTCCCTTAATAATTTTTCGTCTATATTATTTTTGATTAAGTTTTTTATTTTTGTAGTATCAAGTCCACCATCACCAATAAGTTTTTTAACATAATTATAAAAGTACTTTAGTGTATCTTGGTCAAAATTCTTTTTAGCAATATTTTCGCCATAGTTGTTATTGATATTCAAAACATTTGCAAAGTCAATTTCTTTCCAAATTTTAATACTATCCTCAAACCTGTTTTGGGCAACCATTACTCCATTTAATGCTCCAACAGAAGTACCAGCAACACCATCAAAAATATAACCAGCCTCAAACAATGCTTTTAATGCCCCTGCTTGATAAGCACCTCTAGCACCGCCACCTTCCAAAACAAGTCCTAATCTTTTTTGACCACTCACTTTATCTCTCCCATAGTACAATTATGTTTG
>CAJTNW010000013.1:26637-28078 GCA_910577795.1 uncultured Christensenella sp.
TTAATAATATTTTAACATTAATTTTAATATTTGTAAAGTATTATTTTTATATTATATTTATTAAATGCAAAAAAGCACTTTAACAAACAAAAAACATATTTTTAAAATACTTTCAAATTAGTTTAAAATACAATTTAGTAGCGATTTTCGTTAGGTTTTATAAAAAATATGGAATGATTAAAGCATCATTCCATATTGGCAAATTATTTTTTATTGTACAAGTTTTGAAACTCGTCTAAAATTGTATTTTTCGAATCTGTAACACAATTTATTATGTCTATCATTTTGTTTTCTGCATCTTTTAACAAATCCATCATAGATGTCATTGTGTCATACATAATTTTCTCTCGCTCGTCATTGGCACCATCTAAAATCTGTTTTGCCTCAAATTTTGCTTGCTTAGTAAGTTCTGACTCGTCCAAAATTTTGTTTGCTTTTGCTTTAGCATCGCTTATTAAATGAGTAGCATAATCCTCCGCTTCTCTCATAATATTTTCTTTTTCAGACATTATTATTTGAGCCTCTTTTATCTCTTGTGGCAAAAGTGATTTTAGTGTCAAAATATAGTCCATACACTTACCTTCATCAATATACCTATTACCACCAAGCATAGACCTTCTTGAATCTTTTATTTCACTTTCAAGTTCGTTTAATATTTTCATAAAATCATTCATTTGTCATCCTCCTTATCTCACAAACAACATCTTTTGGTAGATAATTTTCAATTTCTTCTGTTTTTTTACTATCATTAAATTTACTTTTACAATTATTAAAAAGTTGTCTTACTATACTACTACTTAATTTACTATATTCACTACTTGCCGGCAAAAGATATGTCATAACACCACAATTTAGATAATTAAATTTTGCCATTTCTGTTTCATATTCATAGTCGGTATAATTCCTAAAACCTCTAACTATTCCATCAATATCTTCTCTTTTACAAAACTCATACAGCATACCAGTATCACCAATCACTTGGACTCTTTCAAAATGTTTAGTTGCTATATTGCAAAGTTTAACACGCAATTCAAAGTCAAACAAATACTCTTTTTCTTCGTTATTAAAAACACCAATAATTACTTGGTCAGACATTTGCAATGCTCTTTCTAACAAATCAATATGTCCTTTGGTTATAGGGTCAAAACTACCACTTATCAAACACTTTTTTATCATATTGCCTCATAAATATCAATAGAAGTAATACCATATTTTTTTGATTTTATAATATTGTATCCATCTACATTTTTATCAAAATTTTTATCATAAAGGCTTTCGTATATTACTATGCCACCCTCAGCCAAAACATTATTTTCCTTAATTTTGCAAAGTATATCTGCAATATTTGTAAATTCATACGGAGGGTCTAAAAATATAATATCAAACTCACTAAAATATACTCCTGAAAATGGAAAGGTCAGCATTTCCGTATCCGATACGA
>CAJTNW010000013.1:28088-37697 GCA_910577795.1 uncultured Christensenella sp.
GCCAAAAATAATAGTACTATCTTCTTTTAGCATTTGCAAATTTTTTTTAATTAAATTTATGCTTTCTTTGTTACTATCTGCAAAAACTACCTTTTCTGCACCTCTGCTAATTGCTTCTATACCAATACTTCCGCTACCCGCAAACAAATCAAGAAATTTACTGCCAATGACATCATTTTGTATAATATTAAATATAGACTCTTTTATCATATCAGTTGTAGGTCTAATATCATTATTCTTTGGTGCAAACAATGGTCTGCTCCTATGTTTTCCTGCTACTACTCTCATTTTACCTCACAAAAACTTCATCCATTTTAACATCGTGCTCTTCTGTAACAATATTATCCAAACATTGTTCCTTAAAAGCAACTGCAACTTTTTTGCAATTAGGAAATCTACTAAAAAACCTATCGTAATATCCTTTTCCTTTACCAAGTCTATTATTCTGCTTGTCCACTCCAAGTACTGGTACAATAACTAAGTCAATATTAACATTAGCATTATCACCAACTGGCTCTAGTACACCATAACTACCTTTTTCCAACTTACAAGGATATTTTACAATATCCATACTATCGCCATTTACTCGTGGTAAATAACATTGTTTGCAAATAGTCACAGCATAATTAATAAGCCAGTCAACATTCACCTCACAAGGCAGTGCTTTGTAAAACAATATATGGCTATGATTATCAATTAATCCACTTTTGATAATGTCATCTACTATCATGTGGCTTTTAAAACTTCTATCAAAATATGAAATATTGTTTATTTTTTCTCTTATTATACTTCTTTGCTCTGCTTTAGTTATAATAGACATAATTAAATCTTCCTTTAAGCATTGTCATTAATTCATATTTACTAATCTTCATATCTTCGCTACGTTTTTCAAAAGATAAATCTTCTGTGTCATACACAACTACTTTATCACCAATTTTAGCATTTAAATCAGTTACATCAATAATATGCGAATCCATACTAATTTTGCCCAAAACCTTACAAAAATCGGTATTAAATGACATTTTTTGACCTGCAAATCTTCTAATTATTCCATCAAAATATCCGCCTTCGCATAGTGCTATTTGCATAGGGGTTGCCGCAATAAATTCTCCATCATAACCCAAACTTTCACCTTTAGACAAATCTTTTATCTGTAATATTTCAGAAGAAACACCAACTGCTTTTTCATACAAACCAATACCTAATCTAATCATATCTGTTTTGTATGTAATAGTACTATCTTTATAATTAGTTGCAAAAATATGTGTTACAATTTCTCTATTAAATAATCTTGCAATGTTTGCAGCCTCATCAAATAATTCTACTTGCCTTTCTATTAATATCGCATTTGGTGAATATATGTGAGAATAGATACCTTCAATATCGTTATTATCCATTTTATTTAGCAATGATAATAAATTGTACTTTCCTTTAACTCCACTTCTATTCATACCGCTATCAATAGCAATGTGATATTTTAAACCTTTTACATAATTTTCAGGCAGGCTTAAAGAAACAGCAAGATTATATTTTTTTGCAATGTCAAATTCGTCTTTTTTAAAAGATAATGAAAGTATAGGTTTTGCAATCCCTATTTTTCTTAAATGTATACCTTCAAAAACATTTGCAACAGCAAAGCCACAAACATATTCTTCTATACAACTTGCAACATACAAGCCATTACTATAGCAATTTGCTTTTACAACTGCCATAACATTTGCACAGCAAGTTTGCCTTGCGTTTAAGATATTGTTTTTTATTTGATTAATATCAATATACTTTGTTAAAATAGTATGCCTCCAAGTATCATTAAGTTTAACTATAGATATACATATTTTATTCACAAAGCATATTTTTTGTTATTATATAATTGAGTTTTCCAACACTTTGATATTATTTTTTTCAATAACATCCATTGCTTTTTTAATATCAGAAACCTTTAGCATAATTATTGCCTTTTTAGCCTCTGTTCTTGCATAGGAATACAAATATTCAATTTCTACCCCACCAGCATATAATAGATTTAGTACTTCAGATAAACCGCCAGCCCTATCTTCAACTTGGATACCAATTAAATCAGAACTTGTTACAGTAAAGCCTGCCTCACGCAAAACTTTAACCGCTTTAGAATTGTCACGAGTTATAGCACGCAAAATTCCAAATTCTTTAGTATCTGCAATGCTCATAGATACTAAATCAATTTTATTTTCTGCTAAAACCGCAGCAAAATCACCTACTCTACCTTTACGATTTTCCAAAAATACTGCAATTTGATTTACTAACATATATTTCTCTCCCTTATTATTGTATTAATTATTCTTTTTGCGATTATCTATAATCCTTTTTGCTTTGCCTTCACTTCTACTCAAACTATTAGGACTAACTAAAGTAATTTTTGCACTAATACCTAAATTAGATGTCATTTCGTGCTCAATTTCTTTCTTTAATGCTTGCAATTTTCCAACTTCGTCACTAAAGTAAGATTCACTAATTTCTATTTGAATTTCAAAAGTATCCAAAGCACCAACTCTATCAACAATTATTTGATAATGTGGTGATATTCTATCGCCTATATTAAATAATACGCTTTCTATTTGAGATGGGAACACATTAACACCACGAATGATAAGCATATCGTCTGTTCTTCCAGTAACTCTATTCATTCTAATAAGTGTTCTTCCACACTTACATTCACCTAATTTAAAACTTGTTATATCTCTAGTTCTGTATCTAATAAGAGGTATACCTTCTTTTGTAAGAGTTGTAATAACAAGTTCACCTTTTTCACCAAATGGCACTGGCTCTAGTGTATCAGGGTCAACTATCTCTGGGAAGAAGTGGTCCTCATTAATATGAAGTCCGTCTTGCTCTTCACATTCCATAGCAACACCCGGTCCCATAATCTCACTTAATCCATAAATATCATAGGCCTTAATTTGTAGTCTTTTTTCTATATCACGACGCATTTCGTCTGACCAAGGCTCTGCACCAAAAATACCACGTTTTAATTTAAATTGACTTCTATCAGAAAAACCTTCTTTTGCCATTGCTTCACTTAAATAAATTGCATAAGATGGAGTACAACATAATGTATCTGCACCAAAATCACGCATTAATTGCAATTGTCTTAGTGTATTACCACTAGAAGTTGGAACTGTTAAAGCACCTAGTCTTTGGCTACCATCATGCAAGCCTAAACCACCAGTAAATAATCCATAACCAAAAGATACTTGAACAACAGAGTTATTGTCTGCACCAGTCATACTCAAACATCTTGCAGCCATATCCGCCCACATATCCAAATCATTTTGAGTATAACCAACTACTGTTAACTTACCTGTAGTACCACTAGAAGCATGTACTCTTACAATTTCACTTTGCGGACAACTAAAAAAATTAAAAGGATAACTTTCTCTTAAATCGTGTTTTACAGTAAATGGTAGTTTAGTAATGTCTTTAATTGACTTAATATCCTCAGGTTTAACTCCTGCTGCATCCATTTTTTTACGGTAAATTTCTACATTATCATAAACCCTTTTAACTACCTTTACCAGTCTTTCGCTTTGAATTTTTTCCAATTCTTCTCTTTTTAAATATTGCATATTGTCGCTATACATAATTAGTCCTCCAAATGTTTAGCATTAATTTAAAATTTTCCCCATTAACATATTATTATTTTGCGTTGTAACCTTTTTCAATTGCAAGCAAATTTACATCCAAAAATTTTGCTGGAACTGTCATTTTAACTGCCTCAATAATATCCTCATACTTAAAACCAAGATTTTTTGCCAAAGCACCAAGCATTACAACATTAGTTACTTTTACATTACCACATTGCTTTGCAAGTTCAAAGGCATTAATAAACAATGTTTTTACATTCATTTGTTTTATTTTATCTTGTATATCTTTTGGATATTCCATAGCACCAGTTATCACAGGCATTGGCATAATTTCTTCCTCATTTACAACCATCATACCATCTTTTTTAAGATAATGTCTCCATCTTAGTGCTTCTAATTTTTCAAAAGCAATAATTATATCCGCATCACCTACTGCAACTATTGGGCTTAAAATATTGCTTCCAATTCGCACATGAGTAACAACACTGCCACCTCTTTGACTCATACCATGAACCTCAGACAATTTGCAGTCTTGTCCAGTTAAAACAGCATAATTTCCAAGCACTCTTGATGCTAAAAGTGTACCTTGTCCACCAACTCCAACAATTAAAATATTAGCCATTAGTTTTTACCTCCTAACTTTATAGCATCAAACTTACACATTTGTGTGCAAACAGCACAACCAACGCATTGGTCTGCTTTTATACTAAAAGTATTATCCTTTGTTTTCATAATCGCAGGACAACCTATTTTCATACACATACCACACTTTTTGCACTTGTCACTACCAATAAAATAAGGTGTTTTAACTTCTTTTGTAAGCAAAATACAAGGTTTTCTTGCAATGATAACACTAACTTCGTCTTTTGCAAGTTCCTCTTTAACTGCTTTTTCAACGGCTTGCATATCATAACTATCAACTGTTTGAACACTTTTTACTCCACAAGCCCTAACTACTTGCTCCAAATCCAATTGATGAGTTACTTGGTCACGTATTGTTCTACCTGTTGCCGGATTAGGTTGATGACCTGTCATACCTGTTGTTGAATTATCAAGAATAATAATAGTACTGCTACCTTGATTATAAACTGCATCTACAATACCAGTAATACCACTATGTACAAAAGTTGAGTCACCAATAACTGCAACTGTCTTTTTGCTTTGCTCTCTGCCCAATGCTTTATCAACACCATGGCACATACCAATACTTGCACCCATACAAACAACTGTATCAACTGCGTTTAGCGGTTCACCTGCACCAAGTGTATAGCAACCAATATCTGCTGTAACCATCAGTTTTAATTTGTGCAATACATAAAACACACTTCGATGCGGACAACCAGGACACATCACTGGTGGTCTTACTGGCAATGTACTATCTGCAACTGGCATAGGCTCTCCAAGCAATTTATTACGGATTAAAGCCACAGATAACTCACCTTGAATAGAAAAAATTTCTTTTCCAATACATTCAATGCCTTTTGCTTTAATTTGCTTTTCAAATATAGGTTCCAATTCTTCTATAACATATAATTTATCAACTTTGCTAGCAAACTCTTTAATCATTTGCATAGGTAGCGGATTTACCATTCCAAGTTTTAAAATACTTGCATCAGGAATTGCCTCTTCGGCATACTTTGCAACTACACCACTGCAAATAATACCGATTTTCGTAGACTTATATGTAATTTTATTAATATCCATACTATTGCTATCTACAGATAGTTTATTTATTCTTGCCTCAACTACTTTATGTCTACCAACTGCCATTGATGGCATCATTGCGTATTTTGTAATATCCTTAACATAAGGCTTTATACCTACCTCACATCTATCCTCAAGTTGTACAAATGACTGAGAATGTGAAACTCTTGTAGTACTTCTAAGCATAACTGGAGTATCATACTTTTCACTCATTTCAAAGGCAAGTTTAGTAAATTCCTTTGCTTCGCTAGAATCACTTGGCTCTAACATAGGTATACTATTTGCAATTGCATAATACCTACTATCTTGTTCATTTTGAGAACTATGCATACCAGGGTCATCTGCAACTACCAAAACTAAACCACCATTAACACCAGTATAAGCAAGTGTAAACAATGGGTCTGCTGCAACGTTAACACCAACATGTTTCATGCAAACAATACTTCTTGCACCTGCAACACTACTACCAATAGCAACCTCTAGTGCTACTTTCTCATTTGGTGACCATTCTACATATATTTCTTTATATTTTGCAATTGCCTCGGTAATTTCTGTACTAGGTGTACCAGGATAAGCAGTACTAACTTTTACTCCTGCCTCATAAGCACCTCTTGCAATTGCCTCATTTCCCAATAATATTTTTTTCATAAATACCTCTTATTTTTTATTTAGTAGCGATTTTTGATAAGTTTTGCGATTAACTTACTAATTTTAATTTAAATTTTTCTTAAATCAGTAACTCTTTTTGCCTTACCTTCAAATCTCTTTAATGACTGTGGTTCAACTAGTCTTACTACCGCATCTATTTGAAGAACAACTTTTAATTTTTGTCTTACTTTTTTAACCAAATCTTCAAGTTTAGAATAATTATCTAGCAATGCAAAATCTTTCACTTCTACATTTATTGTAAGTTTGTCTAAATGACCTATTCTTTCCACTACAATTTCATAGTTACCACCAATTTCAGGTATACTCATAAGCACACCCTCAATTTGAGATGGGAATACATTTACACCACGAATAATAAGCATATCATCAGACCTACCTTGTATCCTATCCATTCTAACAGTAGTTCTGCCACATTTACACTTATCAGTAATAAGTCTTGTAATGTCTTTTGTGCGATATCTTAACATTGGCAAGCCTTCTTTAGTAAGTGTAGTGATTACAAGTTCACCCCATTCACCATCTTGCAATGGCTCTAAAGTATCTCTATCCACAATTTCAGGATAAAAATGGTCTTCGTTAATGTGCATACCACATTTAAACTCACACTCACCACTTACACCCGGTCCAATTATTTCACTTAATCCATAGTTATCTGTTGGAAATACACCTAATTTATTTTGTAGTTCTTGATGCATTTCTGGACTTGATGCTTCACTACCAAACAAACCAATACGAAGTTTAAAATCTTCTTTTTTCAACCCCATTCTTTCCATAACTTCGCTAATATACAAGCCATAAGAAGGAGTTGCAACCAAAGCCGTAGCACCCAAGTCTTTCATAAGCATAACTTGCCTTTCAGTATTACCAGAAGATGCAGGAATAACAGATGCACCAACCTTTTCCCAACCTTGATGCAAACCTAAAGCACCAGTAAACAAGCCATATCCAAAAGATATTTGCACTACATCAGATTTTCTGCCACCTGCAGCAACTATTAGTCTTGCTACGCAGTCAGACCACATATCCAAATCATTTTTTGTATAAGCAACCACTGTAGGCTTTCCAGAAGTTCCGCTTGACGCATGTACTCTAACAATATCGTCCATAGGCACAGCAAGCAAGCCATAAGGATAGTTATCTCTTAAGTCTGCCTTAGTTGTGTAAGGTATCTTTTTAATATCTTCCAAAGTTTGGATATCTTCCGGTTTTAGTCCAATTGCATCAAATTTATTTTTATAAAATGGAACTCTATCGTATGCACATTTAACTATTTTTTTTAATCTTTCCAGTTGTAGAGCACGCATCTATCCATCTGCTCAATTTTACTATCAAAAAACATTTCTCAAATTTTCCTTTTATTTTCTATCCTTATAATAATTCATAAGACAACCAGATACAATTATATCTTTTTCTGTATCAGTTAAACTATCAAGTTTTAATATGATTTCTCTTACATTTTTACCATTAATAACAACTGCTTTAAATTCAGAAGCACCATTTATTATACCAGTTTTAACATTTGGCACATAAATAATATCACCAACTTCAAAATTGTCTTTTTCGCTTATAAATGGTATCATCCCCCAATTTATAAGATTAGAACGATATCTTTTTGTTGCGTATTCTCTTGCAATATTACCTGCTCCACCAAGCACTCTTTGACAACTTGCAGCCTGCTCTCTTGCACTACCATCACCCGGTTTAGTTGCATAAATTATGCTTGCAATAGATATGCTACCATCTACTTTAATTTTTGCAGTTTTTATTGCATCCATATATTCTTTTGGCAATTTATCCTTTTCTCTTCTATCAAGTTCGTCAGCATAAACTTCTTTTGCTCTTGGAACATATTCAGGCACTTTTCTTGACAAAGCAAACTCAGCAAGTTTTAATGGGTTTGACCTATAACTTGAAGTTTCACCAGATGGAATCAATTCGTCTGTTGTTGTAACTGGGTCATTAATTACCGCTGTCATTTTTAGCAAAATATTATCTGTTAAATGGATAACTTCTGGCCAGTCTTTTATATTAGGTCCATATACTAAATCTTGACTAATTGGTTTTGCAACACCATTATAACATCTATTTTCATAAATTGTTGGGTCGTAGCAAAATTTTGGAATGTTGTTATCATATTCCAAATCCATTGCACTAGTCAAAATACCACCATTAATAGCAGTTGCAGCAATGCTTCTTGCATCCATAAGTGCTACTGAAGATATTTGACCATTTGCAGGTTTACTACCCTCTCTACTTTCAAAGTTTCTTGTAGTGTGTCTAATACTTAAAGCATTGTTTGCAGGCACATCTCCTGCACCAAAACAAGGTCCACAGAATGAAGTTTTTATATTTGCACCTGCTTTTACCAATTTTGAAATAGCGCCTTTATTCATTAAATCATAATAAATTGGTTGGCTAGATGGATAAACACTCAAAGTAAATTCATTTTTACCAATATATTTACCATCAATAATATTACTTGCTTCAATAATATTGTCATAAGTACCACCTGCACAACCAGCAATTATACCTTGTTGTACTTGTACTTTTCCGTCTTTAGTTATTTTATCTAGCAAGTTAAATTTAACTTTATTTGCAGATAACAATTTATTGCCTTCTTCCTCTACTTTTGCAAATATATCATAAGGATTAGCAATAACATCTGCAAGATTATAAACATTACTTGGGTGGAATGGCAAGGCAATTTGTGGTTCAACTTTTGATAAATCAACCTCAACAACTCCATCATACATAGCCAAATTTGCTGGTTTTAATTCTTTGTAATCATTTAGTCTTCCATGCTCAGCATAGTATTCTTTTACAACTTCGTCAGTTTTCCAAATAGAACTTAAACATGTAGTTTCGGTTGTCATAACATCTATACCATTACGATATTCAATTGGAAGATTAGCAACACCATCCCCAATAAACTCCATAATCTTATTTTTAACAAAACCTTGTTTAAAAACACTACCAATAATAGCAAGTGCAACGTCTTGAGGACCTACACCGCGTCTTGGCTTGCCTGTTAAATTAATAGCAATAACATCAGGATAATTAATGTCATAAGTTCTACATAATAATTGCTTTACAAGTTCTGGACCACCCTCACCAATTGCAATAGTACCCAAAGCACCATATCTTGTGTGAGAATCACTACCCAAAATCATTTTTCCACAACCAGACATATTCTCACGCATAAAAGTGTGAATAACTGCTTGATGAGGTGGAACAAATATGCCACCATATTTTTTAGCAGCAGACAAACCAAACACATGGTCATCTTCGTTTATAGTACCACCAACTGCACAAAGAGAATTGTGACAATTTGTCAAAACATAAGGGATAGGAAATTTTTCAAGTCCGCTCGCTTTTGCAGTTTGAATAATACCTACATAAGTTATATCGTGTGATGCCATAGCATCAAACTTTATTTGAAGACCTTGTCCTTTTTCAGTAACACCGCTTATATTGTGATTTTTAAGTATAGTATAGGCAATAGTACCTTTATAAGCATCTTCAATTGCTTTTTGTGATACTCCCTCATTTACCAAGTAATCACTATCAACAAACCTTCCATTATATAAAAACTTTTTGCCACTAATTAAATTAACCA
>CAJTNW010000013.1:37714-37927 GCA_910577795.1 uncultured Christensenella sp.
TTCTCCTTTTTATTTCATTTTCAACTATTTAATGACCAAAATTATTTTGATAATTAATAATTTGGCAATTAAATTTATTTAAATATTTTACAATACTTTTATTATATAATAATACATCTAAATTATATCATACAATATTTTTGAGATTTTTGCAAGAGGTATTTGAAAAAAAATTACATATTTCTACATATTTGAAAAAACAAAACATGTTAT
>CAJTNW010000013.1:37943-43323 GCA_910577795.1 uncultured Christensenella sp.
AATATTTCAATTATCCACATATTGTAGATAATATTAATAATAAAATCTCTCAATTGCAGAATTTTTACAAATTTATTAAAAAGTATAGTAATTTTAATAAATATTTGCTATAATTATAAATATGAATAATAAATACAAAATCAAATTTAATTACAAAATAAATATTACTTTAGCACTAGTTGCAATTATATGTATTGTTGGTATAATCTGCAATGGCATTTTTTTATCTAATGCAATAAAAGACGAAATACCATTTACTGCTTATATAGTAAGTATGATATTGTTAGTTTTGCTTTTAATTTTTATACCAGTTTTTCTTTTTGCAAGTTACTATAATATCCAAAAAGAAAAATTTATTATTTGTATGTGTTTTTATAAAAAGAAAATTGAATATTCAGATTTACTTAACATAAGACACGATTATAAAAGCAAACAAACAATAATTTATTACTACACTTACAATAAACAAGGCGAACAACTTGTAACTATGCTTTATGTAAACATAAATGAAAAATATCTTGATAACTTTGTTAACGACTTAAAAGATAAAAACAATATGATTATTTACGATATTTTTAATAAGGAAGAAAATGAATAAAATTAATGAATTAATAATTGCAAGCAATAATCAACACAAAATTGTTGAAATAAAAGAAATTTTAGGCGAATTTTTTAAAAACATCTATAGTCTAAAAGAAAAAAATATTAATGTAGAAGTAGAAGAAACAGGCAAAACTTTTGAAGAAAATGCAATAATCAAAGCAAAATATATTGCAGAACTTACTGGAATACCTGCCCTAAGTGATGATAGCGGACTTGAAGTTGATGCCTTAAATGGTGAACCAGGCATTTATTCAGCAAGATATGCTGGAGAACCAAGCAATAGCACAAATAACAACATTAAGTTGCTTAAGGAAATGAATGGTATTACAAATAGAAATGCTAATTTTACCTCAGTAATTGCTATATGCTATCCAGATGGCAAAATTATAACATCAAAAGGACAAACTTTTGGAAAAATATTAACAGAGTTGCAAGGTGAAAATGGTTTTGGATATGACCCATTATTTTATTCCAATGACTTAAACAAAAGTTTTGGACTTGCAACAAGTGAAGAAAAAAATGCCGTAAGCCACCGCGCCCGTGCTCTGCAAAGCTTAAAAATTATTTTAGACAAAGAAAATTAATATATTTTGAATTAATTTTATATGTAAAAAATAACAGTAATAAACATATATTACTGTTATTTTGCTTTTTATATTGCCAGAAATTTTTAAAATTTCAGTTAATTGTTTATCAAATTTAATATCAAAAATATATTCTAATGACGTAACTAATTTTTTATTCTCATACAAATCCCACTTTTCCATTTTTCTTCCTATTTTATTTATAAATTCATAAATAAATATGATTATAAATTATTTTTTAAAATTTTTAATCTTGATTTTTAACAATTAAAATGCTATACTAAAACAAAAAAAGGACTTTTTATGCTTAAAATCACATTTGTATGTTTGGGTAATATATGCAGGTCGCCTATGGCGGAACTTATATTTAAAGATATAGTTAAAAAGCAAGGTATTGAAAATATGTTTAACATAACATCAGCCGCAACTTCAAGTTATGAAATAGGCGAACCAATTTATTATATGGCTAGCAAAACTCTTACAAAGCACAATATCACAGGCTCTCATACCGCTAGAAAACTTAACAAACAAGACCTTTTAAGTGACTTTATTCTTGTTATGGACAATAATAATTACAAAAATGTTTTAAAGTTAGAAGGCATAGATAAAAACAAAGTATTTAAACTTTGCGATTTTACATCAAATCCACGTGAAGTTGCAGACCCTTGGTATACACATAACTTTGAAAAGGCTTACGAAGATATTGTTGATGGCTGTACTGCCTTTTTACATTATCTTAAAACAAATAATTATTTTTAAAATAAATTACCATAACAATAAATCATTATTATTGGTAATACGAATGATTTATTGTTTATGATAAGTTTTTTCTTAAACAAATCATATCCTTAAGCCGCACTCCATCTTCAATAATTGGGTGGTCATAATTATCTATAAAAAAATTTTTTATTATATGTGATTTTTCAAACCCATTTTTTTGATAAAATGGCACTGTTAAAGGACTATCTCCAGTACCAACTTGTAAAATCGAATATTTGTTTTTGTACTCTGCGCAAATAAATTCTATAAGTTTTTTGCCATATCCACATCGTTGAAATTCTGGTAATATTGCTAAATTCTTGATTTCCAAAACACCATTTCCAATATCCTGAATAGTAATTTCACCTTTAACTCCGCAGTCTTCTATTACATATGTTGTACTATTATATAAATATTTTTTCACCATTTCCAATTGTTCATCAGCAAGTAAAAACAAATTTAAATGTTTTTCTTTATCATTTATTTCATAAATTCGCAAAGATAAATCGTATTCCAATTGCAAATCGTATGGCTCTTTTTCAACATGTGTCAAATCTGCCTCTTTTGCAAATACACAGCCATATTTTTTATATGCAGCAATACTTTCTTCTGCAGAATGTGCAGAAATGTATATTTTTGTAGCACCAAGTTTTTTTGCTTCAGCACAAGAGAAATTAAAAAGTTTCTCACCTATTCCAAGTCTACGGTAAGGTTTAGAAATATAAAATTCAGACAAATCCATATATTGTTTTTCACTTCCAAACAATTCACAATTAAGCAACACAAAACCTACAATACTATCACATAACATTGCCATAAAAACCACAGAATTTAAATTAAATTCTGTTATTAGTTTTAAAGCCATTTTTCTTCGCTCTTGCAAATTTAATTCTTCAACATAACAAACTGGAACTAACTTGTAGTTACCATCTACCATTCTCCAACATTTTTCAACTTGCTGATAAAACTCAAAATTGTCTAATGAGTTTTTATAAAAATTATTATTATTTAAACGAACTATTTTTATTTTATCTATAATTTTATTTTTCATGATTCAATTTTTTAGTAGTTTATCAATTGCATATGATTTATTTGATATTAATATTTTATCATCAAAACATGTGTAATTTATCTATCATTTTTTTTAATATTTCTACTTTCATTTTCTTTTTTACTCATTATCAATATTTTATTATTATACCGCAAACAATGTCAAATATCAAGTTAAAGCAAATTATAAAACATTTATACTTATTTTGCTATTATATTTTACAAATCAATTAATACTATGAATCTTTATATACTTTTAAAATGCATTTATGTAATCATTAATTTTTGTAAAAATATTATAGCATAAAACTCTTGCTTTTTCAAGTATACCATAGGCAAAAATGACCCATAAATTAATATTACAGATTTTAAATTATATATTGACAATTTTATCAAAACATTCTATAATAAACAAAAAGAGGTATATTATGGCTAAAAAAGAAAAAATGGTTAGACTAGATGCGCGATATGACGACCTTGAAGGTATGCTAGTTCCAGAGAGTCTTTTGCCTCAAGGTGAAATGTGGGGGAACGGCTTCAAAGTTAATAATGGTGTGTTAGTCGAATTTAAAAGCAAAAAGAAAGATGTCGTTATTCCTGAAGGTATTCAATATTTAAAGGACGATGTATTTCAAGGAACACTCATTCATTCAGTGATTTTGCCAAAATCTCTTGTGGAACTTAATCCTGACTCATTTGCATATTGCTATAGTTTAGAAAAAGTAGAAGTTGCTGAAGGACATCCTAAATATTATGTTGAAAATAATTGCGTAATTGATTCGCAAACAAAAACTTTAATAATGGGATTACATTCATCTTTAATACCTGAAAATGAAAATGTGCAAATTATTGGTGAGCATGCATTTGCACCTAATGGTTGGGGTTGTTATAACAATAATATTATACCTAAAAATATTGTTGAAATAAAAAAACGTGGATTTGCTGGATGTGGACTTTATAGCATATCCATACCACCTACCATTAAAAAAATGGGGAAAATGGCATTTACATGTTGTCAATGTTTGAAAAAAGTCATTATTGAAGAAGGGGTCAAAAAAATTAGCGATGAAGCATTTAGTAAATGTGATTTTTTAAACACAGTAGTTTTGCCAAACACTTTGGAAACTATAGGGAAAAAAGCATTTTTCCAATGTGAACGATTAACAAATATTAACATACCTTCAAGTTTGAAAAGTATTGGAATGTTTGCATTATGCTGGAGTAATAATTGGTATGAAGGAATTCAAGGCAAATTAGTTATACCAAAAAATCTTAAGATAAATTACGCATCTTTCCCATGCTATGGTTTAGAAAGTATATCTGTAGAAGAAGGTAATCCTTATTATTATTGTGAAAACGATTGCTTAATTGAAAAAGAAACAAAAACACTAGTACTTGGTTGTAAAAACAGCATTATTCCAAATGGTATTAAAAAGATAGATAATGTCGCGTTTTATTTTAGTGTTGGTTTGAAAAATGTTATAATTCCTGAAGGAGTTGAGGAAATTGGTGAGGATGCATTTAGATATTCATCAGAAATTACAGAAGTTATAATTCCAAAAAGTGTTACTAAAATAGGAAAAAATGCTTTTCAATTACAAACATATGAATGGCATACATCACCAATAAAATCTGTTACTATGCCAAGATGTTTTGAAAATCAAAATGATATTTTTGATAAAGTTCATAATATTAAATTTACATTTTTAGATTAGTTAATCATTTTATTTAAAATTTATTGTCAAACTTACTATAATATTTTGTTACAAAAATTATTAAATAAATTTATCGTTTTTTATTTTAATACTTTTTGGTCTGGTGTTAATTACACCAGATTTTTTATTTGTCAAAAACACTAGATTTTCTAGAGATTACAAAGAAAGTTGCTGACATGAATAAAAAATAAATTGTAATATATGTTATAGAATGCCAATATTATACTTTAACACTAAAATATTTATTATAGCATAATAAAAATGGTACCATAATAGGTGTATAAAATGATATTATTACTATGCAGTGTAAGCATTCGTAATAAAAAAATAAAAATCAGGATTTAACCAGATACTTTCTTTTAATCAAAAAATCATAAGCAAAATCTTTGCTTACAATAATATTTATATAGATTACAAAGGTACGATTAAAACTAAAATGGTATAAAAAAACCACTAGACTACTCGCCTAGTGATTTGGTGGGCAGGGGTGGATTCGAACCACCGAAAGCGCTGCTGACGGATTTACAGTCCGTTCCCTTTGGCCACTCGGGAACCTGCCCATATAAACTATAGAAAGCAAATTTTAATAATAAATTAAAATTTTATATTGCTCTTACAATAAACTTGATAAATCAAGTGCTTTCAGTTTGAAATAACTTCAGTTGCTGT
>CAJTNW010000014.1:0-15234 GCA_910577795.1 uncultured Christensenella sp.
AGCCATAATTACTTGGCTATCATATCCAGGCATATCCCAAGGCATAGGCAAAACATTGCTATCAATAGGCGAAACTTTTTGAATTGACTGGATAAAGCCAATAAGTTCTTCTTTTGTATTAAATTTAATAGAACGTACTGTATCATTACATTTTGCAGTTGGATTTGGGCAAACTTGATATCCTAAATCACTAAATACTTGACCAAATAAAGCGCTGCCTTTTGTTGCATTCATAGCAACATGAGGAGCCATAAAAACACCCTGATAAAATTGTGTATAGCCACTAGTATAAGAACCAATTTCCATACCAATAGATGGCGATGTTAAGCGATATGCAACTTGTTCAACATATTTTTCTTTGCCAGCAATATAACCACCAGTAGGAGCAAGTCCGCCACCAGCATTTTTTATTAAAGACCCAACTATTAAATCTGCATTTGCGTCAGATGGTTCTAAAGTGTCCATAAATTCGCCATAACAATTATCAACCATAACAACAATGTTGCTGTTGATTTTTTTAATAAAACTAATCACTTTTTCTATTTTTTCAATAGATAAAGCATCGCGCCATTCATAGCCACGAGACCTACCAATAAAAATTAATTTTGGAGTTTGATTTTTAATAGATTTTTGTATTTTTTCTAAGTCAAAATCGTTGTTAACTAAGGCAATTTCTTCATACGAAACACCAAAATCTTTTAGTGAACCAATATTTTCGCCATTTATAACTGAAAGCAAAGTATCGTATGGAGCACCAGAAATTGCAAGCATTTTGTCATTAGGTCTTAAAATTCCAAACAAAGCCAATGTTAAAGCATGTGTGCCAGATGCAATTAATGGTGAAACAATTGCAGATTCTGTATGAAAAATATCTGCATATACTTTGCATAATGTATCTCTGCCTATATCGTCATAACCATAACCAGTTGTGCCACTAAAATGTCTTAAAGCAACATTGTTATTTTGAAAGGCTTCTAATACCTTTTTTTGATTTATAAATGCTATATTTTCAAGTTCTTTAAAAAATTTATCTAATTTTTGTTCTGCTTTATTTACTAATTGCAAAACTTTTGTGTCAAAATTCATATTTTCTCCTATTCATTATCTATATTAAAATGGTTTAATAACTCTTGTGGAGTTATAAATTTTGCAAAATCATAATGTTTAAACCAAGTGATTTGTCTTTTTGCATAATGTCTTGAGTTTAAAATTATAAGATTTTTTACTTCTTCCAAAGTCATTTTTCCTGCAAAATAGTCTTTAAATTCCTTATATCCAATGCCTTGCATACTTTGCATATCAAAATTAATTCCTTGTAAAAGCAAAGTTTTTATTTCATCAACAAGCCCGCTCTCAAACATAATTTGTACGCGTTTTTCAATTCTATCATACAAAATTTCTCTGTCAATATCTAATACAAACATATCAATATCATATTGCAAATTTTTGTTAGATTTTGTGGTATTAGATTTTGTATCTCCAGTAATTTCATAAATTTCTAGTGCTCGAATTAGTCTTTTTGTGTTATTTTGATGGATTTTTGCTCCATCTATTGGGTCAATTTGCATAAGTTTTTTGTGCATATATTCAGCACCATATTTATCTAATTCTTCATATAATCTATTTTTAATTTTCTCGTCTGATTTTGCCCCGCCAAAATTAAAAGGATAAATTAAACTTTCATAATAAAGTCCAGTACCGCCGGCTAATATTGGTAATTTGCCTTTATTTACTATTTGATTAATTATTTCTTTGGCTTTGGATACAAAGTCAGATACACTATATGGCATATTAGGTTCTGCAATGTTTATCATATAATGAGGTATTCCATCCATTTCATTTATGGTAACTTTTGCGGTTCCAATATCCATACCTTTGTATATTTGCATTGAATCCATAGATATTATTTCGCCATTTATTTTTTTTGCAATTTGTACTGCTATATTGCTTTTACCACTTGCTGTAGGTCCAGCAATTGCTAATATTTTTTGCATATTATATTATCCTTTTAAATAATTTATCAATATCTTTTCTAGTAAACTTTATAATTGTTGGTCTGCCATGAGGACATTGGACAGGTTTATTTTCTTCAATTTTGTTAATTAAATCTTGAATTTCAATATCTTTTAATTTTTGACCTGATTTTATTGCAGATTTACATGCTTTTTTTGCAATTTCATTATGCAAAGCATCTTTTAAATCAATATTTTTTAAATAATTTTTTTCTTCTAGCAATGAATTTATAAATTTAATTCCATTAAATGTTGGAAAAACTATAGGTACACTATTTATTTTAAATGTGTAATCACCAAATTCTTCAATATCAAAACCAATTTTTCTGATATCTTCTAACAAATTTTCAATAATACTACTATCTTGTGCAGAAAGTTCAATAATTTGAGGTGTTAATAATGGCTGACTTGCAATATTTTTATTTTCTATTTGAGCAATTAATTTATCATAAATTAATCTTTCATGTGCTGCGTGCTGGTCTATTAAAAATACCTCTTCGCCTTTTGCTATAATTAAAAAACAATTAAAAATTTGACCTATTATTTTGTTTGTAAAAGAAAATTCTTCTTCAATTTCTTCAAACAAACTACTTTGAATTATTGGTTTTGTATCGTTATTTATTTTAATACCGTTTGATTCGCAGGCTTTAATAATGGCTGAATTATTTGGGTATTCAAAAGTTTTTTCTGCTTTTATTTGATTAAATTTTTTAAGTAAATCATTAGTATTTGTTGGCTTTGTTACCTCAACTTGTTCATTTTTTACTTTATTTTCTTTTTCAACATTTTGAGTAGGAATATTATTAATAACAGGTTTTTCTTCTGTTTTTTGCTCTAAATCATACTTATTTTTAATAAAGTCTTCTAATTTAGCCTTATATTCATAATTATTTACTTGTTTTTCTGTATTTATAGTAGTGTTTGATAATAGTTTTTCTTCCTCTTGTGGTGCTGCAAAAAATTCGCGATTATTAGATAGTGCATTTTGCACAGCATGATAAATACTACTAAAAACACTCCTATTATCACAAAATCTAACATCAGTCTTACTTGGAGTTACATTTACATCAAGCATATCAAATGGCATTAATATTTCAATACAATAAACTGGAAAACTTCTTTTCATTAACATATTGCCATAAGCCTCTTTTACTGCAGTAGAAATTGTAACATTTGTTATTAGTCTTCCGTTTACTATAGTTGTTTGATAACTCCTGTTAGGTTTTGTCAAAGTTGGTAGTCCTATATATCCTCTTACCTGAATATTATTTTTTTCACTCTCTAGGTAAATCATTTCTTTTGTTATACTAGCAGGATAAATAGAATATAAAGCATTTTCTAATCCTTTTCCATTAGAATTAAATATTACTTTTCCGTCAGCCACATATTTAATAGCAACATTTGGGTTTGCTAAAATTAAGCCTTGGATTATACTTGTAATTTCGTGCTCTTCACTTTTTGGTTTTCTTAAAAACTTTTGTCTTGCTGGGGTGTTAAAAAATATGTTTCTAACTTCAATGGTTGTACCACTATTGCAGTCAATATCTGTTACTTCACCACTTACTCCACCTTTAATTTTGTATTTTACACCAATTTGTTCGTCTATTGCTCTTGTTCTAATTTCTACAGAACTAATAGCGGCAATAGATGGCAGTGCCTCACCTCTAAAACCTAAAGTTGCAATATTTTCTAAATCTTCGCTTGTTGATATTTTTGAGGTAGCATGAGGCAAAAAGGCTTGTTTTATGTATTCTCTACTAATTCCATGACCGTTATCACTAACAATAACACTAGTTATTCCGCCGTCAACAATTTCTACAACAATATTATTGCTGCCGGCATCTATAGAGTTTTCGACTAATTCTTTTACTATGCTGGCTGGATTTTCTACCACTTCACCAGCAGAAATTTTATTATAAATTTCACTTGGCAATAAATTTATTTTTTGCATTTATGCCTCCTCTGCTTGTTTTTTTGTTATTTTATTTTTCTTACTTTTTCTTTTAGTTCTGATAATTCACGAAGTGCTTGCATTGGAGTCATATTATCTGTATCAATATTTTTTAATATGTCTACTATCTCATCACTTATTGAGTTTTCAAAAAAAGATAGTTGCTTTATGTCATCTTTTTCAAATATTTCTTTGCTATCTAATAAAATTGAGTTTGTGTCTTTTAAAATTTCATTTTGCTCAAGTTTTTTAGAAAGTGATGTTGCTCTATCTAATACTGCTTTTGGCAAACCTGCAAGTCTTGCAACCTCTATACCAAAACTTTTGTTTGCACCGCCTCTAGTTATCTTATGAGTAAATATTACTTGATTTTGTAGTTCTTTTACCATAATTTTATAATTTTTTATACCATCTAACATACCCTCAAGTTCTGTTAACTCATGGTAGTGTGTACTAAATAAAGTTTTTGTTTTAAAGTTGTTTGTTATGTATTCAATAACTGCCCAAGCAATAGAAAGACCATCACAAGTAGAAGTTCCTCTGCCTATTTCGTCTAAAATAAGCAATGATTTATCTGTTGCATTGTTTAAAATAGTTGCAACTTCTGTCATCTCTACCATAAAAGTACTTTGTCCAAAAGCCAAGTCATCGCTAGCACCTATTCTAGTAAAAATTCTGTCAGTAATAGAAATCTCTGCACTTTCTGCTGGTACAAAACAACCAATATGTGCAAGCAAAGTTATTATTGCTACACTACGCATATATGTGCTTTTACCAGCCATGTTTGGACCTGTTATAATCATAGTACGATTATCTTTTTTATCAATAATAAAGTCATTAGGTACAAATTGATTTAGACCAATGATTTTTTCAACTACCGGGTGTCTGCCTTTTATTATATTTATTTGGTCAATTGTATCACTAACTACTGGTTTGCAATAATTATTTTCTAATGATACTTCTGCAAAAGAAAGAAGAGAATCTAATGTTGCAATAGCATTTGAAGTTTCTTTTAATACTGGAATATAATCAATAAGTACTTTTATAATTTCAGCAAATAGTTTTTGTTCTAGTGCAATTGCTTTTTCTTCTGACCCTAAAACTGTCTCTTCAAGTTCCTTTAATTCTTCAGTAATATATCTTTCAGCATTTGTTAATGTTTGTTTTCTGATATAACGGAATGGCACTTTTTCTTTAAAACTATTTGTTACTTCAATATAATATCCGAATACTTTGTTAAAGCCAACTTTCAAATTTTTTATGCCAGTTGCTTCTTTTTCTTGTTTTTCAATTGTTGCTATCCAGTCCTTTCCCTTTGCTTTAGCATTTCTTAATTCGTCAAGTTCTGCATTAAATCCTTTTTTAATAAAGCCACCTTCACGAATTAAACTTCTTGGGTCTTCATCTATTGCATTAAATAACAAATCTGCAATTTCACTTAAATCACCTATATTATTATAAATCTTGTTTATAATAGTACATTGCTCGTCTTTAATAGCAGATTTTATTTTAGGTAGTTCAACTAAAGTTTCGGCCAAAGAGAACAAATCTTTTGGATTAGCAGAACCATAGGCAATTTTGCCTACTATTCTTTCAATATCACGCACTTTTCTAAAAGATTCGTTAAGATTAGTACGAAGTGGATTATTTTCGACAAGACATTCTACACCATCTAATCTTGCATTAATTTTTTTGTGGTTTATCAATGGTTGTTCAAGCCAATTTCTAATTAGTCTTGCACCAAGTGGAGTTTTAGTTTTGTCTATAACCCATAAAAGCGACGCATATTTTTTACTATCTCTGCAGTTTTGAGTTATTTCTAAATTTCTTCTTGTTGCAGTATCTAAAAACATAAATTGGTTATTTTTTATAACTTTAAGCCCGTTTATATGACAAAGTGCACGTTTTTGAGTTTCACTAATGTATTCCATCAAACTTCCTGCAACTGAAATTATAGGTTTATTGCCTTCGCACTCAAAAATTTGAAGTGACTGAGTTTTAAAACTATCTAATAATTTTTTATAAGCATTGCCATAATTATAAGCACTATCAATATAATTGTAAGGTTTTGGCAATTTACCTAATCTTACTGATGAGATATTTAAAACTACTTGGTATGACGCGGAGTTAGTAATAATTTCTGATGGATTTATAGTAATTAGCATATCCTCAATTATATTGCTGTTGTTGCTAAGTTCAAAGCAATTAAATTCGCCAGTAGAAATATCTGCCCAAGCAATAGCAGCACCATTATCGTCAATTGAAATGTTGGCAATATAGTTATTTTTTTTCTCATCTAAAATATTGTCTTCAATTACTGTGCCGGGAGTTATTACGCGTACAACATCACGTTCTACCATACCTTTTGTAGTTTTTGGGTCGGATAATTGCTCGCAAATAGCAACTTTTTCGCCGGCTGCAATTAGTTTTGCAATATAGTTATCTACTGCGTGAAATGGGACTCCGCACATAGGTGCTCTTTCTTCAAGTCCGCAGTCTCTTCCTGTTAAAGTAATATCAAGTATTCTTGATGCCTTAATTGCATCGTCAAAAAACATCTCATAAAAATCACCAAGACGAAATAAAACTATTGCATCTTTGTAATTTTCTTTTAATTCTAAATAAAAACTCATCATTGGTGAAAGTTTTTTTGCCATTATTTTTCCTCCGTAATTCTGCCAAATAGTGAGGCTGACTGAGATTTAGTAATTAATATATTTTTAAAAGTCCCTACCAGTTCGCTACTACCTGAAAAAGTAACTAATCTGCCACAGTCTGTTCTGCCACAAAGATTACCTTCTTCTTTTGTATCTTCTACAAGTACTCTATAAACATTTCCTTCGTAACTTTTGCTTAAACTTTTTGTAATTTGATTTTGTTCTTTAATTAATTTTTGTATCCTTTTTGATTTTATTTCATAAGGAATTTGTTCCATTAAACTGGCTTTAGTACCTTTTCTTGGTGAGTAAATATAAGTAAAAGCACCACTAAACTTTACTTGTCTCACAATATCTAATGTGTCATTAAAGTCTTCTTCGCTTTCCCCAGGGAAGCCAACCATAATATCCGTTGTAATACCACAAAGAGGCATTTTTTCTCTAATTTTTTTAACAATTTCAAGATAATTTTCCCTTGTGTAGTGCCTATTCATATCTTTTAAGATTTTGTTGCTACCAGACTGAATAGGAAGATGAATATTTTTACATAAAGTATCATATTTTGCAATAATATCAATTACTTTTTCATTTAAATCTTTTGGGTGTGAAGTCATAAATCTAATTCTATGGTCACCTGGTATTTGTGCTAAACTTTCAAGTAAATTTGCAAAATTTATATTTTCATCATCTAAGTCATTACCATAAGAATTTACATTTTGCCCTAATAAAGTAATTTCCTTATATCCTTCTTTTATTAAACTTTCACATTCGCTAATTATTGCTTGTGGTTGTCTGCTTCTTTCTCTTCCTCTTACAAAAGGCACTATGCAATATGTGCAAAAGTTATTGCAACCATACATTATATTAACCCAAGCATTTGGCATTGATGTTCTTGAATACTCAATATTTTCAATAATTTCAGGCTTTTCGTCATTTGGTGTTAAAATAGTTTTTTTATGCCTTGTTTGTAAATTTAAAATTGCATATTCCAGTTCTTCTAAGTTATTTGCCCCCAAAACAATATCGATAAATGGATATTTTTTTAATAATTCTTCTGCTTTACCTGCTTGTCCTGTCATACAGCCTACAATAGCAATTATTAATTTAGGATTAGATTTTTTAATTTTTTTTAATTTCCCAATATGTCCTAATATTTTTTGTTCTGCAGTATCTCTAATACAACAAGTATTAAAGACAATAATGTCGTAATTATCATCGTTTGCTAGTGTGTATCCTAGTTTTTCAAGACTTTTTGCAATACGTTCTGATTCATGTACATTCATTTGACAGCCGTATGTATTGATTTTGTAAAACACAAATTCCTCCGAAGCAATTTTTTGCGTAGTATTTTCTATTTACTATAATACATTATTTTATTATTTTTTTCAAGTGATTTTTATTATTTATAATAAATAAATAAAATATACGCAAAATAATGTTGAGGTCTACTATGAAAAAAGTATTAAAAATTACAACTATAATATTGTCAGTAATTATAGGTATAGTTTTGATTTTAGCAATTGCTGGAATATCCTATTTTTTTATTACAACTAAAGACGAAAAATTGGATATATCAAAACTAGATGGTAATTACAGCAATATTGAAATATTTGATAATAAAAATAAAGAAATAATGTTGAAAAATAACAACTATACTACAATAGACGAAGTATCACCATATATTATTGATACTTTTGTTAGTGTTGAGGATAAAAGATTTTTTAAGCATAGAGGTATAGATACAAAAAGAATGTTATCTGCTGCAATAAAAAATATTGGTAGCAAAAGTTTAAAAGAAGGTGCATCTACTATTACTCAACAATTAATAAAAAATACACATTTAACAAATGACAAAACTTTTAAACGAAAATTAAGTGAAATTAGACTTGCATTAAAATTGGAAGATAAACTGACTAAGCAACAGATAATGGAAAAATATTTAAATAATTTGTATTTTGGTAGTGGTATATATGGCATACATGATGCTTGCCTTGCCTTTTTTGATAAGTTGCCGTCAGAGGTAAATTTGAGCGAGGCTGCTATGCTGGTTGGAGTTGTAAAAAATCCTGCAAAAAATTCGCCACTTACTAATTTTGATGGTGCAATAGAGAGACAAAAAGTAATTTTTTCAGTTTTAAAAAATAATAAAACTTATGATGAAAAAGATATTGAAAATGCTAAAAATTATCAAATTATTCTAAAAAATGGCTTAATTTATAATAAAATGCATAAATCTTTTATAAATAACGCCATTTTTGAGAGTACTTTGCTTTTAAATATGGACGAAAAGGATATAGCAAATAACGGCTATAAAATTGTAACTTATCTTGATAGTGGCTTGCAAGAAAAAATGTTTAACGAAGTTAATAATTATGATTTAAATTGCAATTATGTTCGTGCAAGTATTGATAATAGTGTTATGGGAGTTACCTCTTATATATCTAATTTATCGCAAGTTGATAATGATATAAAAAGACAAGCAGGCTCTATTATGAAACCATTTAGTGTTTACTTGCCTGCCTATGAAGATAAATTAATTAATGGTTTAACGCAAATATTGGATGAAAAAATTAATATTAATGGATACTCCCCATCAAACTTTAACAATGTTTATCATGGATATGTTAGTGTTAAAGACTGTGTTGCACATTCTTATAATGTACCAGCAGTAAAATTGCTTAATCAATTAGGTGTAGATAAAAGTGTTGAATTTTTATCTAGGTATGGAATTAACATAAATAGTAAATCACAAAATTTGACTTTAGCACTTGGTGCAAACTCTACTTCCCCTTTAAAAATTGCATCTTGTTATTCTTCAATTGCAAATAATGGTAATTTTGAGGACTGTAGATTTGTTAAACAAATAATTGATAAAGATGGTAGAATTGTATTTTCAAGAAAAAATAAATCTATTCAAGTTGTAGAAAGTGATGCAAATTACCTAATGCTAGATAATTTGATGGGAGTTGTAAAAAATGGAACTGGAAGTAAACTAAAAGATTTACCTTATCAAATAGCATGCAAAACTGGTACTGTTTCTGCAAGTGATGGTAAAAATACAGATGCTTGGTGTTGTGCAATAACTACTAAAAATACTTTTATTGCTTGGGACGGCAGTAAAAAAGACGAATTTTTGGATAAAACGCACGGAGGTAGTAGTTTTCCTGCTATGAGTATAAAAGATTATATGAATTTAACATATAACACAGAAAAACCAGCAGATTTTGTAAAACCAGATAGTGTGATTAGTCTTAAAATTGATTATGATAAATTAGTAAATGAGCATATTGTTATGGCAGTTCAGGATGATTTTAACGGAAATGTAATAAGTGGTCTTTTTTCTTTAAATAATTTGCCTAAAATGACAACTTTTGAGGTGGAATTTAATGTTAAAAAAAGTTTGTTTGAAGATATAATTGAATTTAATGGACAAACTGGCTCTAAATATAATCTATATATTATTGAAAAAGGAGAAAAAATATTAGTAAATAGTTTTGTTTGCAATGGGGATTTAGTAAGAATAATTCAAAGAAAACAAAATATATTTAAAAATTACGAGTATTATATTGAGTTTGAACAAGACTAACAAAAATACCAAGCATATTTTGCTTGGTATTTTTTTAGTTTTTATATTCTATTATAATGTCATAACTTTTTGTTCTATTGTCAATATCTACAATAAAAACTTCGCTATCAACTCTTTTATTTTGATTATTTACCAATAAATTTGATTTATTAGATAACTTAATTTGTATATTTGCAGTATAATTTTCAAAATTTAATTGTATAACATAATCACCCAAAATATAGTTTGGTTTTAAATACAATTTTTTATTTTCAAAATTTATCCCTAAAATATCGTTTAAAATCACTTTATAAAGCCATGAACTACTTCCAGTATACCAACTCCAGCCACCTTCGCCACTTGTATAAACATCTGCACTTAATACAAATGGTTCATTTTTATATTTTGTGCTAGTTTTTGATATATTAATTGGATTAATAAGATTTAAAACTTCCATTGCTTTTGGCATATCATATTTTGCAAGTGCTTTTATAAACCAGCAAACTGAATGAGTGTATTGTCCGCCATTTTCGCGCACACCTTCTGGATAATTTGAGATATAACCATAATACTTTTTGTCATTAAAAGGTGGTGATAATAGTTTTACCAGTTTATTTTCTTTATCAATTAAAGTTGTACCAAATGTTAAAGCACGTTTTACTCTTTCCTCATCGCAGCCACCGCAAATCGCCGCAAATGCTTGACTTATTAAATCTATTTTACAAGAATTACATTCTTCATTACCTAACCATTCTCCGTCTTTAGTATATGCTCTGTTATACCAGTTGCCATTATATGCACCTTCAATACCTTTTTGTAGTTTTACACATTTTTCTTCAAAAGATTTTTTGTCTTTTGCTGGCATAAACTTTTTAAATTGATTAATAACATAATAACAAAACATACTAAGCCATACACTTTCACCATCAGTATCATTGCCTATATTGTTTAGTGCATCATTCCAGTCTCCCTCACCTATCAAAAGTAATTCATTTTTACCAAATTTTAATGAATTATTTATTGCTCGTATGCAATGCGAATACAAATTTTCACTAAAATCTGACTTTTCAAATGCTTTGTATAAATCATTTTGGTTAGGAGGAATATTTTCGCTTTTTAAATAAGGTATTTCTATATTTAAAATGTCTTTATCACCAGTAAAGTTTATATACTCAGTTACAACATAAGGTAAAAATAATTTATCATCGCTTATTTTTGTTCTTACTCCTTCAGCATAACCATGCCACCAGTGCAAAACATCACCTTCTACAAATTGTCTTTCTGCAGATAATAAAATGTGATTTTTAACATACTCTGGATTAGTATATAAATATGCTAAGCAGTCTTGTAACTGGTCGCGGAAACCTATTGCTCCCCCAACTTGATAAAATCCACATTTTCCGCATAATCTTGCTGAATATGTTTGATAAATAAGCCAATTGTTAAATAAAATGTCTAGTTCTTTATTATTAGTGGATATTTTTACTTTGTTTAGGCTGTCAAAATTATCAAGTGTAACTTTTACTTTTTCGGCTATTGATTCTACATTGTAACTTTGCAATAGTTCTAAATCACTGGACATTACAAAATACAATTTTTTACATTCATTAGGCTTTAAATCAATGTTTATTTGATTATGCAAATTGCAGTTTTCGTCAAATAATGAATAAATATCATAATCAATAATTTTTATATAAATTTGTTGGTTAGTTAGTACATTTACTACTTTTGTAACATTTTCTTCTGTGTTTATTAAAATATGCTTTAATTCACGGTCAACTCCCAATGCAATTTTTAATATTAAATCAATTTTTGCATTTTGTTCATATTCACGAATATTAGTAATATTGACTAGATAAATTTTACTTTTTCCATCATCAATAATTGTGGACATACAATTGGTATCAAAACCATTTACAGATAACACATAGTTGGTAAATCCTTGACCATATTTAATATATCCACCATCGGCAAACTTGTTTAAACACCAAGATTTATTATCTGCAGTTAAAATTAAATTTTCACTTTTTGTTTTAGAATATGCTTCGCCACGCCATTCAGTTATTTTGTTATTTCTTGAATTATTGGTGTATGAAAAATTTTCCCCATTATTTGTTGTGACAAAACCACCAAATTTTCCGCATATCACATTGCTAAAAGGTTTTTTAGTTTGTTTTGTTAATATATAATTTTTACCCGAAAAGCCACCATAATTGTCAGTGATATCAAAATTTTCTATATTAGTTTTATCGCTTACTATGCAATTAATTTTACTGCTTTTTTCATAGTTTGTATTAATTATAATTTCACTATTTATTGTAACAAAGGCAATACTCTTAATAATATCTGCAATTTCTTTATCTTTTTCAAAAGTTACTTTTATATCATAATATTCTTCACGAATGATTTTGTAAATTCCTTCTAATTTTCCGCTACAAAATACACAATAATTTCCAACTAAAGGTTTTAGTATTCTTAATGATTTTAAAAGTAACTTAAACAAATTACTATCAAGAGTGTTTAAATAAATAATATTATCGTTAATTGTTAATTCATAATCAGATAATTTATCAGCAATTTGTTTATTTTGCTTATTAATTAAACTATTCTTACTATACTTGCTATATTTAAGTTTATAAGCAAGTTTAGTTAAAAAGTCATAAGCACTATTGCTATCAAAAATCTTTCGTATTGCAGAAAGTGTTGGTAATTTTGCTGAATAAATTAAATTGTACACTGCTTTTTTGTCAGTTAGTCCTGCTAACTTGTTTGTAAGTTCACTATAACTCTCAGCATATATTATAACTTGGTAGTATTCAAAATTGTCAGTTTTAGTAGTATCTACTTTTCCATTATAAGTGAAAATAGGATAAACTATATCACCAAAAGAATTATCATATTCTTCTGTGTTAAATTTAATTTGCCCACTTAGTATATCATAACAATTGCTTTTGTTACTTTCAAATACGACTTTATCTAATCCAATAATTCTAATAGCAAGATACTTTTTGACATTTGATTTTCGTCTGTAAATTATTGTGTTGTCATCATATTTTTGACTTGATACAAACAAATCTTTAAATGCAGGATGGGCAATATAGTCACACTCATTTTGAAGATTAATGTCCCCATATCCTCTTACAGAGATATTATTTAGGTTTTTGCAATTAATATCAAATTTTCTAACTTCACCATTAAGGCAGTTAGGTATATAAATCTCTTCACATAAACCAACCTCAGTGTTTGCATATAAAATTTTTTCTGTATCTGCAGTAAAAGCATAATCACTAGAATTTTTGTATTTTGGATAGTAATTTATTTCAATATTTTTATCTAAGTCATAAACAAAGTTTTTAAATCCAAAATCGTCAAAAGTATTGTGATATTTACCTATATTTATTCCATATATACTGCTCAAATTGTCGCCAAAACTATTAAAATATGCAGTATATTTTCCGTTAGTAAGCACTCCAAAGGCATTTTTATCTTCTGTTTTAAAGTTTGAGTTGTCAAATTTATCATATACAAAATCATCTTTAGGTTTTTTGAAACTTTTTTCTTGAATTTTTCTTTCGCTTAATAATATTTTAGCAGATTTGATTTTTTGGTCGCTTTCAAAAAATTCTGAAATATTGTTTCCGCAAATTGCATTAGTTATGCTTGCTAAAATCATTCCTTGATGGTGACTCATATAAGAATAAATAATGTGTTTACGTGAAGTTATGTCAATTGCTTCGTAAAAACCATACTCACCCATACCACATTCTTTTTTAATATTAATTAAGTTTTTAACTGCTTCTTTTACATTTATTCTTAGTGCTAGTGCACTTGCATAAGGTGCTATAACACATCTATTGTGACTGTTTCTTATAGATAATTCTTGCATACCAAAAGAATAATATTGGTATCTTAGATTATCGTCAAATTTATAGTATCCACTTTCTGAAACACCCCATATATTTTGACATTTATTTTTAATTGCAAGTTTTACAACATTGCTTTCTGTTTGATATAGTAGCGAATTTTTTGGTGCTCTAATAAATATATTAGGTAATAAATATTCAAACATTGTACCAGACCAAGATACTAATGTGTTTCCTCCAAAGCCAACGCAGTCACGCGATAAATTATCCCATGGTATAGAATTTTGATAAAAGGCAGCATATAAAAAGTATAATATTCTTGCTTCACTTGCCATTAAGTCATAATAGTTATCAAAACTATTGCTTTTTACATTGTAACCTATATGGAATAAGTTTTTGTTTTTGTCAAGTAAAAAGTCTAAGTCAATTTCTTCTATTAGTTTGCTTATGATATTAATTCCGTATAATGAATGTTTTTTGATAAATTGTTTTGCAACAATTAAACATGCTAACATATTACCATTGTCAACAGATGAAATATAAAATGGATATGCTGGTACTTTTTCTTCTACATTATACCAGTTATAAAAATTACCATGATATTTTTCCAAACTATCCAATACATTTAATTTGTCAATTAATTTATTTTCTGCATCAATTTTGCTAGTAATTCCAAGTTCATAAGCACATATCTCACTTAATATTGAAAACCCTAAATTAGTTGGCGAAGTATAAAGTGATTTTCCGCCAAATGGTCTAATTTGTATATTATCTGTAACTAATTCTGTGCTTTTTTGTATATCAAAATAATTGTAAGTTCTTCTTGCAACTTCCAATAAAAATTCTTTTTCACTATCAGTAATTGTTTGCTTTTCGTTTTGTTTTACCGAAGTAATATACAAAGACAAAATTAAACCAATAAATATCGCACTATAGCCGACTACGTAAATATTGCTAATAAAAACAATACTTAAAATTAACATTGTAAGACATTGTACTACAACAAATTTGCAATAATTATTTATACCACTTTGAGATTGACTTTGACTAAATGTTGTCCAGTTTAATCTATTTGAAGAGGTTGAAATTCTGGATATTATTGTGTCTATTGCAACAATCAAATTGTTTATTGCGTATAAAGGCAAAGTGAAAAATGAAATTATCATGTCACCTATTATTGATAATA
>CAJTNW010000014.1:15247-43257 GCA_910577795.1 uncultured Christensenella sp.
TTATTACAAAAATAGGCTTTATATTATGCCTTGTGCCGTCAATTGTCCTTAGCATACAAACAAAATAATCTACACCAAAGCCAATAATAAATGGTATTGCAAATAGTATATTTCCTGTTATCATTGACATAAGCAGGCTTACAAGCAAGCCTAGTCTTGAAAAGCCATTCATAATGTTTAATAAAATAATATGATTATAAATTGGAGATTTATTTAGTTCTTTTATTTGCTTGTCGTCATTTTTAATCTTCTTTTTTATAAATCCACCAAGCAATAAATCACCTTTAAACCAACGATTATGTCTTGATATTTCTGATGGTATACTTTTTGGTGCATTTTCAAAGGTAACCTCTGGCAACTCTCCAGTTGTTAAAACACTACCTTCTATAATGTCATGACTTAATATCCTATTTTTAGGAAATAAATTATTCAATTTTGCGTAGTAAGATTCTAGTCTAAAAATACCTTTTCCGCAATATATTCCTTTACCAAAAAAGTTATAATAAAAAGAATTTGTAGGTAAATATCTTGAATATCCGCAGTCAAAGTAGTATCTTTTGCCATACAGAGTATCCATAGAATATAAATCATATTTTGTTTTAAATGTCATTAAATCATATTTTTTGTTTAATGGGTGCAACATTCTACAAACACTATTTAGTATGGTGTTTGGTAGCAAACAGTTATCATCGTCAAAAGTTGCTATAAATGTAGGTTTTTCTATATTATCCTGCATAATATAAGCAAATTTTTCTTTATCTCCAGTAATTAAAAGTTCGCATAAATCTAGTATTGCACCACGTTTGCGTTCAAATGCAGTGTAATATTTGCCTTGTTTTGTTCTTTTTCTAACAAAAATATTTATATCTGATAAGCCAGTTAATCTACTACTTATTCTCTTGTTTAAATCGTCATCAAAAGAATTTTTTTCTGTTTTGCTTTTTTTATAGTCTATTAGCAAAGCAAAAGATATATTTTTACCTTTGTTTGACATCTCTAGTTCTTTAATTTTGCGAACTGCACTATCTGCTCCCTTTTCGTCTGCAATAAAAGTAGGCAAAATCACTAGTGTTTTTGCGTTATCTGGTAATACTTGTAAATCAAGTTTTGGAGTAGGCTTTTGTTTTAATGTAATTGATAAAGCATTAATTAATAAATTGTTTATTAATGGTAGCAAAAAGAAAGGCGATATTATAATTGTTGTTATCATTACAGCAATGTTAGAAGAAGTTAAAAGGCCAAATAAAGCAGTTACCGCTAAAGTAATTAACCATACTGCGGCAATAAAGTAATTTTCTTTTATTTTTGTACCTTTTTTATAAGTTAAAATTACATTGCTATTAATGTAATGTTTTAAAGTTTCTTTTTCTTCAAATAAATATTTACCAAAATGTTCGCCAGTAGACTCTTGCAATTCAAATAATTTTTTAACTACAGTTTGTTCTTCAATTTTATGCTTATTACTAACCTCTTCAATTATATTCAAATAGTCATTTTTGCTTATTATATCCATAGATTTATATAGTTCATCTTGCTCTAACAAATAATTTGTATGGTTAATTGTAAGCAAATAAACACCATCTAATTCTTTTTTAATAAAATTTAGTGATGAAATTATATTTGCAGTTAGTCTAAAGTCATTTGCCAATTTTTCAGTAAAAATATATTGAATATTGTCAAGATTACCACTATAATCTTCAATATGCTTTTTGTCATTTTCTAATTTTCCAAATTTGCTTCTAAAATACAAATAATCGTCTACATTTGCAAGTTCTTTTGCAAAATCAAATTTTTTTGCTGTTTTTTCATAATATTGCAAATATTTTGATTTTTTTGCAATGTCAATTATTTTGCAAACTAAAGCATAAAGCAAAGCCTGTGGCAATGCGGATACTTCATCTGTTGATAAAGGTGTATATTCATTAAATTTATCAACAATTGCTTTAATATTTTGTTTATTAATATTGCAGTCTGTGTTGTTTACAATATATTCAGCAAGCAAAATAATCCTTACTTTGCCATAATTATGCGGAAGTATAGCAAAGTATTTAAAGTTTTGGCTATTAAAACGTGACATTATGTTATGATAATTCTCATAAATCAATTTTTCGTATAAATAAATTTCCTCATCTCTTTTAATTTTGTCAGAAATGAGTTTGTAAATATTATTGATTTTTTTGCTTTTTGATAGTATTTGTGGTGACTGTCCATAAGACTTTGGATTACGTAACTTCTCTGCTAGTTTTGCAGTGTTTAATTTTAAATCATCCTCACTCATTTTTGTAATCAATTTGTGATTTAATCTCATTTTTAAAGCCATATACCCGAATATAATTACAAGTATAGCAAGTCCAATAATAATGTAAATCATAATTACCTCCGCATAAAGCAATTATTTACAAATTAAATGGATGTATACTTATCTGCACTAAGTTTTAAATAAATAGATAGTAATATTAATTGTATTAAAATATTTTATAGTAATTGGGTATGAAAAACTGAAAGAATGGTTTTGATTTTTAAAATTATTGCATATATTGTTGTAAAAATAATAGTTTTATGATATTATAATAATAGAGTTGACCAGATAATCGCATTAATATGAGGAAAGTCCGAGCATCACAGAGCAGGACGCTGGCTAATTACCAGTGAAGGCGACTTCAAGGAAAGTGCAACAGAAATATACCGCATTATTTATAATGTAAGGGTGGAACGGCGAGGTAAAAGCTCACCACACTTAAGGTGACTTGAGTGGTTATGTAAACCCCGTCCGATGCAAGAGACAATGACATTACGGCTGCTCGCCGGTCAGACAATCGCTTGAGGTTATTGGCAACAATAATCCTAGACAGATGATTATCAAATACAGAACTCGGCTTATAGGTCAATCTCACCATTAAAAAAACGGCTATTATTTAGCCGTTTTTTTTACTTTTAAGATTTGTCTAAGTTATACATAATGTGTAAAATAAACTCAAATTATTATAAAATCATAGTTAAATTAGAATAAAAAAATAAAAATAATTATATTTTAAGCATATTTTTATAATAATTTTAGAATTTTGATAAATAAATATCTTTTAAATTTGTTAACTAAATTTTTAATCTTTTTTATTTTCTAAATAAAAATCAACAAATTCTTGTATAGTAAATTTTTTAACATTACTTGTATCTTGATTAATTAATTTAAAAAAGCAAGTAGGAATCTCACCTTTCTTTAAATTTTTCTCAACACATAAATCACAACCTTGGTTATGATTTAAAGGATGGTAAGGACATTTTATTTTTTCACAAGTACAAAAATTTTTTCTTTCGTTTGTTTGCATACTACCCTCTTTTATTAATAATTTATTTAATTAATTATACCATACTAAATCACTTTTATCAAATAATATAAATTAGTTGTATGTTTTTTTATTATTTTAATTAGTTAATCACTATTGTTTGACATTTAATTAAAACTATTGTACAATTACATAGTAATTTAAAATTAATTAATAAATTATAGAAACTGATAATGCTTCCGTAATTAAATGGATATAATACCTCCCTCCTAAGGAGGCTTTGTGGGTTCGATTCCCGCCGGGAGTACCAATAATATCCGTGATATTAAATTACGGATATTTTTATTTTTGTATATTGAAATTAAATTTAATTTGTGATATAATAAATACATTATATTGTAATTATGTTGGAGATATAATGGAAGAAAATAAATTAAATAAAAAATACAATGTTATAATTGTGGGGGCTGGACCTGCGGGGATATCTACTGCACTTAATTTATTAAAAAATGGAGTGAAAGATGTAATTGTTTTAGAAAAATATCAATTTCCTCGCTATAAATGCTGTGCTGGATATATTACAAATAAAACTTTGAATGCTTATAAAAACATAGGACTAGATATAGAAGAATGCCACTACTCTTTAATAAAAGACTTTAATATATTTTATAATTATAAAAATTGTTTAAATATTACAAATAAATTCCTATATACTAACGAAAAAATAGATAGAGTTGAATTAGACTACAATTTTTATAAACTTGCAAAAAATAAAGGTATAGAGATTTTAGAAAATACCATAATCGCAAATCATAATATTAAAGAAAATGCTGTAACAATTTCTGGCGGAATTATACTAAAATACAATTATTTAATTTTTGCAGATGGAACATGTGGTTTTGGCAGTCGTTATCAAAAAAATAAAAAATGTAATATTGCTTTACAAATGACATTTGATAGTGAAAGACAAGAATCTATTGATATACATTTTGGAATAACTCGTCGTGGCTATACTTGGGTAAGTTCTTTTAACGGAACAACAAATGTAGGTATGACAGATGTTTTTAAAGAGAAAAAAGATTATAAAAAAATATTTGAAGATTTTTTGCAGTCTCAAAATTTTTCAAACTCTACTGCTAACCTAAAATCTGCTTTTACACCTATTGGTATGCGAAAACCTGTTGTCAATTCTAATATATTATTTGTTGGTGATGCCGTAGGTGCGTGCGACCCATTGACACTATCTGGTTTGAGATATGCTCTTGATTCTGGTGAGTTTTGTGCCAAATCAATTGCAAAAAGTAAGATTAATATTTATAAAAATTACATAAAAAAATTGAAATTTAAGTTTGCAATCACAAGACTTATGCAAAAAGTTTTTTATATTAAATGGGTTATGTGTATTACATTTAATTTATTTTGCCGTTGCTTTGGTAAATTTGTTAGCAAAATATTTAATAATTTTTTTGTAAATAAAAAATAAACACTCACATAATCAATAATTTTAAGTTACAATGAGGTAAATATGAATTTGCTATTTGTTAAAGGTTTAAAATTAAATAGGGATAAAATTGATAATTTTGAAATATACCCTTTTAATATTCCTGTTATTAAAAGTTTAGATGAAATTAAATTGAATAAAAATGTAACTTTTTTTGTTGGTGAAAATGGTACAGGTAAATCTACTATTATTGAAGCACTTGCCGTTTGTATGAAATTGTCACCAGAAGGAGGCTCTGGAAATTTGACTTTTGAAAGTTTTAATAGTACCTCAGATTTAAATAATTATATTACAATTTACAAAGGCGGACGAATACCAAGAAAAAAGTTTTTTTTACGTGCAGAATCCTTTTATACAATGGCAAATGCGTATGAATATATTAGTGATATACCTAGTATGCACACTCACTCACATGGCGAAGAATTTTTAAATATCTTTGAAAGATTTAATCCTGACGGATTATATTTGCTAGATGAGCCAGAGTCTGCTTTATCGCCAAATAATCAAATAAAATTGCTTTGTATTATTGACCAATTAGCCAAAAATGGGGCACAATTTATTATTGTTACTCACTCACCTATTTTATTATCATATCGTGATGGCGAAATTTTAAATCTTGATGATAATTTTAATGTTATTGATTATCAAGATACAAATATATATCAAACATACAAGTTATTTTTAAATAAACCAGAGCGAATGCAACACATATTATTTGATGAAGAATAGCAAAATGAGGAATTTATGAAATTTAATTATAAAAAAATATTAATTATAGGCTGCGGTGGTAGCGGCAAAAGTACTTTGGCAAGACAAATGGGAGAAAAATTTGCTTTGCCTGTTGTGCATCTTGATAAAATATATTGGTTACCTAATTGGGTGAAAAAAAATTCTGACCAATTTGATAAGGAATTACTTGAGGAATTACAAAAAGAAAAATGGATTATTGATGGAAATTTTACTAGGACTTTTAAAACTAGATTAAGTTATGCAGATTTGTGTATTTTTCTTGATTATTCTACTGATTTATGTTTGCAAAGTGTGTTTGAAAGAGTTAAAAAGTATAAAGGCAAAACAAGACCAGATATGACTGAAGGGTGCCCGGAACAAGCCGATGAAGAATTTATTGACTGGATAAAAAGTTATAATGACAATGTTAGACCTGAATTTTTAGAAATTTTAAAAAATAGCAATGTACCATATCTAATTTTTAATTCAAGAAAACAAACTTCAGAATGGTTAAACAGTTTTGATTAAATTTGACTAAATAAAAAAGTCCACATATTATAAGTGGACTTTGTTATTGATTATTTACTTTTTCAATTATATATTGGCTATATAATTTAGCAACATTTATTTTAGTTATGCTCTCAAACATTCCAAAAAAGGCATTGGAATTAACTTCGCATACTAAAGGTTGATTATTTTTATTTGTAAGCAAATCAATACCGCAATAATCTAAATTTAATGTTTTGGCAACTCTTTGACATAAGGTAATTTGCTCATTAGTTAATTGTGCTTTAAAACCATTTCCACCTAATTCAATATTAGAGCGAAAATCATTAGTATTTTGTCTACACATTGCACCTATACATTTGCCACCAATTACAATAACTCGTGTGTCTGTGCCACTGCTTTCCTTTATAAATTCCTGAAAAATGTGTGGTTTTAATTTTACATTGTCAGCAATTTGTTCTAATTCTAATCTGTTTTTTGCAAGATATACACTTTTTCCGCAAGAACCATAACATTCTTTTATAATAATAGGATAAGATAATTCTTTTTCTACTTTGTCTAATATTGATTTTTTAACTTTAGCATCAGGATAATAACAAAGTACTCCACCAATTGTTTTTGGCATAGGGATATTGTTGTTACTAAGCATAATATGTGTTAAAAGTTTGTCATCACATATTTCAATTGCACTTGCCTTATTAAAAAGTTTGATATTAAGTTTTTCTAATTTTTCTAATAAATGCTTATCTTTATCCAAATATATACAAAAATCAATATTAACAAGGTCATTTACAATAGCCCCGTCACTAATGATTACGGACAATTTATCAGTAGGTATTATTTGTATATTTGAACCTAGATTTTCTAATTCTTCTTTTAATCTTAGTGCTTGATTAAGTTCTGTTTTGCTTTTTGCATAAGCATTAACAATTATTATGCCGTTCATTTTAACCTCTTGATTTAGTATAGCATACACATATAATTTTTGCAATTGTTGTAAGTAAAAAAACTGGCAATTGCCAGTTTTTTGTTATTATTTTATAATACGATTAGTTACAAAATAATCCATATCGCCTTCTATTAATGCTGTATCGTAGTTTAAAATGCTTATTATACTTCTGTAAATATCAGATAATTTTTCGTTTTTATAAACTGTTGCTAAATCTTTTGCTGTAATTTCCAACTGACTTTTACTAATATTTACTTTAATTTTTGATTTTACATTCATACTATCAATATATTTTTTACCATCTATACTACCCAGTTTAAATTTAGCAGTTGGGTTTTCTAATTTAATAACATTGTTAATTATATTTTCCGCCTTAGTGTCAGAAAAAGTATCAAATAAAATGTGTTTTAAAGTAAACTCTGATTCGTTTATTTTTTTATCACAATTTTTGCAAATAAACGAGTCTGTTAAACTACATATATCTTTCGAATCAAAAGTAACAGGTGTTTCTTTTGATATGTTAAAATTACCATTGTTTTTTGGGAAGAAAGTTGATACTGGGTGACATTTTAAGGCACAAATAGTCTTACGATATTCTTCATTTTTAGATAGATTATCAATGTTAATGTCATAGTGAATTGGTTTTGCTAAATTTTCCTTAAACATATCCTTAACATTTAATATATCTACACTACCTTTTACACTATTGTTGTCTATTTCAAAATTGGCTCTTAATCCAACCTTTGACCATGCTTGTTCCAAATGTTTAACTTTTAGGTTACCTTCTAATTTTTTATAATCAAGCACCATGTCAATTATCCCTTTAACATTTTCGTCAATTTTAATTGCCATATTTTTTCTTGTTTCTATATTTAAAAATAATTTGTTATCTTTAAACTTTTTTTCTATATCAAAAACTAAATTATCAATTTTTACTATACCGCCAATACTTAAGTTTTTAAAACTTAATTGTTCAACAGTTTCATTTTGAGTTGAATTATCCCATGCCTCTTTTGTGTCATTGGTTATTTGCTCAGCAGAAACGTCTTTATTACAGCCTGCAAAAATAAAAATAAGTAACAATGACAATATTAATACTAGTATTTTTTTCATAATTTTACTCCTTATACAATTAGTTTAAAATAAACTTTAATATTTATACAAAATAATGAGTAAAATTAAAATTGTAATATAAAAAAAGTCACTTTTAAAGTGACTTATTTATTTAATTTGTAAGTTGATTTAATATTTAGTTTTGCAATTTCTATACAAGACTGTCCTACAGTGATTTCTTTAATTACATTATTTAAAATTGGTTTTACTGCTGAAACTAAATTTGCATTTTCTGGACTTAAAATTGGTATTGCTTTTATTACAACATCTATTAATTGTGATTTATTGTACATAAATTGAATTTTATTGTAATCAATATCCATTTTTTTAATAAAATTTTTGCTAATATAACAAGAGTTTTTTGAACTATTAACTACTGTTTTTTTGCTTAATAATTCGCTGTAACTAACACCCATAATTTTGTAAATATTACTTTTATCTTGTGCTGTTAATGTTGAGCCAATAATTTTATTTATATTGGTTGTATTAAAAACTGCACCTTCTTTTGTAGGTTCAAATATGGAAGAAAAGTGACTTAATAACATATTTATACATTCTTTAATTATGTTACCTTGAGCACCATCTGTGTTAATAACTTCACTGCCTTTTTTATCAACATTGTATGAAGGGGATTTATAGCCAATTTTTGTATTGATATTATAATCCAACTTCTTATTATCACTAGATAAAGTAATATTAATGTTTAATTCTTCTACACTTGCTAAAATACCATTAATATCTTCAATAGTTAAATCAATGTTTAATTCAGATTTTAATGATTTTAAAACGATATTTAGTAAAGGTTCAGCATTTTTTGATATTGGTTTTGCAATAAATTCGTCTAGTGTTAAATTAATATTAGTATTGCCATCTTCAAACTTTCTGTCAAGAGTAAATTTTGCTTTTTCAATAATAAAAATTTCTGCTAAACTAAATTTAGTAATTGTTATAGTATCAGTTGCTTCTTTGTTTTTTGTGTTATCCCAAATTGTTTGAGTATTATACACTGTATCGCTTTTTATTGATGAACAACCTGCTAACACAGATACTAATACTAAAAGTACTGCAATAACTAAAATTATACTTTTTTTCATAGTAACCTCTTTTATACTTCTATATACATTTTAATATATTTTATAAGTTTTGTCAATATTAATAAAAATAATAAGTTTTATATTAGGTTACAAATAAAATTAATTTTTTGTCCTATTATTTAAAATAGTGCTGCCTTCTTCAATTAAATTTTTTAGTGCAACATTATCATTGCTTTTTAAAGCATCGCAATATTTTTGAAGTTCTACAATAATAGTATTAATATCACTAATTAAATTTTCTCTGTTTTTATCAAACAATTGTGTCCATAGTTCGCTATCCATTTTGCCAACTCTAGTTAAGTCCTCAAAACTACCGCCAGTAAAACCATCGCAATTGTAAACTTGAGGATTTTTTGCATAAGTATTTGATACAATATGACATAATTGAGATGTGTAACTAATAATTTTATCGTGCTCCTCAGCAGTTGTGTAAACAACTTTGCCAAAGCCCAATAAATGTATAATTTCATAAATTATTTGAGGCGGAGTTTTTGTTGTGACCACAATATTAGCACCATTAAAAAGATTTTCTTTTGAATTAGTGTAACCGCCAACTTCTCTACCTGCCATTGGGTGCAAACCACAATAATTGATATTGTATTTTTCTGCAATACTTTTCACGCATGTTTTAACACCACAAACATCAGCAACAAGTTTAGTGCCGATTTTTGAATGGTTTTCTTCAATAAATTTTAGAGTATTGTTTGGTGATAGTGCTAATAATAAAATATCAACACTATCAAAGTTTTCTAATTTAGTGGCATTATTTTCCTTTATTGCTAAATCCATTATGCTTTTATTTTTGTCATAAACAAAACATTCTACACCGCATTTGCTTAATCTTTTTAGCATAGAACCGCCAATTAAACCTACTCCTATAAAGCCAACTTTCATACTAATATTTTTCCTTCAAATTGTATTCTCTTTTTAACGTCTTTCATGATTTCATCAAATGTATCTGGAGTTATTGACTGCGCTCCATCACACAAAGCACAACTTGGGTTATTATGAACTTCTATCATTGCACCATCAGCACCCGCACCAATTGCTGCTCTTACTAATGGCTCTACAAGCCAAGTTTTGCCTGTAGCATGACTTGGGTCAACAATTATTGGCAAATGTGATAATCTTTTTAAAATTGGCACTGCACTTATGTCAAATGTATTACGTGTTGCAGTTTCATAAGTTCTAATTCCACGTTCACATAAAATCACATTTTGATTACCGCCACTCATAATATATTCTGCACTCATAAGCCATTCTTCAATAGTACTAGATAAACCACGTTTTAATAAAATAGGCTTATTGGAATGTCCTAGTTCATATAACATATCAAAATTTTGCATATTTCTTGCACCAACTTGAATAACATCCACTTCATCAAAATATTTTAAATTTGTTATGTTAGTAAGTTCTGTAACTATAGGAAGACCAGTTTC
This sequence comes from uncultured Christensenella sp., assembly GCA_910577795.1. Lineage (GTDB taxonomy): Bacteria > Bacillota > Clostridia > Christensenellales > UBA3700 > MGBC100798. The sequence goes on from CAJTNW010000014.1 coordinate 25,864, forward strand.
TTTTTTTGCTGCAAGTAATAACTTAATACCCTCTTGTTTTAGTCCTTGGAATGCGTAAGGCGAAGTTCTAGGCTTATATGCACCACCTCTAAGCATAGATGCACCACTTGCCTTAACTCGCTTTGCAACTTCAATTATCTGCTCTTCTGACTCAACTGAACAAGGACCTGCTATCATATTGAAGTAGCCTTCACCAATTTTTCTGCCACTTACATTTACAATAGTGTCCTCTGGGTGAAATTTCCTATTAACAGCCTTGTAAGGCTCACTAACACGTTTTACGTCACTAACACATTCTAAGTTGATTATTGTTTGTGTATCTACTCTTGATGTATCACCAATAACACCTAAAATATGTGACTGACTACCAATACTTTCGTGCACTGTTAAACCACGATTAGTAATATTTTGTACTAATGATTTAATTTGCTCTTGTTTTGCTCCATCTTTTAAAATGATAATCATAAAAAACTCCTTAAAAAAAGCGACCTACTTTATAGGTCGCTAAAAATTTTAAATTAAAAATAAATTTAAGTAAGGCTAAAGCGACCTTGATAAAATTTTATCAACGTTAAAGTAAAAATAATAAAAGTTTACACTAATAATATTTTTCATAAGTCCTCTCCAACTCTTCCTTGTAAGTAATTATATACCTATTTTTTTTGTATGTCAATAGTTTTTTTTAAATTTTTTAATTAATTTTACTATTTATCAATAACGAATATCTAACTTTATTAATACAGACTATTTTATTCATCTGTATAAACCTAATTACTAATCAATAACTAGATAATATCATTTTCATATAGTGGGAATTTTTTGCATAATTCACCTATGATTTTTGATACTTTAGGAATAGCATTTTCCTTTTGTTCAATAACGTCTGCTATGCAATTTGCAATAATTTCCATTTCTGCCTCTTTCATTCCTCTTGTAGTAACTGCAGGAGTACCAACTCTTATACCTGAAGTGATAAATGGAGAACGTGTATCAAATGGAATTGCATTTTTATTAACAGTAATGTGTGCTTCGTCAAGCAAAAATTCTAGTTCCTTACCAGTAATGTTATTATCAGTTAAGTCAAGCAAAATCAAGTGGTTATCAGTGCCACCACTAACCAAATTAATACCTCTATTAGATAAAACTTTTGCCAAAACTTTTGCATTTTTTACTACTTGTTGTTGATAAGCAACAAATTCGTCACTCATAGCCTCTTTTAGTGCAACTGCTTTTGCTGCAATGATATGCTCTAATGGACCGCCTTGAATACCTGGGAAGACTGCTTTATTAATTGCTTTAGCATATTCTTCCTTGCACAAAATTAAGCCACCTCTAGGACCTCTTAAAGTTTTGTGAGTAGTTGTAGTTACAACATCAGCATATTTAACTGGATTTTCATGACAACCAGCGGCTATTAAACCAGCAATATGTGCCATATCAACCATAAAAATTGCACCAACTTTGTCGCATATTTCACGAAATTTAGCAAAGTCAATTGCTCTAGGATATGCACTTGCGCCTGCTATAATAAGTTTTGGTTTGCTCTCTAAAGCAATTTTTTCCAATTCTTCATAGTCAATTCTTCCAGTATCTTTATTTACACCATAAGGTACAATATTAAAGTATTTACCACTAATGTTTGCTGGGCTACCATGAGATAAGTGACCACCATGTGCTAAATTCATGCCCATAACAGTATCACCAGGCTCTAACAAAGCAAAAAATACTGCCAAATTTGCCTCAGCACCACTATGAGGTTGTACATTTGCACTATCAGCACCAAACAATTGTTTTGCACGTTCAATTGCTAGATTTTCTGCCTCATCTACATGTACGCAACCACCATAAAATCTTTTTCCTGGTAGACCTTCTGCATATTTGTTTGTAAAATGAGTTCCTGCTGCTGCAAGTACAGTTGTGCTTACAATATTTTCGCTAGCAATAAGTTCAATATTGCCTCTTTGTCTTTCTAACTCTTTTATCATACATTCGTATAATTCTGGGTCATTTTTCTTAATAATTGATAAATCCATCATAATTTGTACCTCTGTTTATATTTTTTTATTTTATGCTAAAAAGCAATTATTTTATTAATTGTTGTATTACATATCCACCTAGTTTTATACCTGCAAGTGGTGGCATATATGATATACTGCCTATTACATTACTATCAGTTTGAATAGGTATTGCATTGTTTGTTACTGTATTAAGACTAGTAATTCCATTATCTTTTAAAAGTTTTCTCATTTTTTTTGCAAGTTTGTCATTTTTAGTTTTAAAAATATCCACTACTTCAAATTCTGTCATTTCAAGTTTATTGCCGGCCCCCATAGCGCTAATTATATTTAATTTTTTTTGTTTTGCAGTTAAAATTAACAATAATTTGTCCTGAACACTATCAATAGCATCAATTACATAATCGTAATGTCTATCAAAAATTAAATCACAACTTTCCTTATTAAAACGAAGATTTAATGCCCTAACATTTACATTAGGATTAATATCTTTCATTCTACTATCAAAAACTTCAACTTTAGGTTTACCAATACTTGAATGTGTGGCAATTATTTGGCGGTTTATATTAGTAATATCTACATTATCCCCATCAACAATAGTAAAATTACCCACTCCACTTCTAGTCAAAATTTCTAAGGCATAACCGCCAACACCACCAACACCAACAACTAAAATATTGCTGCTTTTTAATTTTTGTAAGCCGTTATCACCTATAAGCAACTTTGTTCTGTCAAATATATCTGCCATATTATTACCATTTAACTTTTATTAATTTTCTGGTTTGTTTATTTCAAGGAAAAGTTCTTTTAATTGAATATCGTCAACTGGACTTGGTGCTTCTGACATTAAACAAGATGCGTTTTGCACTTTAGGGAAAGCAATAACGTCTTTAATATTATCTGTACCAGTAACCAACATAACTAATCTATCCAAACCAAAAGCAAGTCCGCCATGAGGTGGTGCACCATATTTGAAAGCATCTACAAAGAAACCAAAGCGGTTTTTGATATCTTCTTCAGTCATGCCAAGCATAGTAAACATTTTTTCTTGCATTTTTACATTGTGAATACGAATTGAGCCACCGCCAGCCTCTTGTCCGTTTATAACAAAGTCATAAGCATTTGCTCTTGCCTTACCAGGGTCAGTATCTAGCAAAGGGATATCTTCTGCTTTTACTGAAGTAAATGGATGGTGTACAGCAACATATCTGCCCTCTTCCTCGTCATACTCTAATAGTGGGAAGTCAGTAACCCATAAAAAGTCATATTGTGATTTGTCATAAAGATTATAACTATCTGCAATATGGCATCTTAAGCCACCTAAAGTATCCAAAACTAATTTTGTTTTGTCTGCAATTATAAGTATTAAGTCGCCTTGTTCTGCGCCCATTACACTATAAATATTGTTCATTTGCTCTTCAGTCATAAATTTAGCAAATGAAGAGGTTGTGCCTTCTGGTTTTAGAGCAACCCATGCAAGTCCTTTTACACCATAACCTTTTACAAATTCGCCAAGAGCATCAATTTGTTTTCTAGTTAAGTTTGCAAGTCCTTTTGCATTAATACCTCTTACACTGCCACTTTCTTTTATAACGTTTGCAAATACACTAAATTCACAGTCTTTTACAGCATCAGATAGATTTTTAATTTTTAAATCAAATCTAGTATCAGGTTTATCACTACCATAGTTTTCCATAGCCTCTGCATAAGGAATTTTACGGAAACTACCAACTTTTAAGTCCATACCTAAACATTGATTAAATATTTCACAAATTAAGCCTTCTGCTATTTCCATAACATCTTCATCTTTTTCTACATAACTCATTTCCAAGTCTATTTGAGAAAATTCAGGTTGTCTATTTGCTCTTAAGTCTTCGTCACGGAAGCATCTTGCAATTTGATAATATCTATCAAAGCCTGCTATCATTAACAATTGTTTAAACAATTGTGGTGACTGAGGCAAAGCATAAAACTCACCAGGATGTATTCTTGATGGAACTAAATAGTCTCTTGCACCCTCTGGAGTAGATTTACCCAAAAAAGGTGTTTCAATATCTAAAAAGCCTTTAGAATCAAGATAATCACGAGTAATTTTTGTAATTTTGCTTCTTGTCATTAAGATATTTTGCAAAGTTGGTCTACGCAAGTCAAGATATCTGTATTTTAATCTTGTAACATCTCCAACTTTTGCATCGTCACTTATAACAAAAGGTGTAACTTCAGCCTCATTTAATATTTTTAAATCTTCAGCAATAATTTCAATTTCTCCAGTAGGTAAATTTTTGTTTATATTACTACCTCTTGAACGTACTGTACCTTTTATGCAAACAACATATTCGTTACGCAATTTTGTTGCTTTTTCAAAAATATCAGTAGATGTACTATCATCAAAAGATACTTGTACAATGCCACTTCTATCGCGTACGTCAATAAAAATTAAATTGCCAAGGTTACGATATTTTGCAACAAATCCCATACAAACAACTTGCTTATCTATATCAGTTTTTCTAAATTCTCCACATAGTTTAGTACGTTTGTATCCACCAATTAATTCAGCCATAACTATTTACCTTCCTTTAATATTTGTGTTGCCAGTTGTATACCATCAATTGGCATCATATTATTTTCTCCAGTTTGCATATTTTTTAATATCAAACTATTTGTTTTTAATTCATCTTCCCCTATAATAATTACAAATTTTGCACCAATTTTATTTGCGTATTTCATTTGTGCTTTAGCACTACGCATCATTAAGTCTTGTTCAACTTTAAAGTTTTGCTTTCTAAAATAATCAGCAAGTTTTAATGATATGCCTACTGCGTCTTGAGTTAGCGTAGCAATATAAATATCAACTTTTTGCTCTTCGCCACAAGGTAGATTAAGATTTTCTAGCATAAGTATTAATCTTTCTATTCCCATACCAAAGCCAACTGCTGGACAAGAATTGCCACCTACTTCTTCTACAAGATTATTGTACCTGCCTCCACCGCAAATTGTGCCTTGAGCACCTACATTATTGCTAACAAACTCAAACACTGTTCTTGTGTAATAATCAAGACCTCTTACTATTTGAGGATTAATAATATAATCAATTCCTAAATTATCCAAGCCGTCACACACTGCTTTATGGTGATTTAAACAGTCTTCACAAAGATAGTCAAGCACTTTTGGTGCATCTTTTAGCAATACTTTGCACTTATCTTCTTTACAGTCTAGTATTCTTAAAGGATTTTTATCAAATCTATCACGGCAAGTTGCACATAAGTTATCAAAATTATTCTTTAAAAAGTCTTTTAAAGCAGCATTATATTTTTTTCTGCACTCTGGGCAACCTATGCTATTGATATTTAGTGTGATATTTTTTACACCCAATTTATCAAATATAGTTTTAGCAATAAGCATAACCTCTATATCTGCAATAGGACTATCACTACCAAAGTACTCAACACCAAATTGATGATGCTCTCTTAATCTGCCATTTTGAGGTCTTTCATAACGGAAAACCGGAGTAATGTAGTACATTTTTGTAGGCTGAGGCATATTGAACAATGAGTTTTCGATAAATGCTCTTGCAACTCCTGCAGTACCTTCGGGCTTTAAGGTAATACTTCTATCACCTTTATCTAAAAATGTATACATTTCTTTATTTACTATGTCAGTAGTGTCTCCAACACCACGTAAAAACAATTCAGTATGTTCAAATGTTGGAGTTCTTATTTCTTTTACGCAAAAATTTTCTGCAATTGATTTTACAACATTTTCAATATAATGCCATTTATAACTCTCATTAGGTATGACATCTTTTGTTCCTTTTGGAATATTAATCATATTTACCTTCTTTTATTATAAGATATATTTTTTCAAATTCAATGTTTTTATTGTACTATCAAGATTTTTTAGTACATATTCACGATTAATGTTAATTTTAATAACTTCGTTTAATCCGCCCGCCTCAAATGAAATTTCTTGTAATAATTTTTCCATAATTGTGTGAAGACGTCTTGCACCAATATTTTCATTATTTTCATTTTCTGCTGCTGCTATTTTTGCTATTTCCTCAATTGCATCATCATTAAACTCAAGGTCTACATTATCTGTTTTTAATAATTCTTTATATTGAGTTAAAATTGAATTATCAGTTGATTTTAATATTTCAATAAAATCACTTTCAGACAAGTTATCAAGAGTTACTTTAATTGGGAATCTACCTTGCAATTCAGGGATTAAATCGTCAACACTTGCTATATGGAAAGCACCTGCTGCAATAAATAAAATGTAATCTGTTCTAATTTGACCATATTTAGTGCTTACAGTACTACCTTCAACTATAGGCAAAATGTCTCTTTGTACACCTTCGCGTGATACATCTTGACCATTGTTTGCTTTTGCCGCAATTTTGTCAATTTCGTCAACAAAGATTATTCCTTCATTTTCTGCACGTCTAATTGCTTCTGCATTAACATTGTCTTCGTCAATAAGTTTTTCACTTTCAACTTCCATCAAGGCTTTGTATGCTTCTTCAATTGTAACAGATTTCTTCTTGGTTTTTTGTGGCATCATTCCACCAAAAATATCGCCAATACTAACCTCTATTCCAGAGCCTGGTGCAAGTTGTATATTTTTTGGTGCTTGAGGCAATTCCATTTCTACTACAATGTCTTTATGTTTGCCTTCTTTTAAATCAGCAAGTAATTTTGCAGTTAATTCCTTTTCATCCATTTCTGGGAACAAAGATTTTTTAATAGGACATAGTGCTTTAGCAAGTTTTTTGTATACTCTGTCGCTTGCTTTTGCCTCAACTTCTTTTACTTTTTCTTCTTTAACAAGTCTTACTGAAACCTCAACCAAATCTCTAATCATAGATTCAACATCACGGCCAACATAACCAACTTCAGTAAACTTTGTAGCCTCAACTTTAACAAAAGGTGCTTTTACAATTTTAGCAAGTCTTCTTGCAATTTCTGTTTTACCAACACCAGTAGGTCCTTTCATAATAATGTTTTTTGGTGTTATTTCTTCTTTTAAATGTTCAGGCAATAAATTTCTTCTATAACGATTTCTAAGTGCAACTGCAACTGCTTTTTTAGCATCAGTTTGACCTATAATATATCTATCTAATTCTTTTACTATTTCTCTTGGTGTCAATTGCATATTACACTACCTCCACTGTTATATTATCATTTGTGAACACGCATAGTTCACTTGCAATAAGTAAGGCTTTTTTTGCAATTTCTTCAGCAGATAGGTTTGTTTCTTTAATCATAGCACGTGCTGCTGCTAAAGCATAATTACCGCCACTACCAATAGCACAAACACCGCCATCTGGCTCTATAACATCACCTTGACCGCTTACAATGTACAAATTTTCTCTATCTGCTACTATCATCATTGCTTCTAACTTTCTTGGCATTTTATCACTTCTCCAAAGTTCAGCAAGTTCTACTGCAGACCTCATTAAATTGCCACTATATTTATTTAACATACTTTCAAATTTTTCAGATAATGAAAAAGCATCTGCAACTGACCCAGCAAAGCCAATTACTACTTTATTATCAAATATTCTTTTTACTTTTTTTGCGGTTGACTTAAAAATTACACTCTCACTTAAAGTAACTTGTCCATCGCCTGCGACTGCAATTTTGCCATCTTTTTGTACAGCACAAATTGTAGTACCCATCAAATTTCCCATATCTCTCTCCTTTTATGTAAATTTAATACTTTATTTACAATACAAAATTTTTGTTGTATTCTTTTATATCATTAATTGCTCTTTCATAATAAGCAATTTTTCTTAATTTTTTATCTCTAATTAAATTGTCATGTGGTGGCAATATGCCAAAGTTTGCATTCATAGGCTGAAAATCGATATTTTTAGTTGATATATGCCTTTGTAAACTACCTGTAATAGTTGTGCTTGGTGCTAAATATTTGCAAGTGTTGGTAATATCTGCATGAAGATTTATGCTTGCAATTAAACCACTCATTATACTTTCAACATACCCTTCAACACCTGTAATTTGTCCTGCAAAATAAATGTTTTTATAGTTTTTTAAATTAAAATAACAGTCTAAATGTTCAGGCGAGTTTAAAAAAGTATTTCTGTGTATAACACCATATCTTAAAAATTCAGCATTTTCAAGTCCAGGCAACATGCTAAATATACGTTTTTGTTCTGGAAAAGTTAGATTTGTTTGAAATCCAACAAGATTATAAGCACTACCTTCCACATTTTCTTTGCGTAATTGTACAACTGCATAATAACGTTCACCTGTTTTTGGATTAGTTATTCCTATAGGTTTCATCATACCATATCTAATAGTATCTGCACCTCTTTTTGCCATTACTTCTATAGGCATACAAGACTCAAAAATTTCACCTTTTTCAAAATTATGCAGATTTGCTACTTTGCCATTTACAAGTTCGTTATAAAAATTAATGTACTCTTGCTTATTCATTCCACAATTTAAATAGTCGGATTCTTCACCTTTGTCATATCTATTTGCAAAAAACAATTTATCATAATCAAGGCTATCACCGCTAATAATTGGCGCTACAGCATCGTAAAAATGTAAATTGTCACTATTTCCTATTAGTTTTGCAATATTTTCTGCAAGTAAATCTGATGTTAAAGGTCCAGTTGCTACTATTGTAGGTATTGTACTATCTATTTGTGTATATTCTTTATCAATTCGCTCAAAGTTTGAAAATTTATTTAATTCTTCTTCAACATAACAAGAAAACTCTTTTCTGTTAACTGCTAGTGCTCCGCCTGATGGAACTCTTGCTTTTTCAGCACATTTTAAAAGCAGTGAGTCTAAACTTTGTAATTCTGCTTTTAATGTACCGCTTGCAGTAGAAGTTTCCATACTTTTAAGGCTATTACTACAAACAAGTTCGCATAAATCACTGGTTTGGTGACAAGGAGTTTGCTTTATTTTTCGCATTTCGTATAGTTTAACTTTATATCCTCTTTTAAGTAACTGATAACATGCCTCTGAGCCTGCTAACCCGCCACCAATAACTCTTATTTCCATATATACCTGTTTAGTTTAGTAAATTATAATTTAATATATATCCAAAATCAATTTTTTTTCTTTTTTATAGGAATAATATTTTTGCATTTTGGATAATTAGGACAAGCATAAAATTCGCCATATCTGCCATTTTTAACAATCATTTTAGCACCGCAGTTTTCGCAAATAATATCTTCATATTCAGTCTTGTTTTCTGTGCTTAAATTTTCTTTATTATCTAGTAATTCTTTTTCTGCATTATTAATTTCGTTATCAAAATTGCTGCCATTATAAAAAATTGTATTTTCCATAACTTCTTCAGAATGGTTTTCGCTACTATCAGCATTTTTTAATTTTTTAACTTCGTTAATCCTTAAAATTTTGTTACATTCTGGGTAACCGCTACAGCCATAAAATTTGCCATATTTGCTATTTTTTAATACCATAGGCTTACCGCAGTCAGGACATAAAATTTCTTCTTTTTCACCATCTTCAGTGCTATCTTTTGGATTATCATTAAAAGGCATAATTTTTTTGCAATTAGGATAATCGGAGCAACCTAAAAACTTACCATATTTTCCGTCACGTATAACCATAGGTTTACCACATTCAGGACAAGGAATATCTGTCATAATTGGCTCAATTTTAACCCTTTGTCCATCATTGGCTTTCTCTAAATTCTTTAAAAATCCAGGGTAAAAATCATTGATTATTTTATGCCAGTCAACTTCACCATCTGCAACTATATCCAACTGACTTTCCATATCTGCAGTAAATTTAGTATCCATAATATTAGGAAAATATTTTACAAGTTGGTCACATACTACAAAACCTAATTCAGTAGGTTTCATATACTTACCTTCTTTTTCTATATATTGACGCTTATAAATTACACTAATAATTGATGCGTAAGTAGAAGGTCTACCAATTCCATTTTCCTCCATTGCTTTTACAATAGTACTATCTGTATATCTTAGTGGAGGTTTTGTAAATTTTTGTTCTTTAATAACTTCTTTTAAGATAAGTTTGTCGTTTTCGTTAAAGTTTGGCAAACTATTTGTAATATCCTCTTCATCATCATCTTTTGACATAGTGTAAACTTTAGTAAATCCTGCAAATACTAATGTTTTACCTTTTAGCAAATAACCATATTTGGTATCGTTATATTCGCTTGTAATATTTACAGTCAAAGTATTGTACTCAGCAGGTACCATTTGAGATGCCAAAAATCTGTCATAAATCAATTTGTACAACTTCCATTGGTCATTTTCTATTTTGCCTTTCAAATACTCTGGTGTATAGTCAAGATTAATTGGTCTTATTGCTTCGTGCGCATCTTGAGCATTTGATTTAGTTGTATAAACATTTGCTTTTTTAGGATAATATTCTGCACCAAAATTTTTGTTTATAAAATCTTTTGCCATATTTAAAGCATCGTCACTAATTCTTACACTATCTGTACGAATATAAGTAACTAAAGCATGTAAGCCATCATCTTTAATATTTACACCTTCGTATAGTTGTTGCGCAATTTTCATAACACCACTTGCAGAAAAATTCAATTTATTTACTGCATCTTGTTGCAGTGTAGAAGTTGTAAATGGAGGATTTGGTTTTGAAAAACTTTTTGCTCTTTTTACATTGCTTACATACCAATTGCCTAATTTTGATTCATTTTCTACCTTAGTGGCATCTTCTTCATTATTTATTTTGCGTTTTTTGCCATTTATATCATTAAATTGTGCCTTATAATATGCCTTGCCATCTACAGAGATATTTGCAAAAATATTCCAGTATTCTTCTGGTTTAAATGCCAAAATTTCACGTTCTTTATCGCAAATCATACGAAGAGCAACAGACTGTACTCTACCTGCAGATAGTCCTTTTTGTATTTTTTTAGATAATACTGGAGAAATTAAATAACCAACAAGTCTATCCAAAACTCGTCTTGCCTGTTGTGAATTAACTAAATTCAAGTCAATTTCTCTTGGACTTTCAATTGCTTTATTAACTGCTTTTTTAGTAATTTCATTAAAAACAATACGAACATTGTCCTCTTTAATATCCAAAATATCTTTTAAATGCCAAGATATAGCCTCACCCTCACGGTCGGGGTCGGTTGCAAGATATATTTTTTCACAATTTTTAATTTCTTTCTTTAATTGTTTTATTGTATTTTCTTTTTGTGGGTACACCTCATATTCTGGTTCAAAATTTCTATGAACATTAACACCAAGTTTATCTGCTGGCAAGTCGCGTACATGTCCGCCTGATGCTAATACTTTGTAGCCAGAACCTAAATATTTACTTATAGTTTTTGATTTTGAAGGTGACTCAACAATAACTAAATCCATTAAACTCTCCTTTTAATTTGGTTGTAATTCGTAATAATTACCTGGTAATTGTCTAATTATTTTTGCATTTTTTAAACCTTGTAGTATTGCAAATAATGAACCAATATCCAAGTTTGTCCTATTGATAATTTCTTCAATATGTAACATTCCACCTGCTAGTTCATTTACAATAGACTGCTGTACAAAATCAAGTTGTATGGAATCTGTAACAATACTCCTCTCTTTTATATTAAAATGCTTTAAAATATCATTTACACAAGTAGTCATCATAACATTATTACTTGTTTTTATTAAATTATTTGTGCCTTGACTTTGTTCTGAATATATACTGCCAGGCACGGCATAAATCTCTTTGCCCATATCTAGTGCTAAATTTGCTGTAATTATTGAGCCAGATTTTTCCCCTGCCTCAGTAATCAATACTCCATCTGCAAGCCCGCTTATAATTCGGTTTCTTTGAGGGAAATTGTATGGTAATGGTTCAACTCCTAAAGGATATTCAGATAATATTAAGCCGTTATTTTCAATTGCTTTATATAACTCTTTATTTTCCTTAGGATAAATTACATCTATACCAGAACCTAACACTGCAATTGTTTTTCCTTCATTTGCAATACATTCTGAATGAGCGACAGTGTCAACACCTCTTGCTAAACCGCTAATAATGCAAAATCCGTTTAAAGTTAACTCTCTACTAAATTTTTCGGTAACATCTTTGCCATATCTAGTAATTTTTCTTGCACCAACAATTGCTATGCAAGGATTTTTTAATAATGACTTATCACCTTTATAGTACAATACAATTGGCGGGTCAGTTAGTGCATCTAATAATTTATCAGGATAATCAGCACTTTCTTTTGTAATAACACTGACATTTTTAATCATTAATGAGTTAATTAGATTATCAACATATAATTCATTAATATTTTGTGACATTAATTTATAATTGTTTATCCCTACTATATTTGTTATTTCTTCACTATAATTTAAAAATTCTTCAAACATTTCATAAGGTGAATCAAACAAATCAAGTAAGGCTAATTTCTTTTTAGTAGAAATATTAACGAAATTATTAAGCCATATCAGCGCACGTTCATTATCGTTATACATAAAACTCCTTAAGTCCTATTTTATTCCCAATACTTTCTATCTAATGACCTATACTGAATAGCCTCTGCTATATGCCTTGGTTCAATATTTTTTTCACCATCTAAATCGGCAATAGTTCTTGCAACTTTAAGTATTCTAGCATTTGCTCTTCCAGATAATCTTAATTTATCAAAAGCAAGTTCCATAAGTTGCTCTGACTGCTTTGATATCACACAAAACTCTTCTAGCATAGCATTTGTCATTTCTGAATTGGTAAATATTTTTGTACCTTTAAATCTTTCACGTTGAATTTCTCTTGCTGCTTCTACCCTTTGTTTAATTACGGCACTAGGTTCTGCCTTTACTTTAGAACGTAAATCGTCATAACTAACACTATCAACTTCAACTTGTAAATCTATTCTGTCCAAAAGTGGGCCAGATAATTTATTTACATATCTATGTATTTCATTTGGTGAACATTTGCAAGGATTAGATGAGCCAAAATTACCACATGGACAAGGATTCATACTTGCAACCAACATAAAGTGACATGGATATTCTAAAGTCATTTTTGCCCTAGATATTACTACTGTACCATCTTCTAAGGGTTGCCTTAAAGTTTCAAGAGTTTTGCGAGAATACTCTGGCATTTCGTCCAAAAATAATACTCCGTTATGAGCAAGACTTATCTCACCTGGTTTACAATTTGCACCACCACCAGTAAGTGATGGGACTGTTGCCGTATGATGTGGGGAACGGAATGGTCTAGTTTTTACTATACCTTGTGTTTGGTCAAGTGTACCTGCAATACTATGAATTTTTGTTACTTCAATTGCCTCTTCAAAAGTCATGTTAGGCATAATTGTTGGCACACATTTTGCAAGCATTGTTTTGCCAGCACCTGGAGGGCCTATCATAAGTATATTATGACCGCCAGACACACTTATTTCAAGTGCACGTTTTGCCATAAATTGACCTTTTACATCTGCAAAATCCAAATTAAATTTATTAACCTGTTCATTAATGTAGTATTCTGTACATACTGTTTGTGGAATGTCTTGTATACCAGACAAAAACTTAACTACTTCAGATAATGAATTTACAGCATAACACTCTGCGTTATTTAAATAACTAGCCTCTTTTTCATTTGCTTTAGGAATGATAAATTTGTTATAACCACACTCTAACCCTGCAATTAAGGTAGGCAACATACCATTGATATGCCTTACACTGCCATCTAGTGATAACTCACCCAAAATAATGTAGTCTTTGTATTTATAACTAATTATTTGTTCAGATGCTGCAAGTATTCCTACAGCAATTGCTAGGTCAAAAACTGGTCCTTCCTTTTTTAAATCAGCAGGTGCTAAATTAATAGTAATTCGTTTTACTGGATAATTTAGCCCGCTGTTTTTTATTGCAGAACGTATTCTTTCCCTACTTTCTTTTATCGCTGTATCTGGCAAGCCAACCATATCATAAGAAGGTAGTCCGCTATTTATGTCAATTTCTATATCAATTTTATAACCTTTTACACCATTTAAAGCGAAACTATTGGTTTTTGCTAACATTATTTTTTCCTTTCAAACATTTTGATAAATTTGTTTTTATTATGATAAAAATCTTCTTTCAACTCATTAATAAGATTATCTGGCATAGGTTTTATTTCCTTTTCAACTCCGTTTGCCATAATGTCATACATAACCCATAGCATATAAATAACAGTACCCAAAGTAATAAGCGAACCAATTATATAAAGTGGGTCAAGTTTATACAAAATTGAAAGTCCTGTACCATCAAGGAATGCAAAATTAATAGCACCACTCTTTGTTAAAATTACGGCTGTATTTATAAAGTTTGTAACTGATAGGACACCAAAAACTCTAAACACACGTTTTTCCAATTTTAAACCAGCATACAATAGTAACAAAACTGTACCTATCAAAGTATATTCTACTTTAGAGCCAACACCAAATACTGACCATAAAATGAATGACATTGCAAGTAACAAAATATAGTCTAGTCTGTTTCTTGTTTTGCTAAATAGATATACTCCAAATATGATAAATAATATCATTATCAAAGCAATAATTATTATCATAGGTGCTGTAGCAGCATTATTGCCTAATCCAAATATTGCATAGAAGTTAAATGAACTATTTGATACTAAATTGTTTGCTTTAATGTTTTCTAGCATTTTACTAAATACTAAAATACCACCATTTGGTTTACTATTTTCTGCAAAGTAATCTACTGCAAATGGTATTGCTAAGCAATAGAAAACTACAAAACTTGCTACTGAAGAAATAATAATTGGAAGTAGGGCTTTTTTATCTTTTATGCAGAAGAAAATTTCGTATCCAACAATTACTGGCAAAGCAATTAACATAAAGTTGCTAAACATTAAACCTAAAGTATACATAATTGGAACATATACGTGTTTTTTCTCTATCATAAAATTAATTGTAGCCAATAAGAAAGCCAAACTAATACTCATATTCATACCCCAAGATACTGATGCAGTAAACATAGCAGGTAGAAGTGCATAAATTCCTGCTATAACAGCACTATACTTGTGGTTATAATTGCTTGCTATCAATTTGTAAATCATATAGCAAGTTGCTAAATCTGCAATAATATTAGGTATTCTAATAAGCATTGACATACCTATTGATTTTTCTGTAAAATCAAGTGCATTACCTATAACCCCAAAGAATGACAAAATATAAAGCCAGCCAGTTGTACACTATACAATTTTGATGGTCCTTCTTTTGCTATATCCAAAGCAATTGTAGCATACTCTGTAATAGTATCGCCTAGACCAAACACAGTAAGAACCAAAATAAATCTAATTAAAAACGCACCAATTAAAGTATAAATAAACAGAGATATTGGTGAAGTTAAAGTCTTTTTAAGGTTGTTTGGCTCAAAAAATTCTTTAAAAGATTTTTTAACTTTTGTATTTTTTGTATTTGAATTATTGTCGTCACCATCTACTATGTTGTTTGTAATGTCACTTTCTTCAAATAAAGGTGTATTATCCAAGTGTTTGCTTTTTTGTAAAGTTCTAATCATATAGTAACCACCAACAACTAGAGCAACTGCAAATAAGCATAAAATAACAGTATAAACTACACCGCCAACCTCTTTGTCAGTAACACTACTGCCAGGAGTTAACTTTGCAGTATTCATACCAACAGGAACGTCTTTTACTGCCTTAATAGAAATATTGTCAAACTGAATAGTACCACTAGCACCACCTAAATCTTCTCTACCAATACCAGCAACAAATGTATATTTTGCAGTAGAAATAGGTTTAAAATAAATTTCTCTATGAGTCCAGTCTTTAGATTCAAAAGCATTTATTTCCTGAAAATTTTTATCTTCCAAAAAACCAAAATATCCGCCTATTGCATCCTTGTCACCACTTTCTGTACTGATTTTACTTTTTATATTAAAATCAACAGATAAAACGTATGTTTGACTAGAATATAATTTTACAGATGTTTTAAGATACGAAACAGCATAATCAGAGGTAGAAATAGAAATATATCTCTCCCCAAACTTTTTTTGTTCCTCACTACCGCCACTACCCGGTTTTACAGTACCAGGAGTTTTAGTATTATCTTTTGTACCATCTTTGTTAACATAAACAAATTCCCAATTGTCAAGTCTGCCTGTATCTTGATTTATTTTTTCAAAATTACCATTTGCAAGCAATTCACTACCAATTTTGTTACTACAACCAGTAAGAATAACTGCAAGTACCACGATAACAGCCAAGCAAATAAAAAATGTTTTGCCAAACTTTTTCATTTTGCACCTCTTATTTTTATAATAATATTATAATAAAACATTTTAAACTAAATAGCAACCCTTTTTATTTATTTTTACAAATTTAACCAAATTAAATTCATAAATTTTAGAATTTTACATATATTATACCCATAAATAAAAAATAATAGCCAACTTGTGACTATTATTTGCTTAATTTTTATATTTTTTTTTACTAAATATTAATTATTACCTGTAAATGAAGGTAGTATTAAACTTTGTTGACCTTGTCTTTCATGACCTTTAAAGAATACTGCTACTGTATTAGGACCTACATGAGAGCCAATTACACAAGTTAAATCACAATATTTAACTTCAAGTCCAGTTCTCTCAGTAAGTACACTACCAATTTCCATTGCATCTTCTAAGCAGTCACTATGAGCCATAATCAAAAAGTCATTATCAGGGATAATGATATTTTTCATTACCATATCTACCATACTTTTAAAAGCCTTTTTCTGACCACGAACTTTTCCAACTACATTAATTTTGCCTGCATAGTCAAGTGAAAGTACTGGTTTAATACCCAAGATAGTGCCAATAGTTGCCTCAATTGCATTAATTCTTCCACCTTTTTTTAGATGTGCTAAATCTTGTACAATGTAATAATGTAAATAACACAATTTATTTTCTTCACAATAAGCATAAACTTCGTCAATAGTTTTGCCTTCGTTTTGCATTTTTACACAATTGTATAACAATAAGCCTAATGCACCTGAACCACACAAAGTATCAACTACTAAAATTTTATTATTAGGGAATTTTTTTGAAAGTTCATTTACAGTTGGAGTAAAATTTTCAAATGTTGAACTTACACCTGATGAAAAACACAAGTGCAATATGTCATAACCTTGATTTAGCAAATCATTAAATTTTGTAATAGCATCAAATTGATTTGCTTGAGAAGTTTTGCACATTGAACCAGCGCGCATTTTATCATATAATTCTTTAGAAGTAATTTTTGTATTTTCTAAATCATACTCTTTACCATCAATAGTTATAGGCATAACTACTCTAATAATATTGTTTTCTTCAAAAAACTCATTATAAATATCACATGTATAGTCTGTAGTAATTACGAATTTATTC
>CAJTNW010000015.1 GCA_910577795.1 uncultured Christensenella sp.
AAATTTATTGTGTTTAATAATTAATTAGGAGTTTTAAATGTGTAATGGTACTGCAAAGCCATTTTTAAAATGGGCTGGTGGAAAAGGACAACTTTTAAATACTTTTGACAAATTGTTCCCAGAAAAATTAAAAATAGGTAAAATAGACACATATATTGAGCCTTTTGTTGGTGGAGGAGCAGTGCTTTTTTATTTATTGCAAAATTATGATATTAAACAAGCATATATAAATGATATTAATAAAGAGTTGATTAATTGTTATCGTTGTATAAAAGCAGATGTATTTGAGGTAATAAAAAAACTAGAAATTCTAGAAAAAGAATATAGCGGATTAGAGAAAGAAATTTACTATAAAGTAAGGGATAGGTATAACGACATTAATTTAAATGGAAAATATGATTTTGAAAAATGTGCTGATTTTATTTTTTTAAACAGAACTTGTTTTAATGGTTTATATAGAGTAAATAAAAACGGAAAATTTAATGTTCCTCAAGGGAAATATAAAAAGCCTTTAATATGTGACAGAGATAATTTGATTTTATGCTCAAAATTATTGCAAAAAGTGCAAATTAGTTTTGGAGAATATCAGCAAGTATTAAATAATGTTACTGAAAATACTTTTATATATTTTGACCCACCTTATCGCCCTATCGTTGAAAATAATTCTTTTGTAAGTTATGATAAATCAGTATTTGATGATACTTGCCAAAAAGAACTTGCGGAGTATTATAAAATGTTAAGTCAAAAAGAATGTTTACTAATGCTTTCAAATTCTGACCCTAAAAATACAAATGAGGATGATACTTTTTTTGATAATTTATACAATGGTTATAGAATAGAAAGAGTAACTGCAAAGCGAATGATAAATTGTGTGGCATCAAAACGTAGTGATATAACTGAAATTTTGGTAATGAATTATAGTAAGTAAATTTGAAGAAAGGTGAAAACTAATGAAAAGAAATTTTAATGACTGGTTTAGTACTTTTAAATCTAATATAAGTGATTATGAATATTATGTCAATTTTGAAAAAATATATAAAAATGTAGATAATATAAAAGTTGAATTAAATATATTAAACTCTTTAATTGGTTCAAAAAATATTGAAAAAGATTTTAGGGCACTATTGGATAATTATCCTACTATTTTAAAATGTATTCCTATATTATTGGCTGTACGTGGTTATGAAATTTATGCTATAGATGGTGATGGAGAATTTTTGTTTAATTTTTATAAACGTAACTATTCTGTTGATGAATATGTTATGTTTATGGATAAAACAGGATTATTTAATTTGATTTCTAATCATATAATTAATAATTTAGTTGATTATGTTGTTGGTGTAGAAGTTGGACTTGATAGTAATGGACGAAAAAATCGCGGTGGACATTTAATGGAAAATCTAGTTGAAGATTATTTAATTAAAGCGGGGCTTGTGAAAAATGAAACTTATTTTAAAGAGATGAAATTATCTTCAATTGAATCAAAATGGGATATAGATTTATCAAGTATATCTAACAAAGGTAAAGCAGAAAAAAGATTTGATTTTGTTGTTAAAATAAGTAATGTTATTTATGCTATTGAAACAAATTTTTATTCAAGTAGTGGTTCTAAATTGAATGAAACTGCAAGGAGTTATAAAACAATAACTTTAGAAGCAAATCAAATTGATAATTTTAAGTTTGTTTGGTTTACTGATGGACTAGGTTGGAAATCCGCAAAACATAATTTGGAAGAAACCTTTGATGTTTTAGAAGATATATATTGTATTGCTGATTTAGAAGATGGTATAACTGATAAACTTTTTGTATAATAAACTGTTATTTTAATAAATAATCTAAAAGAAAAAACACACATTTTAAATGTGTGTTTTTGTCATTTACTGCCGATTTTTGACAGGTTTTTGAGGAAATTGTATAATAAAAATTTTCATATTATTTGTTTTATGTTCACACTAGGGGACGGATTATGATTAAAAGTGTGTTATGCTACTATCATAATCATTGATAAATTAAATGTTTAAATAGACATTTATAGGGAGGATATATGACAATAAATGATGCTGTTGCTTACAGAATAATTAAACTTTTAAACGAAAAACATATTACTCAATATAGATTAGAAAAAATATCTACTATACCCCATGGTGCAATGCATAGAATTTTAACAGGTAAAAATAAAACTATAACTATGACAACATTTTTTAAAATCGCTAGTGCGTTTGATATGACTATCCAAGATTTTATGAATGATAAAATATTTTTATTACATAATTTAGAAATAGATTAAAAAAACTACTGAATAAAAATTCAGTAGTTTAATATTTAGGCTTGTATTACATTGCTTACTTTGTCCGCTTTTATGCCTTTTTGTTTATAAATCTCTAATATTTTTGGAAGAGCCTCCGCTGTACACTTTGTTGGGTGCATAAGCACTAAGTCACCATAAGATATTTTTTTGGTTGCTCTTTCTACAATAAGGTCGGTGTTTTTATCTCTCCAGTCTATTGTATCTTTTGACCACATAATAGTTTGATACCCTAAGTTATTTGCTGCTTTTAGTGTATCGCTAGAAAATGCTCCAGACGGAGGTGCAAACAAAGTCATTTTGTAGCCTATAGTTTTTTCTACTATATTATGGCACATAGATATTTCACGCAAATTGCCTTCCATATCCAGTTTGTCTTGGTCTTTATGTAAATAACCATGGTTTGCAATTTCATGACCTCTGCTTAAAATTTCTTTTAACATACTATCATTTTTGCTTACCCAAGAACCACCTACAAAAAAGGTGGTTTTTACATTGTATTTGTCAAAAGTGTCCAGCATATCTGGCAAATACTCTTCGCCCCAATATACATTTACCATAAGCGAAACACTGCTGTTTAGTCCATTGCCTTTGTAAATAGGCTTTGGGGTAGCACTTGCAGTTATGGCAAGTGGTGTAAAACACATTGTAAGCACAGATAGACTTACTAATATTAATGCTATAATACTATTTGTAATTAGTTCCTTATGTTTCATAAATACCTCAACTAATTATATGTATGAATGGATAAAATTAGACTAAAAAGTAAATACTTTTGATTAAAGGCAAATAAAGTTACTTATTTTTATTATTATAAATAAATATATTACATATATTTTTCTTTTAAAGTCTTTACTTTGCAATAAAAAAATAGTATAATTATTTTGTATAATTCTGTACAGATTAAGGACTATCTGTGTTTTGATTTTAGATAAAAATATATTAGCATCATATAATTATGATGGAAAAATACTAAACTTGATTAAGTGGGAAAATGGAGATTAATTTTGGATAATAATATAACTTATTTTAATAGTGGACTAAAACTAATTCATAAACAAATGTCAGGGGTGCGTTCTGTTGCAATAGGTGTAATGTTTGCAGTTGGCAGTTGTAGTGAAAATGATAGCAACAATGGTATTTCGCATTTTATAGAGCACATGATGTTTAAAGGCACAAAAAAACGCAGTGCTTATGATATAGTGTGTGAAATTGATGGGCTAGGTGCACAAATTAATGCTTTTACTTCTAAGCAGTCTACTTGTTACTATACTGTGAGTGTAGACGAGTATGCAGAAAATTGTATGGAAATAATGAGCGATTTTTTGTTTAATTCTACTTTTGACCAAGTGGAAATGGACAAAGAGAAAGGCGTTGTGCTTGAAGAAATTGCAATGAGTGAAGATACTCCAGATGATTTATGTTTGGAAAACTTAGCAACAACATATTTTAAGGGTAGTAGTCTTGGCTATACAATATTGGGTAATGCGGATAATATCAAAAATTTTAAAACGCAAGATTTAAAAAAATATATTGCAGATAAATATAGTGCTAACAATATGGTTATATCCGTTGTTGGTAATATTTCAAAGGAAAAAGCAATTGAACTTGTGGCAAAATACTTTGACTGCAATGTGTTTAGTAGCAGTTATAAACTAGAAAAAATTGTGCACAAACCAAAGTGTGATAGTGCGGTTGTTATAAAACCTTTGGAGCAAGCAAATATTGCAATTGCTTTTCCTAGTTTGGAGTTTGGGGCGGATAATAATATGTCATTACTTGCATTAAATTCTGCTTTTGGTGGTGGTATGAGTTCAAGACTTTTTCAGGAAGTTAGGGAAAAGAGTGGACTTGCTTACAATGTGTATTCTTATCCATCAGCATATTATGGAGATGGTGCATTTGCCATATATCTTGGCACAAACCCTAAAACAAGCAAGCAGGCTTTGCAAAGTATTAGAAAGGAAATTTTAAAACTTAAAAAAGATGGCTTAAGTGATGAGGAACTTGCAAGAGTTAAAAAACAATTAAAAGGTAACTATGCTTTATCTCAAGAGAGTTCAACTTCTTTAATGAGAGTTTATGGCAGGACGGCTTTGTTTTTAGACCAAACTTTTGACTTTGACGAAAAGATAAAGCAAATTGATTTGATAACAAAAGATAGTGTTATGGATATTATCAATTATATTTTTGACTTTGACAAAGTGGTTACAAGTTATGTAGGAAAAGAGATAGACTTTAGTCCGCTTGATATAATAAGAGGATAGTAGGATAAAAAGTTTTACAAAGGAAGGTATGGTATGGACAAATTAGATGAAATATTTATGATGCAAAAAGCATTTCAAGACGATTTAATAAAAAATAGACATTTGGAAAATATAAAACCAAATGAATGGATACAAAAGCAAACACTTGCTATGATTAGCGAACTTGCAGAAGTGCTTGACGAGGTTAATTTTAAGTGGTGGAAAAATGAAAAACCAATAAACGAAGATGCAGTAAAAGAGGAACTTGTTGATATTTTGCATTTTTTTGTTAGTATGTGTTTAAGTTATGGTATGACTGCAGAAGAATTGCATGCAATTTACCTAAAAAAGAATAAAGAAAATTTTGATAGACAATATGGTAAATCGCAAAAGCAAGGTTACAAAGTTGATTAATAAATACAATATTATTTAACTTTAGTAATTTAATTATTTATGTTTTAAAAATCTGTTTAGTAATTTTTGTGTATAAACTAGATTTTTAGAGTTTGTGAGGTAATATGTCAGATAATAAAAAACAAAAAGGTAAAAATGACCATTGGATAGAGGGCGGTATTATGCTTGGTATAGGTGTAGTGTTTATGCTTATACTTGTTGGCGCGTTTGGGAAAGCCGGCAAAGCAGTTACTGATTTTTTTGTTGGTGCTTTTGGTTATGCCGTTTATGCATACTTTTTGGCATTAATAATTTTTGGTATATTGACAATGTGCAAAGTTAAAAGACCAAAACTAGGTTTTTTAAGAGTTCTTGCTATAATTATGTTTTTTGCAATGGTAATTGGACTTTTGCACTGCGTTTCGTCTTCTCAATATGCAGATGATGGATATAGCAAGTATTTAGGTAGTTGTTATAACCAACATAATACTGCGGGCGGTGTACTTGCAGGTGTATTTTTGTATCCGCTTTTGCTTGCAAACTATGTAGGTATTGTAATTTGCAGTATTTTTGCTTTGTTATTTGGTGGAATTTTTGTATTTTATGATAATATTTTAAGTTATTTTAATGCTGGCAAAAAAAATACTACACCTGCTGAAATGGTAGATTTTAGTCAAATGCAAAATGATGGTGAATTTGAAATAGTAAAAACAAATTTGCTTGTAGAAGATAATGACAACAAAAAGAAAAATAAGGACATTGCAGATACTTATTTACCTTTAGAAGAGGCTAGTGCAACCGAAAAAGTTAATTTTGATAGTTTTGTTGCTGAAAATAGTGTGCCATCTAGGTTTGCAAGACTAAAGGACAGAAACTTGCTTGATGTTGAGCCAGCAGACTATCAAACTGAAAAGCCAGATGATAAAACTAGTAAGTTTAATAATGCTTATGATATTTTGTATGGTAACAACAGCAAACCTGTAAAAAAGGAAAGTGAAGAAGAAAAACCAGTTGTTTCTATGGGTGATAATGCTGATTATGCAAGTTACACCAATGAGTATCGTATGGGCAAAATTAATGACAATTTAAATAATAAAAAGTCTGAAGAGGAAAAAGTAAATAATATTGAAATAGAAAAAGACTATTTTGCAGTTGATAACATTAAAGTTGATAAAATTATTAAGGAAGAAAATACTTTTGATAGTTTAAATAAACAAGATAATTTTGATAAATCTAATAATAGTGTATTTGATAATGAAAGTGATTTTAAAGACTTTTTTGCTAAAAAAGAGGAAAACATAAAGGCTGAAACTCCAAAGACAGAAGAAAAAGAAGACATTTTTGTTAAATTTGAAAGATTAAATAATCCTACAGAAAACAAGTATAATGATTTGCCTGTTGAGGATAAAACTGCTACTCATAAAGAAGTTGATGGCTTTGAAAACTTGCTTAAAAAACAAAGAGAAGAAAGAGAAAAAATCGCACAAAATGAAGTCAATAGAAGACATAATTTATCATCTGAAAGACTTGATGGCGAAGATATATTAAAAAGGGAACAAAAACGCAAGGAAAGAAGTGATAAAGGCGGAACTCATGTTTCTGGCAAGTTATTTGAAGAGAGTAACGAAGATATTAAAACTGCGGATAACACTCCTTTAAATCAATTTGCAAATATAGCAAAACCAGTTAACCCAGTTTTTGAAAATAACGAAGTTGCAAAAGAAAAACCAGTTGAGACTACTAAAAAGGAAAAAGTAAGAGTTAAATTAGCACCTTACAAGTATCCTCCTATTGAGTTACTTAAAGATTATGAAAGCAGACCTCCACAAGGAGAAAACTTTGACGATAAAATTGCTATTTTGGAAAATACTTTGTCAGAGTTTGGTATTGATGCAAAAGTAAACAGAGTAGTAACTGGCCCTACTTTTTCAAGACTAGAACTTGTTATGCCAAAAGGTATACCAGTAAAAAGAGTATTGAGTTATGTTGACGATATAGCAATGTGTCTTGAAGTTAAAAGTGTTAGGTGTCAAATACCTATACCAGGTAAAAATGCTTTTGGTGTAGAAATACCTAATGAAAAAAGAGGTAAGGTTGGCTTAAAATCTGTTATTCAGTCTGAAAAATTTGCTCATAGCAAGCACAAACTTGCTTTTGCAGTAGGTCAAAACTGTGATGGCGAAAACTTTACTGCAGATTTATCTGCTATGCCACACTTATTAATTGCAGGTGCAACTGGTGCTGGTAAATCAGTTTGCCTAAATTCCTTAATAGTTTCATTGCTTTATAAATACACTCCGGAGGAATTGAGGTTGCTGCTTGTTGACCCTAAACAAGTAGAACTTAATATGTATAACAGAATACCGCATTTGCTTATACCTGAGGCAGTAAGTGACAAAGATAGAACTTTGAATTTGCTAGACTGGGCAATAGAAGAAATGGAAATGCGTTATACAATGTTTAAGGACAGAAGAGTACAAAAAATTACAGATTATAACGCGATAATTGACCCTAAAAAGGAAGAAAAATTACCATATATAGTTATTATAATTGACGAGGTTGGCGACTTTATGATGGTAATGAAAAAAGAACTCGAAGAAAGAATAGTGCGTTTAACTCAAAAAGCAAGAGCGGCAGGTATACATTTGATTTTGGCAACTCAAAGACCATCTGTTGATGTTATTACTGGTACTATTAAGGCAAACTTGCCAGCAAGAATTGCGTTTGCAGTTTCAAGTTTTGTGGATAGTAAAACCATTTTAGACCAAGGCGGTGCAGAAAAATTATTAAGATATGGCGATATGATTTTTTCTGATGGTGTTAATGACCCTGAAAGATTACAAGGTACATTAATTGAAGGTGAAGAAGTTAATGCAATTTGTGATTATGTAAGAGATAATAACGAATGTTATTTTGATAAAGATATTGAAGAATATATTTTAAATACAAATAACAATGCTGGTGCAAACCCTGCACAAACCTCTTTTGGTGAAGGCTCTTCAGGAGAGCAGGACGAGTTGTTTGTAAAAGCACTTTATAATGTTGTAACAACTGGTGCGGTAAGTATTTCTAAATTGCAAAGAAAGTTTGGCATAGGTTTCCCAAGGGCAGCACGTCTTGTGGATACTATGGAAGAATTAGGATACATTGGTGCATCAAAAGATAACAAGCAAAGAGAGATACTTATTGATATGCCTACTTTGCGTTCAAAATACGGCGACTGCAGTCTTGATTAATTTTATTTAATTCAAATAGTGTAGTGTTGGATAAAACTATAAAAAAACAAGTAAGTTGAAAAAGGTAGGACCTTATGAAGATAGGAGTAATTTCGCTTGGGTGCGATAAAAACAGAATAGATACAGAAAATATGTTGGCCTTTTTGGAAAAGGATGGATATACTTTTACTGGCGACCCTGCTGATAGTGATATAATTGTTGTCAACACTTGTGCTTTTATAGATGATGCTAAGCAAGAATCAATTGATACGATACTTGAGATGAGTGACTATAAGCAAAATGGTAAATGTAAATGCCTAGTAGTTAGTGGTTGCTTAAGTCAAAGATATATGGATAGTTTAGTTGAGGAATTGCCTGAGGTAGATATTTTTGTTGGCACTGCAAATTACAGAGAATTACCAGTTTTGATTAAGGATTTTGTAAATAATCATTCAAAAATCGCTATTAAAAATGATATAAACAAAAGAGATTTTACAAAATCAAGAGTACTAACAACACCTTACCACTATGCTTATCTTAAGATAGCAGAAGGTTGTAATAATAATTGTACATATTGTGCTATCCCTAAAATAAGAGGTAAATTTACTTCAAGACCTATGGAAGAGATAGTAGAAGAGGCGGAAAAAATTGTTGCAAAATATGCTGTTAAGGAACTAAACATTGTTGCTCAAGATATAACAAGATATGGCAAAGATTTATATGGGGAGTTAAAGTTAGTAGAACTTTTGGATAGGCTAGAAAATGTTGACTGCCGTTGGATTAGGCTTTTGTATTGTTATCCGGAACTTGTTACCGACCAACTTATTGAAAAAATTGCAAAAAGTGAAAAAATAGTAAAATATATTGATATACCTATGCAGCATGCTCAAGATAAAATTTTAAAGAGAATGAATAGACATGTTAGGCAAGAACTTTTACAAAACTTATTAGATAAATTAAGAAAAGTTGTTCCAAACATTGTTATTAGAACTACATTTATTGTAGGTTTCCCTGACGAGACTGAGGAAGATTTTAATACCTTATATGAGTTTGTTAAAAAGAATAGATTTGATAAGTGTGGCTTTTTTGCATATTCAAGGGAAGATGGAACTCCTGCGTATGATTTTGAAAATCAAGTGCCAGAAGAAATTAAAAAACAAAGAGTTTCAGCCTTGTATGCTTTGCAAGAAGAGATAATGGCAGAAAAAGCAAACAATTTGATAGGCAAAATAGTTCCTGTAATGTATGAAGAGGTTGATTTTGATAACCAATGTTTTATTGGACGAATGGCAGAGGATGCACCTGAAATTGATAGAGTTGTTTATTTTACGGCAAGCAAGCCAGTAGATATTGGTGAAATATATAATATAAAGATTACTGAAAGGATAGGATTAGATTTAAAAGGAGAATTAGTATGAATTTACCAACACGAATAACTGTTGCTAGAATTGCTTTAATACCGATTTTTGTGCTGATATTTTGTCTAAGAGAAGTGTTTGAGCAATACTATATACTTATGACTATTGTGTTTATAATAGCATCTTGTACTGATTTTGTAGACGGACATTTGGCAAGAAAATACAATTTGGTAACTGATTTAGGAAAATTTTTAGACCCTATTGCGGATAAAATTTTGGTAGTTGCAGGAATGATAATTTTGCTAAAAATGAATTTTATTACAAGCGCTGGCGAAGTTTATCCTGTCTTAGCACCTTATTTTGGTGAAATATGCGTTATACTTATTTTGGCAAGAGAGTTTATTATTGGTGTGTTTAGACAACTTGCCGCATCAAAAGGCAAGGTAATGGCTGCTGATAAACTTGGTAAAGCAAAAACAATTGTTACTTTAATTGCTTTGCCTATGTTAATGCTAGTGCCTTTTATTAATGAGCCTTGGCATAAGGCTGTCAATTGGGTTGGTGTAGTATTTTTGTTTTTAGGTTGGACTTTGTTTGGTATAGCAACAATTCTTACAGTTGTTTCTGGATTTAATTATATTTGGAAAAACAAACACGTTTTTATGGAAGAAAAAGTGGCAAATTTAGATGCAAATGCAGATAGTGAGGAAGTAGTTGCTACAACTGAATGTGAAGAAATTGAACAAAATGCAAATAAGGAGAATGATGATGAACAATAAGGAATATGCTTATCAATGCGTGCTTAGGACTTATGGTTTGGATAATGCAAGGTTTGAAAAAATATGTGGTGACTTAAGGACAGACGAAGTTAACATAGATTTTTCTGCTAATTGTTTGGAAGGAACTATTACTATATCTAAAAATAATGTAGATTCCATTGCACTAGAGAGTATACTTGCAAAAATCAATGTAAGATTAGAAGACTATATTTATTCTGATAAAAATATCAATTTAAATGAGTGTTTAGTAAAATTACTAATAAAAAAAGGTGAAATGCTTGGTGTTGCAGAATCAATTACTGGAGGTCTAATAAGTTCAACATTATGTGATATTGATGGGGCTAGTAAAGTGCTATATGAGGGTATAGTTACTTATAATAATGGCGCTAAGGTTAGAAGACTGCATGTGCCAGCAACCACTTTGGAGGAGTATACTTCTGTAAGTAAGGAAACTTGCGATGCAATGATTAAAGGTATACTTGCAAATAAAGAGATAGTTTATGGTATAGCAACAACAGGTTACGCAAATCATGAAGATGATGCTCTATCCGGACTTGTTTATATAGGATATGGTAGCCTTGCAAATTATAAGATAGAAGAGGTTATGTTTAAAGGTAGCCGAAACGAAGTAAGAAAAAAAGCATGTAATCATGCTATGTTTAAATTAATTAAACTTATTGATAGTGTAGAAAGAATTTATTAAAATACAAAAAATAAAATATTACAATTTATGTGATAAAATATATTGAGGAGAAATTTATGGCAGAAAAGAAAAGTAAGGTAATGAATATACCTACAAGTGATAGTGATAAGGCAAAATACATTGACGAGGCCATTAAAAAAATTACAGAAGTATACGGCGAAGGTAGTATTATGAAATTGGGCGAGCATGACATTGTACCAATAGAAGTTATCCCTACTGGTTGCTTAACTTTGGATGTTGCGTTAGGAACTGGTGGTATGCCAAGAGGAAGAATAGTAGAAATTTACGGACCTGAATCTTCTGGTAAAACTACTGTTGCATTGCATGTTGTGGCTAGTGCTCAAAAGACTGGTGGTATTTGTGCATTTGTGGATGCTGAGCACGCATTAGACCCTATTTATGCAGAAAAGTTGGGTGTAAAATTAAAAGATTTATATATCTCTCAACCAGATAATGGTGAGCAAGCACTTGACATTGTTGAAACTCTTGTTAGGTCTGGTAGTATGGACGTAATAGTTGTGGACTCTGTTGCAGCACTTACTCCAAAGGCAGAAATTGATGGCGATATGGGTGATTCAGTAGTTGGTTTGCAAGCAAGACTTATGTCTCAAGCATTAAGAAAATTGACAGCAATAATTAACAAATCTAAAACTGTAGTAATTTTTATTAACCAATTGCGTGATAAGGTTGGTGTAATTTATGGCTCACCAGAAGTAACAGCCGGTGGTAAAGCACTTAAGTTTTATGCAAGTGTAAGAATAGATGTAAGAAAAGGTGAGGCATTAAAAGCATCTGCTGATGATATTAGGGGTAATAAAACTAAGGCAAAAATTGTTAAAAACAAACTTGCACCACCATTCAAGACTGCTGATTTTGAAATTTTGTATGGCAAAGGAATATCTAAAAATGGTTGCTTAATAGATGTTGCCTCTGACTATGGCATAGTTAAAAAAGGTGGCAGTTGGTATAGTTATAATGACCAAAAGATAGGTCAAGGTAAAGATAAGGCAGTTGATTATCTTGATAGTAATCCAGAAGTTGCTGACGAAATTTATAACAAAGTAATGGAAGCCTTAAAAAGTAATAATAAATAATTAGATTTATTTAGGATATTGCATATTTTTAAGATGTTTACCTTAGTGTTGTATTTTAAATTTATTTAACAAAATAAATAACAAAAAATATTAGATTTTTTATAAATTTAATATTTTAATGCTCAAATTGCAAAATATAACTATTTATATTAAAAAGATTTTAAAATATAACAAAAGGTATTGACATTATTAAAAATTTAAAGTATTATTATATTATGGCAAATATGTTTTTGCGAACGATATATTTGTTTTTTGTAACTTGAAAATTAAATAGGAGGTATACTATGTTAAGCAACAGTATTTTTACTTTGCTTTTAGGTGCTATAGATATTGGTGGGGTAATTGGTATTGCAATTGCAACATTGGTTGTAGGTCTAGGTATTGGTTATGCGACATATTGGGCAGTATTTGTTAGAAAAGTTAAATCTGCTAAAGCCGCTGCTGATAAAATAGTTGAGGACGGTAAAGCCGAGGCTAAAACACTTAGAAAAGAAGCACTACAAGAGGCAAAGGATGAACAAAAAAGGTTGCGTAACGAGTTTGACCGAGAATCCAAAGAAAGGCGTGCGGAAATCCAAAAGTCTGAACAAAGACTTTTACAAAGAGAAGAATTATTAACCAAAAAAGAACTTTTAATTGACAAAAAAATGGACTCTTGCGATGAGTATAAAAAATCACTTGAGGCAAGAGAAAAGGAAATCGAGGGCTTAGAAGTTGAGATTAGTCAATCTCATTCAAAAATGGTTGAAGAACTTGAAAAAGTAGCCAATATGACTGTTGAAGAAGCAAAACAAACTTTAATGGACGAATTGTTAGAGGGTGTAAAAAAAGAAGCAGGAATTATAGCAAAAGAAATTGAAAGCAATGCCAAGGAAGAGGCAGAGAAAAAAGCCAAAAATATTATTGGAATGGCTGTGCAAAAATGTGCCGCTGACCATGCAGCAGAACTTACTGTATCTGTTGTATCACTTCCAAATGACGATATGAAAGGAAGATTAATTGGTAGAGTGGGCAGAAATATACGTGCACTAGAAAATGCCACTGGTATTGATTTGATTATAGATGATACTCCTGATGTAGTAACATTATCAGGGTTCGACCCGCTAAGAAGGGAAATCGCACGAATTACTATTGAAAGATTGGTAAATGACGGAAGAATTCATCCAGCAAGAATTGAAGAAATGGTTGAAAAAGTAAAACGTGAACTTTACATTCAGATTAAAGAAACTGGCGAAAATGCTATGTTTGATGCTAATGTTTATGGTGTTCACCCAGAACTTGTTAAACTATTGGGTAGGTTGAAGTTCCGTACAAGTTATGGCCAAAATGTGTTAAATCACAGTTTGGAAGTATCATATCTTGCAGGAGTAATGGCGGCAGAACTTGGTGCGGATATTAAAATCGCAAAAAGAGCAGGTTTATTGCACGATATTGGTAAGGCTGTTGACCACGAAGTGGAAGGCACTCATATCCAAATTGGTGTAGACCTTGCTAAAAAATATAAAGAAAATCGTGCTGTTATTCATGCTATTGAAGCACACCACAATGATGTTGAGCCACAAACTTTAGAGGCTATCATTGTTCAAGCGGCAGATGCTATATCTGGTTCAAGACCAGGTGCAAGACGTGAGTCGCTAGAAAATTATGTAAAACGCTTAGAAAAATTGGAAGGTATCGCAAACTCGTTCGCAGGAGTAGAGCAATCATACGCAATTCAAGCAGGTAGAGAAGTTCGTGTTATCGTAAAACCAGAACAGGTTGACGATTCGTCTACTATCTTCCTTGCAAAAGATATTGCAGCAAAAGTTGAGTCAGAACTTGAATATCCTGGACAAATTAAAGTAAATGTTATAAGGGAAACAAGGTCTGTCGAATATGCAAAATAATTTAAGGCAAATATGCTATTAAATTTTTGTATAGTTGTTAATAGTAATAAAAATAGTGATTCATTAACTGAATTAACTACTAGTTAACACATAAGATTATTAAAGAGTTTTTTAGTTTTAAAATACTCTTTATTTTTTAGTTACAAATAAATGAAAAACAATTTAAATAGAATTTGAGGTGAAATTATGGCAATAGAAAAAGTAAAAGAATATTTTAGGCAGTTTGGCATAGAGGATAGGGTACAAGAGTTTACAGTTTCTAGTAAAACGGTAGAACTTGCTGCCGCTGCACTAAATTGTGAGCCTTGTAGGATAGCAAAAACTTTATCTTTTGCGGTAGGGGATAGAGTAGTTTTAATTGTTACAAGTGGTGATAGCAAAGTTGGTAATAGTAAGTTTAAAAGTTATTTTGGCACAAAAGCAAAAATGCTTGCCTTTGATGATGTGGAAAATTTAGTAGGACATGCAGTTGGTGGTGTTTGCCCATTTGCAGTAAATGACGGAGTTGAAATTTATTTGGACGAATCATTAAAAAGATTTGCAACAATTTTTCCTGCTTGCGGCAGTAGCAATAGTGCAATAGAATTAACAATACCTGAACTAGAGCAATACTCAAACTATATCAATTGGATAGATGTTTGCAAAATGGTCTAATAAAATTAAAATTACTAATAATTAAAAATTATAATAGCACTAAAAAGGTAAACAACACACTAAAAATTTTTAGTGTGTTGTTTTTTAATCTTTTTGCAAAAAATCTATCAAAAATCGTGATTAAATAAATTTTATTTTTAAATATTATCAGGTTTTTGACCTATGTGTGCTTGCCATTTGCATTCTTCCATTTTAAAATCAGTAAATACTGCTGTAAAAGAAGAATCTTCTGGTGAGCAAGCATAAATTCCAAAAGATATTGTGTCATTTGCAATTGGAATATGGCAAATTCGCATTTGACTATATTTTACACCATCATAGGAACATTCTATTAAAAAGTCATTTTCTCTGCGACTAAAGCGGTAGTAAATAGTTTTAATGTTTGCATTAATTTCAGTTGTTGCCCAGTCAGAATATCCATTTACTGTTACAACACTACCTAAATGTTGAAAATCATCGTTTTCATATTCTACAGAACCTTTTAGCCAGTTTTCGCTATTTAGATACATTACAATTCCACATTGGTCAAATCTATGTTTACTTTCTGAAAAATCAGTTTTAACAGAAAAACTAAAATATTTTTCATCTGTTTGCATTTGCAAAACAGGTGCATTATCATTGCGGAAATTATAATAAGTCCTTTGCCATAAATCTGTATGAGGGGCAGTTGTTATAGTTATTTTATCTTTAGTAATTGTAAAATCTTTGGGATGTCTTGTCCAAACAAATTTTGTTAAATCCATCAATGTCACCTTAAATAAATTATTAATTTATATTTCCTTTATTTTGTAATTGTTCTTCAATATCTTTATATTGTGGGTTATCATAAGGGTGCAAGTCAATTATTTGTTTCATAGCGCTATGCGATTTATTCATTAAATCATTAATTGCATCTTTTTTAGATAATGAGTTATCCGGATAAATAGGCTCAATGACTTCTAAGGTTACAAGTGGTTTTTTGCCAAGCAATTTCCAAAGTCCTCTTCGCTCTCTAAAATAAAAACAATATGGCAGTACAGGAATATTCGCATCTACTGCAAATCTAAAAGCACCCGGTTTAAACTCTCGTAGTTTGCCATAATATGGCCACAAAGCACCTTCAGGGAAGTAATGAAGAACTTTACCATTTTTTAATATTTCGTTGCAGTCATTTTTAAACTTTACTAATCCTCTTATATTAAACGGAATAGGCATAACATTGCCTGCTCTTAAAATAAGTCGTGCAACAGGTATTTTCATTGTTGGTTCAACTGTTGGCATATATAAGGTTTTTGGAAAAGTGGTTGCAACAGACATTGTGCTATCTAAAATCAAACAATGGTTTGCAATGGTAATAAATGCAGTTTTTTGTTTGCGAAGAGCCTTTAATATTTTTTTGTTTTTAATTTTTAAGCCAAACCCTAAATAATGAATAACTTTAAATAAAGGAACCGCAAAGGTCATAAAGACTTTGCTTAAAAATTTTTTTATAGGATTTTTAATATAATAATTATAATTTTCATCAAAATTGATTTTTACTTGATGCTTTAAATGAATAATATGAGAATCTTCACTTGCAGTTTCAATTTGGTATTGTTTTTCTTCTGACATTATTATACCTTCTTTTATTATATAATATCATTATACCATTAAAAAATAAAAAAATCTACTCATATTTTTAAATATTTTTTATATTGGTATAAGTCCTTAATTGAAATTTGATATTATATAAGGTATTTGACAATTAAATAAAAATAATATAAAATTTAATATATGATAAAAAGTGTAATTACATCTATTGGTATAATAGAATATGAGTTTAAACATTCTAAATCAAGACGAATGACAATAAAGGTGAAAAATGACGGTAGTGTGGTAGTTTTATCTCCTGCAAGTATTCCTATTTATCAAGTAGAGGACTTTATTAAAAGTCGTGCTAAATGGATATTGTCGCATGTTTCTCAAAATAAAATAAATTATGAAAAATTGCAAACAGCAGTGTTGGATAAAATTTATATTTTAGGTGAGGGATATGAAATATGTTTTGAAAATACCACAAATATTGGCTATAGTTTTGTGGGGAGCAAAGTAATTTTATATGGGGATAGAGATAAAGCACTTTTAAAATTAAAAAAAGATATATGCCTTAAAGCAAAAGAATATTTGACTAATAGGTTTTATTTTATAAAAGAAGAATTAGGGATAAATGAGGATATTAAGTTGGAAATACGCAATGTTAAAAGTGTGTGGGGCAGTTTTAACTTGAGTA
Organism: uncultured Christensenella sp.; assembly: GCA_910577795.1. Taxonomy (GTDB): domain Bacteria; phylum Bacillota; class Clostridia; order Christensenellales; family UBA3700; genus MGBC100798. The sequence goes on from CAJTNW010000015.1 coordinate 16,882, forward strand.
AAAAACTGATGAAACTTGCTACAAGACTAATTGTACGCGACAAAAATACTATAGATTCTGTAATTTATCATGAGTTTGCACACTTAAAAGTGCAAAATCACCAAAAACAATTTTATAAACTTTTGCTATTATATTGCCCTAATTATTATGAGTGGCAGAAAGGTTTAAAAAATAGCAATTTTGTATTGATGGATAAATTTATTTTAGGCAAATAAAATATTTACTTGTAGCAGGCTAAATTGCTTGACAAAGGCTTTGCAACTAACTATAATGTAATAAAAATGAGAGGTATGTAATATGGATTTGTTAGCAGAGATTTTAGAAATCGCAATGTTGGTATGTTTTGGTTGTTCTTGGCCAATTTCAGTTTATAAAAGTATAAAAATAAGAACTTCAGTTGGTAAGAGTGCAGTTTTTAATATATTATTGATTATCGGTTATGTTGCTGGTATAATAAGTAAATTTTTGAAGATGGAACCATTTATGTTAGCAAATGCAACAGATGGTTTGAAAAAAGGTATATTTATTTTTGCTTTGATTATGTATTTTGTAAACCTTGCAATGATTACAGCAAACCTTGTTTTATATTATATGAATAAAAACTTGGACAACAAAAAAGCAGCAGAACTTGCAAATACTAATTCTAACCCTGAGGTAATAGAAAATATAGCAGAAGAAATTGCTAGCAACAAAGAAGATAGCAAAGAAGAAGTTGTAAATGCAGAAAATTCTGTAGAAAATAGCGAAAACTAATTTTTAAAACTAAATACTCACTCTTTAAATGGGTGAGTATTTTTTATGTATTTTAGTATATGTAAAATAACTTATACTTAAAAGTATTTTTAAATTGACAATATATATATTTAATGATAAAATATTATTGTAAGGGAAGAACGGTGTAAATCCGTCGCAACTATTATTGCCGTATAGTCGGAATGCTTACAAATAGATTTTCTGAATATGAGAGATACAATTAAATTTAAGCGAATTATTATTCGCTATGTTTTGTTTGTGACTTATACTCAAGAAAGTCACAAATATTTTTTATAAGGAGAGTTTTTATGAAAAAGAAACTTTTAGTTGTAGTAATGTTAATAGTTGTGATTTTGATGGCTGTTTTACTTGCTGGTTGTGATACCAATAAAATGACACTTGGCTTTATGGCAAGTGCGGATAGCGATATTGAGTATGTAAAAGTCAATATTAAAGATTATGAAGGAAAAACACTTTATGATTTATTAAAAGCAGAAGAGTCTTTGGAGGCTCAGTTTAATGATTATGGTGTTACAGAAATAAAAGGACTAAAGAGCGACGATAGCCATTTTATTAGTGTTTACACAACTAATGAGGCAGACCAAATGCCAGCAGATGAATATTTTACTCCTGAGCCAATGGAAGTAGATGGTGTGACTTATTATGTTGCAAATGGTATAAAAACTTTGCCTATTAGTAAAGATATTAAATATTTGTTCGTTTTAACTATAATTCAATATTAAATATGGAAAATATAGATGCAATAAAACTTTTACAAGAAAAGGCAAAAGTTATTAATAGATTACCAAAAAAATCAGATTTTACTCAAAGTGAAGTATGCTTAATAAAAGCAAAACTGGGCCCTTGGAATAGGGCTTTGGAAGAGGCGGGCTTAAAAGATGTTTCAGTACATTTCCTTGAAAAACAAAAAAGAGTAAAACAAAAAAGACAATTGAAAAAACAAAATAAAGATTAATAAACTAAAAATATTTTTTAGGCGAATTTATGCAAAAAACTGTCAAAAATCGTAGTGTTTTTATAAAATTGATATTATATTTACTTGTTGTAGCATTGCTTACTACAACAATTGTTTGTATTGTAGCATGTAGTAAAAAGTCATATGATGATAATTATATTGTTATAGAATTTAGTAATAAATATGCAGTTTTTACTATTCCTAAAGATGCTAGTATAAAAGTACAAAAGCAAAATAAGTATTATGTATTTGAGCATGTTCGCGAGATGAAAAAAAAAGAATTTGATAATTTAGTACAATATAAATTTGATAACACGGATAGTGGTAATAATACTTTTCGTATTGAAAAAGATGGGTGCATTACAAAGGCAGGATATTTTCAAAAGCAAGGGGATTTTGTGATAACCCTTGGCGGAAAAGAAGATTTATATAAAACAAACAAATATGAAATCTTACCTCAAGGCTATAGCGGTGTAGAAGACCTAATGCTTACTAATATTGGTGATAATTATTTTAAGATTATGGATATTGGCGAAACTTTTGATTTAAAACTTTTTCGTAACAATATGATAATTAATAATAATATTAGCAATGTGGAAATTGAACCAAATTTTGAGTTGGATATTTTAAATGGTGATAGTATAAGTTTTGATAAAAAAAATGAAAGCAATTTTAAAATAACTGCAATTAAACAAGGTATTACTCAAATTAAAATAAAATATCAAGCAATAGAAGTTTTAAACAATAATAACTTTTTTTGTTACAATGCAAGTAATAATAACCATGAAGTTATTGCTACATTTGCAGTGGGAGAGAATTATTTTGTAGATAATCAATTAAAAATAAACGGAAATAAATTTGATAGTGAGTTTGATACCATATATTTTGATGGTAATAATAGTGTTGCAGAATTAATATCTATAGATGCCGATAAAGTTATTTGCAATAACGAAGAAGTGCAAAAAAACAATAATAGTTATGATTTAAAAATAATCAATGGTGCTAATATTGTACAAATAATTAAAGGTAATAAAAGTCAATTTTTAACCATTTATGGCGCAAAAATTACTATAAAATCTGACATTGCGGATAATAAAATTAAATTAAAAATTGATGGAATTTATAACATATTGCCTAAAATGAGTGGACTTTATAATCCTACTCAAAGATATAATAGCAGTAATAGCCATACAAATGGTAGTTTTTTGCAATTAATTATGGCAAATGATGAGGTTTTAGATGCAAATTATTTAAGTCAATATTTTTATAAAGATAATTCACAAATTCAATTTGAATTAAAAGATGAATATTTGGTTGATGGTAAATTGGTAGTAGGTGCTCAATTTTATACTGAATGGTGGGGAAGTGATTTAGGTGAGCATAGGAATATTACAGATAATGGTATTTCCAACAACTTATCTGCAAAATGTAATAGTAAATATTTAGGATATTTTGATAGTTTTATAATTGATATAGATTAGTGGTGTAGTATGAAAAAAAAGTTATTTGCTATAGTTTTAGTGATTTTATGTTGTGCGTTGCTTGCAAGTTTGCTTGTAGGATGTAATGACCTTGGCGAAAAAGTTGGACAAGTTACTATTACTATAGAGTGCAAAACAATTTTAGATAATATGGATAAAGTGGAACAAGGGTTGTTGGATAATAATATTATTCCTGAAGATGGGGTTATTCTTAAAAAAACAACTGCAACCATTTACGAAAAAGATAATGTTTATACACTACTAAAAAGAGTATGCAAACAAAATAAAATTCATTTAGATTATGATTATGAGGCAGTTTTTCAAACTTATTATATAAAAGCAATAAACCATATATATGAAATGAGTGTAGGGGAAAGTTCTGGTTGGATGTATTTTATAAATGGAATGGAAGCGGATAAAGGAGCATCACTATACAAATTGAAAGGTGGAGAGGATATTTTGTTTGCTTATACTGTAGTTGTAGGAGATTTAAAGTGATAGAAAAACAAAACCCAATAACTATTTTATGTTATATATTTTTTGTAATTTTTATTACAATGTTCAGCACTAATCCAATTATGCTGAGCATATCTTTTGTTTCTGCAATTTTAATTTATCTTAGTTTGCAAGGTGTAAAAAAAACATTAATAAGACTAATGTATTCTGTAATTTTTATTTTGATTATAACAATATTTAATCCATTGTTTTCGCGTCAGGGGATGACAATACTTTTTTTAATAGGTGAGTTTGCTATTACTTTAGAGGCTTTGGTATATGGTATAATTATTGGGTTAATGTTTAGTAGTGTTATGATTTGGTTTGGAGTGCTAAATACATTGCTAGATAGTGATAAAATATCCTATATTTTTAGCAAATATACTCCAAAAATCGGTACTATTTTGTCAGTTTCTTTAGGTTTATTTCCAAAATACATAAGTCAGTACCGCAAAATAGATAATAATTTGAAAGGCTTAGGCTTGTATGATAACGTAAATGCACTTAGCAAAATTAAACTTAAGTTTCATGCTTTATCCACACTTGTTAGTTGGTCTATTGAGGGTGCAGTTACACTTTCAGATAGTATGTCCGCAAGAGGATATGACTTAAAAGGCAAGCGCATTTATTTAAAATATAGTTTTGGCATATTGGATATTTTATTTTTGTTATTTAGTTTTGCTATAGGAATTTGTTTGCTTGTATTTATGGGACTGGGAGTGTGTAGTTTTTATTATTACCCTACTTTTAAAGTGTTGGAATGGGATAGTAATATTTGGATATATTTTGTAACATTTGGGTTTATGAATATAATGTTTTTAATTAATGTATGGGGGATGATAAAATGGCAATTTACAGTTTCAAAAATTTAACTTTTACGTATAGCACTAAAAATACTCCAACATTAAATAAAATTGATTTAGAAATAGAAAAAGGTGGCTTTTATATAATTTGTGGTAAATCTGGTTCTGGCAAGTCTACACTTTTAAAACTTATGAAAAAGGAACTTACTCCGCGCGGTAAATGTGATGGACAAGTACTTTATAAAAATACCAATGTAAATTTGTTAGATAGCAGAGTTTCCGCTCAAGAGATAGGCTTTTTGCACCAGGACATAGAAAATGGCTTAGTTTGTGATAAGGTATGGAAGGAATTATCTTTTGGTTTGGGTAACCTTGGGTATAGTGATGATTATATAAGTGCTAGGGTTGCGGAAGTGTGTGAATACTTTGGGATTAGCAAGTGGTATAATAAAAAAATAAGCGATTTGTCTGGCGGTAGTAAGCAAATAGTGTCTTTAGCCGCAATTATGACAACAAACCCAGAGGTGTTATTGCTTGATGAGCCAACTTCTATGTTAGACCCTATTGCTAAAAAGAATTTTGTAAATTTGCTTGTTAGAATAAATAAAGAGTTAGGTGTAACTATTGTGGTAGTAGAACATAATATGGAAAATTTGTTTGAAGTTGCTACAAAAACAATAGTGGTAGATGATGGGGAAGTCGCTATATGTACTGAGCCATTGCTATTGCCACAAACTTTAAAAGACAAACATTACGCAAAATATATTGGACTAACTGAGTTTGCAGAAATATTTTCAGCATTAGGTGGTAGTGGAAAAATACCTGTTGATATTGAGAATAAAAGAAAATGGCTAAAAAATTGTTATAAAGATAATTATAACAATGAAAAAATTGATAGCAATAATGGTTTAAAAACAGATTTTTCAGATAACACAATTTTATCTGCAGAAAATTTGTATTTTAGGTACAAAAAGAATGAAGAAGATATTATAAAAGGCTGTAATTTTAATTTGCAAAAAGGTGAGGTAGTTTGCATATTAGGGGGCAATGGTGGTGGCAAAACAACATTTGTAAACTTGCTTGCAAAAATTTTGAAACCTTATTCTGGATATATAAAAATGGATAAGTCTAAAAAAATAGGGCTGCTAGCACAAAATGCAAAAGGGTTATTTGTTGAGGATAGTGTGCAAAATGAAATGTATGTTACCGCAAAATTATTAAAAAAAGATAAAAGTTTAGCGGAACAACTAATGAGGCAATTTGAACTTTTACATATTGCGGATAGCCATCCTTATGATATTAGTGGTGGCGAAGTGCAAAGACTGGCTCTTGCAAAATTGTTTTTAGTAAGTCCGGATATTATTATATTAGACGAGCCAACTCAAGGTATGGATATGCTAAATAAGGAATATCTTAAAAATTTAATTTTTGAGCAAAAGAAGTTGGGTAAAAGCATAATAGTTGTAACTCATGATTTAAGGTTTGCTGCAGAAATGGGTGATAGAGTTGGACTATTTTTTGATGGTAAAATTTTATCATTAAGGCAAGCAAAAGATTTTTTTGCAGATAATTCCTTATACACTACAGAAAGTAGTTTGCTAACACGTGATTTTGCAAAAGATTTGTATACAGTACAAAAAGTTGTAGACTGCATAAACAAAAATACGCAAGAAGAGTTGTTATAAAAAATAGTAATTAAGTATATGGTAAAAAAAATTAATATAAAAAATTTAATATTTTATATTATTGCATTTGCAATTATTCCTTTAATAATTGCAATAGGTATTTTGTTTTTGCCGCAAAAAAATTATGCAGTTATATCTTTTTGTATTGCTATACTTTGCAATATACCTTTTTTACTTAACTTTGAAAAATCAAAAACTAACACGCGTGAGTTAGTATTAATTTCTGTAATGGTAGTGCTTACAGTTGTAAGTAGATTAATTTTTTCACCTATTCCATCATTTAAGCCGATAACTGCAATGGTTATAATCACAGGTGTAGCATTTGGTGCAAAAGCAGGATACATAACAGGTGCTATGTCAGCACTTTTATCTGATATATTTTTTGGGCAAGGTCCTTGGACTCCTTTTCAAATGTTAATTTGGGGAATTATAGGCTTTTTTGCAGGGTTACTATTTTGCAATAAAAAAATTAGATTATGGCAAATAATTATATATGGTATTTTTAGCGGAATTGTATTTTCTTTAGTTATGGATATATGGACGGTGCTAGCAATGGATAATAGTTTTACCTTTTTAAGATATGGTGAGGTCCTACTTGCAAGTATTCCATTTATGGCAATTTATGCAGTGTCTAATTTGATATTTATATTGCTTTTAACTAAGCCATTTATGAAAAAATTGCTTAGAATAAAAGATAAATTTGGAGTGTTTGGCAAAAATTAAAAAACATTAATATATAATGATTTGAAAATAAAAGCACAGCAATTTTTTTTGCTGTGCTTTTTATATATTTTTAATTTTACCAAACATTGTTTATAACTTTGCCATTAACAAAACTTGCAATGTTGCTATCCATAATTTCCATTAATCTGCCACGAGCCTCTACTGTTGCCCAAGCAAGGTGAGGAGTAATAAATGCGTTGTCACAACTAAATAATGGATTATCTTTTTCTGGTGGTTCTTTTGTTAAAACATCGCCACCATAAGCCAAAACTTTTTGTGATTTTAGGTTTTCAGCAAGTTCTTTTTCGTCAACTAAGCCACCGCGAGCAGTGTTTATTATGATAACTCCATCTTTCATTTGCTTAATGGTTTTGTTGCAAATAAGTTTATTACTTTGGTTATTTAAAGGGCAGTGCAAAGAGATAATATCACTATTTTTTAATAGATAATCAAGAGGTACTATTTCTGCATACTCATCAGTTCCGCCACTTCTTCTGTAACCTAAAACTTTCATACCAAAGGCTTTTGCAATAATTGCCACTTGTTTTGCGATGTCGCCATATCCAATTAAGCCTATAGTTTTACCATATAGTTCTATTTGTTTAGTTTTGTTATAACAAAAATCTGGACAATTTGCCCATTCTCCTGCTTTTACACTATCATTGTGCAAACCTACTTGGTTAGTAATCTCAAGCAAAAGTGCTATAGTAAATTGTGCAACAGATGGTGAAGAGTATTTTGGAATATTGCAAACATAAATTCCTCTTTCTTTTGCACAAGTAATATCAATAGAATTGTACCCTGTTGCAAGCATAGCAATCATTTTTAGTTTAGGAAGTTTATCAAAAATTGGTTTGTCAATTACTATTTTATTTGCAAGTATAATGTCTGCGTCTTTTGCACGTTCAGAAATTAATTCATAAGGAGTGCGTGGATAGCAAATAACTTCGCCATATTTTTTTAAAAAATCATAAGTATAGTCGCCACGAGTTGCTGGATATCCATCTAAAATTACTATTTTCATAATCAAATCCTTTGTGTAATATTTAATGCAAGTTTATTTTAGCATAACAGTTTAAAAAAATCAAATAACACGAGTTAAATTGTGCAAAAAGTCTAAAATATGTAGACACTTTTTGCTTATTGTGATATACTTTATATAATCATAAGATTATGCAAAAGGAAATATTTATTATATGCGACTTAGGAAAAAGAAGAATTTAGATGAAAGGATAAAAGCATGTTGGGATATACTTGTGGTGTACGAACAATTTGGTTTTTATGATTTACCAGAAGATAAAAGATGCAATTTAATTGACTATAAAAAAGTTTTTGGAAATAATAATCCTGTCCATTTAGAGGTAGGGTGTGGCAAAGGTGGTTTTGTTGCAGAGATGGCTTTGTTGCATCCAGAAATAAATTTTTTAGCAGTTGAAAAAATTAGCAATGTTTTGATTTGTGCAATGGAAAATTGCAAAAAGTTAGGTATCAAAAATGTTAAATTTTTAAATTGTGATGCGTCTAATTTAGGGTATTACATAAATGAGGATAGCATATCAAAATTGTATTTGAATTTTTCTTGCCCATGGCCAAAAAAGAAATATGCTAATCAAAGATTAACAAATGCAAGGTTTTTAAAAATTTACCAAAAACTATTGACGACGGATGGAGAGATATTGCAAAAAACTGATAGCCCATTAATGTTTGAATATTCTGTAGAGCAGTTATCTCAATTTGGGTTTGGGTTGTTTGATGTAAGTTGTGATTTGCATAATAGCAAAATAGAAAATGAAGTTTTGACTGAATACGAAAAATATTTTAGTGGTATTGGCAAACCTATTTATCATATAGGTGCAAGATTAAATAAATAATAATTAAATTTAATTGCGATTTTTGAAAGGTTTTTTATGGATATTGGCAAGTTATTGCAAAAAAATACAGAGGAATTATTTAAAGAGGCAGATAGCATTAGGCGGGATAATGTCGGTGATATTATTCACATAAGAGCACTGCTTGAAATATCCAACATTTGTTATAGGAATTGTGATTATTGTGGTTTAAGGTCAGATAATAAAATATTAACTAGATATAAAATGAGTTTGCAAGATATAGAAAAAACTGCAAAACTTGCTTATGATACAGGTTATAAAACTATAGTTTTGCAGTCAGGCGAAAGTAATTGTTATGATATAAAAGAGTTTGCTGATATGGTAGCAAAACTAAATAACTATGGTTTGACTGTAACTTTGAGTTTTGGTGAATTATCATATATAAACTTAAAATTATTAAAAGATGCTGGGGCTAAAAGATATTTGCTAAAATTTGAAACAGCAGATAGTAAGTTGTACGCAAATTTGCATAAAGGTTATACTTTGGAAGATAGATTAGACTGCTTATATGCAATTAAAGAATTGGGGTATGAAACCGGTAGTGGCTTTTTGGTTGGACTGCCACAAGAAAACGAAGACACAATAATAAACAATTTGCAATTGCTACAAAAATTGAATTGTGATATGGTGGGTATTGGAGTATTTATACCGCACAAAAATACACCACTTGCAAGTTTAAATAGTGGCAGAGTAGATATTACAAAAAAATGTGTTGCTATAACAAGAATTTTATTGCCAAAATGTAATATTCCTATTACAACTTCTCTTAGTGAGTTTGGTGATAAATATCAAATGTTTAGCGGTGGTGCTAATGTTATTATGCAAAATATTACACCCAAAATTTTTGCAGATAATTATCAAATTTATCCTAAAAAAATTGTAAACATAGATATTTTAAAAGATAGAAGCAAGTTAGAAAAAGATATTAATTTATTAGGCAGAAGACCAATTTAAAGGGGGTATATATGTATAAAGTAAGTAGCAGTGTTGCAGAAGAATTTATATCTCATGACGAAATTATTGATTCTTTGCAGTTTGCAAAAGATAATGCAAATAATATTGCTTTTTTAAATGAAATTATTCATAAAGCCTCTAATTTTGAAGGTTTGACTCATAGTGAAGCAATTACTTTATTAGAGTGTGAAGATAAACAAATAATTAGCAAAATTTTTGAGTTGGCATACAAAATAAAGCAAAAATTTTATGGCAATAGAATAGTTATGTTTGCACCATTGTATTTATCTAATCATTGTGTAAATAGTTGTTTGTATTGTCCGTATCATTTAAAAAATAAAACTATTCCACGCAAAAAATTGCAAGGTGACGATTTAGTGCAAGAAGTAGTTGCTCTTCAAGATATGGGACATAAACGACTTGCTATTGAATCAGGTGAGCATCCTACAATTAATCCAATTGAGTATATTTTGGAGTGTATAAACACTATTTATTCAATTAACCATAAAAATGGTGCAATAAGGCGAGTAAATGTAAATATTGCAGCAACCAGTGTGGGAAATTATAAAAAACTTAAAGATGCTAAAATTGGCACATATATACTTTTTCAAGAAACTTATAATAAGGAAAATTATAAAAGATTACATCCAGTAGGACCAAAAAGCAATTATGCCTATCATACAGAGGCAATGGATAGAGCAATGCAAGGTGGCATAGATGATGTTGGTATTGGTGTTTTGTTTGGACTTGATAATTATAAATACGAATTAGTAGGTCTTTTGATGCACAAAGAACATTTAGAGGCAAGTTTTGGTGTAGGACCACATACAATTAGCCTGCCTAGAGTAAGACCAGCAGACGATATTGATATGAACGATTTTGAAGATGGTCTGACTGACGAAAGGTTTGCAAAACTTGTTGCAATTTTAAGGATAGCAGTGCCTTATACTGGACTTATTATTTCTACAAGAGAAGATATTAAAGTAAGGGAAAGATTATTGCAAGTTGGTGTTACTCAACTAAGTGGTGGCTCTAAAACAAGTGTTGGTGGATATTCAAAACAAGAGGAAGAGGGGGATAGTAGTCAATTTGAAATTGCAGATAACAGAACTCTTGATGAAGTTGTAAATTGGCTTTTGTCCTTAGGTTATATCCCAAGTTTTTGCACTGCATGTTACAGAGAGGGTAGGACAGGCGATAGATTTATGCGTTTGGTTAAAAGTGGTGCAATTGCAAATGTGTGTGCTCCAAATGCACTATTAACACTTGCAGAATATCTTTATGATTATGCAAAAGAGGATACCAAAAAAATAGGTTTTGAAGTTATTAAAAAAGAGTTAGCAAATATCCCTAGTGATAAAGTAAAAGCGGTAGTACAAGAAAATTTAAATAAGATAAAAGATGGCAAAAGAGATTTTAGATTATAATTAGCCACGATTTTTGAAAGGAATTTTTGTTTTTTTTGATTATGGATAAGATAGTAGTTGGTGTGTTTGGAAAAATTAATAGTGGTAAATCAACCTTAGTAAATAGCCTTGCTAAGGAAAGTGTTTCCATTGTATCTAATGTAAGAGGTACTACTTCTGATTCCGTTTACAAAATGACAGAAATTGAAAGTGTGGGAAGAGTTAAATTAATTGATACTGCAGGGTATGACGATGATAGTGCACTTGCAAAAGAAAGATTAGAAATAGTAGAAAAAGATTTTAATTTATCCGATATAGTAATTATTGTGTATAAAGATAAATTAGATGTAAAGGATGAGTATTGGATTAATAAATGCAAAAGTGCCAACAAAAAATTTATATTGTGCAAAAATGTTTTTGACTGCGATGTGGCACAAATAAAAGATAACGAGTTGTGGCTAAATGCACAAGATATAAATCAAGTAAATTGTGTGCTAGAGCAAATAAAACGTTTTGCGAGCAAAAAAAATAAAGACATTTTAGGTGATTTAGTTGGCTTTGGGGATAATGTATTATTATGTATGCCACAGGATGAGGAAGCACCAAATGGCAGACTAATCTTGCCTCAGTCCATTACTATAAGAGCAATTATGGATAAAGGCGGTGTGCCTGTAATTGCAAATAAGGACAATTTTGAGTTAATGTTTAACAAATTGAACAAGGATATTAAACTTGTGATTTGTGATTCTAGTGTTTTTGATTTTGTGTACAATATAGTGAAAAATAACGTCTCAATTACAAGTTTTTCGGTGCTTTTTGCAAAGTTTAATGGGGATATAAATGTTTTTATTGATGGTGCAAATAGCATAAATAACTTGAAAAATGAAGATAAAGTTTTGATTATGGAAGTGTGTAGTCATACAATATCCCACAAAGATATTGGTAGCAAACTAATTCCTACTTTGATTAAAAATTATACGGGTAAAAATATTTTGTTTGATTTTGCAAGAGGTAAGGACGAGCCAAATGACTTGTTGCAATATAAATTAGTTATACATTGTGGCGGGTGCACTCAAAACAGCGAATTTATGATGGCAAGAATTAATAAGTGCAAAAAGTTAAATGTGCCAATAACTAATTATGGAATTTTAATTGCAAAAATAAAAGGTATATTGGATAAAATAGTTTATTAATATAAAAAATTAAACTAATTAGCAATAGGGTAATTTTAGCCAATTATTTTCGATATCATAGAGTGGTATTTTTTATTTTGCTATGCAAAAGAATAACAAAAAGTAAAATCTAATTTTTTCGAGTGTATTCGTTTGTAATAGAAAAAAGTAGTGTTTGACTAATTATTAAAAAAGTAGTACAATTATATAGAATTTAATAAACTGAAAATTTTTCAGATTTAATAAGGAGAATTTTATGTCAGAACCTATTATTGGCAATGAGCCAAATAACAGAAAAAAACAAAAACGTATTCCGATAGAAGGCATTTTGAACAAATTGTCAAAAATGAAATTTAAAACTGCATTAATTTTGCTTGGAGTTTTAACTGCTATTATAATTTTTTGGCAAATTTATTTTAGTTTAATATCTTTTTCTATTTACAATATTGGACTTAGAGCATTTATAATAATTTTGTTATTGCTATGGTCTATACCTTTTGTTGGATTTTTTATCCGTAATAGAAAAAATGGCTATACTAAAAAAGAGGCATTTAATAAGGTACATTGGGGTTGGAAGATTCCTGCAGGTATTGCAGCAGTTTTAATTGTTATTTGTATTTGCCTTGCAATATTTACAACACCTATGTTTATGGCAAAATCATATAACACAATGATAAATGTGCAAACAAAATCAGGCACTGTAGAAGAACCATTTAAAGAGTTTACTGAAGAGGTTGACGATTTTTATGATGGTGAAATGAAAGTTGCTATTATTGATAAATACTTTGCTGCAAAATTAGGCGAAAAAGTTTTGGGTGCAAGCAGTGGTGGTTATGCCAGCCAGTTTGAAATAAATGATTATACTTTAATTTATTACAAAGACAGTTTGTATTGGGTTGGAGCATTAGAGCCAAAAGGCTTTTTCCAATGGACAAGTTCGTCAAAAACTGGTACTCCGGGTTATGTAATGGTAGATGCAACTCAAACAGACTCTAACGCAAGGGCAGAACTTGTTACTACTCATAATTTAAAATTTACTCCTGGTGCTTATTTGTGGCATGATGCAGAAAGACAAATGTATTTTTCAAATATGGGTGCTTTAAGAGAAAATGAGTTAGGTTTTGAACTTGATGATGATGGTATTCCATATTATACTCAAGTTATTTATAAAAAGAAATTTGGTATTACAAGTGGTGACGAGGCAACTGGTTTGTTGATAATGAACGCAACAACTGGTGAGTGCAAAAGTTATCCAATAGACAAAGTGCCAGAATGGGTTGATAATGTTCAGTCTCATGATATGATTTTAAAACAATTGGATTATTGGGGTGAATATTCTCACGGATATTTTAATACTTGGTTTGCAAAAGAAGAGGTTAATAATACTACAGACGGATACAACTATGTTTACAATAATGGTAGATTTTATATTACTACAGGTATAACTGCAAAATCAGAAGATAGTGCTATAATTGGTATGGTATTGTCAGATTTAAGAAGTAAGGAAACTACAATGTACAATATGGTTGGTGCAACAGAACAAGCAGCAAGAAAATCTGCACAAGGTATTCAAGAGGTAGCGGCTGCTGGATACTATGCATCTTTCCCAACATTAATTAACTTCCACGGTGTACCAACTTTTTATATGGCTCTAAAAGATGATGCTGGTAATATTAAAATGTATGCTTACGTAAATGTACAAGATTTTACAACTAAACTTGCAGCAGCAAGCACTCCAGAAGAAGCAAAAAATAAATATTACCAAATGATAAAAGGTGACGTTATAGACAAACCAGTTGTGCCTAGTGGAGAAGAAAAGGAAGGCACATTTATAAGAGAACTACAACTTGACGGAACAACAAGTATTATGATACAAGTAGAAGATAAAATTTATTACGTTTCTGCAAAAATTACTGGTTCAGACAAATGGCTAATGGCTGATATGAATAAAGGCGATATAGTAAAAGTAAAAATTAATAATGGAAAAGTAACAGAAGTTGTAAGTGTAACACCTAAAAGTTAAATTTAAACAACTTTAAAGGAAGATGGAAAACATCTTCCTTTTTTTGTATTACCCCCGATTTTTGATAAGTTAATTAGATAAATATACGATTTTAAATTTATCAAATTAAGAAAAAATTAAACAAATTTTAGATAATAGAATAAAATTATTTAGTGTTTACTTAGGATAAATAAATTATATTTTGGTATTGAAATTTGCTTTTAAATAATGTATAATAGAGTTAGTAATAATTAAGAGGTGGACTATGGCAAAACCTAATATATTGCTTATAACATCTGACCAACAACATTTTAGTATGTTGGGAAAAGTAAATAAAATTTTAAAAACACCTAATTTGGATAAATTAGCAGATGAGGGAATGTCCTTTGACAGAGCATATTGCCCTAATCCAACTTGTTCACCTTCTAGGTCAAGTTTGCTAACTGGTATGTATCCATCTGAGCACGGCTGTTGGTCGCTTGGCACTAAACTTAATGAAGATATACCAACCTTGAGTGGTTATCTTGCAGATAATGACTATGAAACAGCACTAATTGGTAAGGCACATTTTCAGCCAACTAAAGGTACTGAACAATTTCCGTCATTAGAAACACCAGAATTTATGTGGGATATTGACTTTTGGCGAAACTACGATAAAGAATTTTATGGTTTTAAACATATTGAGTTGTTGCGTAACCACACAGCGGAGCATTGGGTAGGGCAACATTATGTTGCGTGGCTAGAAGATAATGGTTGCAAAAATTGGCGAAAATACTTTTTTAGACCACGTGGCAAAATGTTTAATAAAGAAATGGGGTGTTGGAAAATACCAGAAAAATTCCATTATAATAATTTTATTGCAGAAAAAACTAATTCGCTTTTGGAAGAATACAAAAAGGAAGATAAACCATTTTTTATTTGGGCAAGTTTTCCTGACCCGCACTATCCTCAGTTAGTGCCAGCACCTTATGATAAAATGTATAAGGCGGAGGATATGGAAATTCCTGATTTTTGTATAGACGAGCACAAAAATAACCCGCCATATTTTAGCGAGGTATTTAAGAAAAAACCTAATCTTGTAGAGTATAAAGAGTCCGGACAAGGTGTTCATGGTTTGCATAGGCATATATTTAACAAAAAAAGACAGCAACAAAAACTTGCGTATGCCTATGGAATGGTTACTTTTATGGACAAATACATTGGTATGATTTTGGATAAGGTTAAGGAGTTGGGGCTTGATGATAATACTATAATTGTGTTTACAACTGACCACGGTGATTTGTTTGGACAACATGGATTTATACACAAATGTATTTTCCATTATGAAGATTTGCTTAGAGTGCCAATGATAGTAAAATACAAAAATCATATCCCTAATGGAATAAGGTCTAATAGTTTGCAGTCGCTAGTGGATATTGCACCAACACTACTTGATTTGTGTGATATAAAGGTGCAAAATACAATGTCTGGTGTTAGTCAGTCATCTGTATGGCTTGGCACAAAGGAAAAGGAAAGAGATTATATAATTTGTGAAAACCGCCACGAGCCTCATGCTATGCACCTAGTAAGTTATGTGGAAAAAGATTATAAACTAACTGTATATGAAAATAGGGAATATGGCGAGTTGTATGATTTGAAAAATGACAAAGGTGAGCATAATAACCTATGGAATAGCGAAGAGTATAAACTATTAAAAACACAAATGCTATACAAATATTTGCTTGCGGAAATGAAAAAAGATAAAACAAAAGTTTGTGATAAAACTATAGATAATTTTAAAATAAACATTAATATCCCATCAAAAATCGCTACTATTTATGATAAACAAGGTAATAATATTTGGGATAATACAGATTTTATAGATATAAAAATTAGTTTGCTACTAAAATTAATAAGCGATATTATAGGTTCAAGACCTATGTGGATGCCACGAATAGCAGGTGCATAAATATTGATAGCAAAAGTTTAAAATAACTTTGTATAGTATAAATAATAATTTTAGTAATAGATGGCTTGATTTTATGATTTTGTTAGGATAAATTGCAGATAAATACTAAATATATTAATATTTAAATAATAAATAATTGCATTTAAAAAAAAATTGTGTTACAATATTAGCAACTATAAAACTATTTTATAAAAATATGCGTTTGTATTTATTATTAAAGTAACAAGGAGATAGTATTATGATAAACAAAAATATGAAAATTGCAGAACTTTTGGAACTAAATGTATCTGAAGAAAAAATTAATAAAATTGCAGAAACATTGTTTAGTTTTGGTATGCACTGCTTAGGCTGTGCTATGGCAAGTGGCGAAACTTTGGAAGAGGCTGCTATGGTTCACGGCATAGATATTGACGAAATGGTTGAGGCTTTGAATAAAGTAGTAAATGAATAATTAAAATTACCATTCCTAAAGGAGTGGTAATTGATTTTATGATTATTCGCTTTAAACAAAGTGGATAATAATTTTTATTGAATAAAAACACAACTATATTTAGGAGAAAGATAATGACGGATATTGAGATAGCAAATGCGACCCAAATGCTAGAGATTACTGAAATTGCAAAAAAACTTGGTTTGAGCGATAAAGATATAGACCCTTATGGACATTATAAGGCAAAAATTAATGTTACACCCAAAGATAAAAAAGGCAAATTGATTTTGGTTACTGCCATTAACCCTACAAGTTTAGGCGAGGGCAAAACTACTACTTCAATTGGACTTGCAGATGGAATGTCTAAAATAGGCAAACAAGTTTGTCTTGCTTTGCGTGAGCCTTCATTAGGACCAGTGTTTGGTATAAAAGGTGGTGCTACTGGTGGTGGACATGCACAAGTTTTGCCAATGGAAGATATTAATTTGAACTTTACTGGCGACTTGCACGCAGTTACAACAGCAAACAACTTGATTTCTGCTATTTTGGATAATCATATTCAGCAAGGTAATAGTTTGGGTATTGATGTTAGAAGAATAACTTGGAATAGATGTGTTGACTTAAATGACAGAGCATTAAGAAATGTTTTAGTTGGTTTAGGTGGAAGATTAAATGGTGTGCCACGTGAGGACCATTTTAATATTACAGCAGCATCAGAAATTATGGCAGTGCTTTGCCTAGCAACTGATTTGATGGACTTAAAAAGAAGAGTTGGTGATATTATTGTTGGCTATAACTATGAAGGTAAACCTGTTACTTGCCATGATTTGAAAGTTGAAGATGCAGTAGCAATTGTTTTAAAAGAAGCAATTAAGCCAAACCTAGTACAAACATTGGAGGGCACTCCAGCAATTATCCATGGCGGACCATTTGCAAACATTGCCCATGGCTGTAATACTGTTATTGCAACAAAACTTGCAATGTCACTTAGTGATTATACAATTACAGAGGCCGGCTTTGGTGCAGATTTGGGTGCAGAAAAATTCCTAGATATTAAGTGCAGAGTTGCTGGTATTGAGCCTGACTGTATTTGTCTTGTTGCAACTATTAGAGCACTAAAATACAATGGTGGCAAAAAATCTGATTTTGATAAAGAAGATTTGGAATCTATTAAAAATGGTATTTGCAATTTGCTTGGACATATTGATAACTTGAAAAATGTATTTAATAGCAATGTTGTTGTTGCAATTAATAAGTTTATAACAGATACCGATAAGGAAATAGAATTTGTAAGAAGCAAGTGTGAAGAGTATGGTGCAAAAGTTGTGTTATGTGAAAGTTGGGCAAAAGGCGGCGAAGGTAGTGTTGAACTTGCAAAAGCAGTTGTAGATATAGTGGATAATAACAAAAACAAACTTACTTATGCTTATGACTTAACTGATGATATAAAAACAAAAATAGAAAAAGTTGCAAAAAAAGTGTATGGTGCAAAAAGTGTTGACTTTACAAAACAAGCACTAAATGCAATTGCAAATTGTAAGGAATTAGGCTTTGATAATTATCCTGTTTGTATAGCAAAAACTCAGTATTCTTTTTCTGATGACCAAACTATGCTTGGTAGACCTAAAGATTTTGTATTCCATGTACAGGATATTCAAATTAGGAGTGGTGCTAAATTTATTGTTGCAATTGCTGGTAGCATTATGCTTATGCCGGGACTTGGCAAAAATCCTGCAGCCTGCAATATGGAAATTGACGAAAATAATGTAATAAAAGGATTATTTTAATAATGGAAAAATCAACTAATTTTATTGAAGATATTATAAATAATGATTTAGAGTGCGGCAAGCACAGCGAGATAATAACTAGGTTTCCACCAGAGCCAAACGGATATTTACATATTGGTCATGCAAAAAGTCTTTGCATAAACTTTGGCATGAAAGAAAAATACAATGGTAAGTGCAACTTGAGATATGATGATACAAACCCTGCAAAAGAAGATGTAGAGTATGTAGATAGTATTAAAAAAGATATAGAATGGTTAGGCTTTAAGTGGGATGCGGAACTTTATGCTTCTGACTATTTTGATAGAATGTACGAATGTGCAGTTTTGCTTATTAAAAAAGGTCTTGCCTTTGTATGCGATATGACAAGCGAGGAAATTAGGGAAAACAGAGGCACTTTGACTACTCCAGGCAAAAATTCACCTTATAGAGATAGAAGTATTGAGGAAAACCTAGATTTGTTTAGTCGTATGAAGGCTGGCGAATTTGCTGATGGTAGCAAAGTTTTAAGGGCAAAAATTGATATGGCAAGCCCTAATATCAATATGCGTGACCCTATTATTTATAGAATTTTGCGTGAGTCTCACCACAGGACTGGTGATAAATGGTGTATTTATCCTATGTATGACTTTGCTCACCCTTTGGAAGATGCTTTTGAGGGTATAACTCATAGTATTTGTACTTTGGAGTTTGAGGACCATAGACCACTTTATGACTGGGTAAAAATCAATTGCGGTTTTGACCCAGGTCCAAGACAAATTGAGTTTGCAAGACTTAATATGAACAGAACAATAATGTCAAAAAGATATTTAAAGAAACTAGTTGACGAAGGTTTTGTTGATGGTTGGTCTGACCCAAGAATGCCTACTTTAAGTGGTATGAGGGAAAGAGGCTATCCACCTGAAGCAATTAGAGATTTTTGTGAAAGAGTTGGTGTTGCAAAAGCAAATAGTGAAGTTAATACTGCTATGCTAGAGTTTTGCGTTAGGGAAAACTTAAATGCAAATGCGGATAGAGCAATGGTAGTAAAAGACCCTATCAAAATGATTATAGAGGGTGCAGATAACGAAACTTATTTGGTCGAAAATAACCCTAATGCAGAAGAAAAGGAATACCATAACGTTACTTTTAGTAATGAGTTGTTTATTGAAAGAGATGACTTTATGATAGACCCACCACCTAAATACAAAAGACTTGTTGTTGGCGGTACTGTAAGACTAAGAAATTCTTATATTGTGGAGTATAAAAGCCATAAGTGCGATAGCAACGGACTTGTAGAAAGTGTTACTGTTCAAATCATACCAGATAGCAAAAGCGGTGGCACAAATGCAGGAATGAAAGTAAAAGGTGTTATCCAATGGGTAAATGCAAAAGACTATTTGCCTTGCGTATTGCACGAGTATGATTATTTGCTACTTGATGGCGATGGTGATTTTAATGATAGATTAAATCCAGATTCTCATATAATATATGACAAAGCAGTTGGGGAAAGCAGTTTGAAAAATGCTAAACCTTATGATAGATTTCAATTTATGCGTATAGGTTATTATAGTGCTGTTAGTAACTATGGCAAAAATGGCAAATACGAATTTAATCGTATTGTATCATTAAAAGACAGTTTTAATTTTAATAACAAATAAAAAGATAAGGTAAAATTTATTATGCAAAAAACAAAAAAATATCTGACAATTCTTGCGTATACTATACCAAGTTTAATATTTGTTTGCTATATACTATTTTTGTGCTTTATGCCAAAGGAAGTTGCAGTGCACTTTAATTTAGAGGGCAATGTAGATAGGTATGGTAGCAAATATGAGTTTTTAATTACTGCGTTTGTGTTTTACTTAATTCCAATGGTATTAACACTTATTTATGATAGAGTAAAAATGCCTGATTTGTACAAAGTTGTAGGTTTATCTTGTGCTTTGGCTATGCCGTTAGCCTTTATTGGTGTAACTATTTACTTTTTTGTAAAAGTTGCAATAAATAGTGTAGGAGTAATATTTTTGCTAGAAAATAGAATATCTTTTATACTAACTTTTGTTGCTGCCTTAATATTTATTGCTACACATATTTTGCCTTTTGTTTATGGAAAGCAAAAATTTAAAAAAGAAATAACACAAAAATACTACTATGTTATTTATATTTTAATGGGTGTGTGCAGTTTTGGTATACTAATAGGCACATTGTTTTTGGGTAATTATTATTCATTTATAGTATTCTTTGGACTAATAGCACTTGCTATTGCAGTTTGGTATATCTTTGCAGCAGTTATTAAAAAGATAGAAAATAAAAGTAAATAACTATTATAATAAAAATAATAAATAAAAAAGCACTGTTATCCAGTGCTTTTTTTGTTGCAAAATTATTTTATTAAATGCTATATATAGCAGTAAAAAAATATTTTATTTAGGTATAATTTTTATAAGAAAAAAATATTTTAACAAGTTACATCATTTAGTGATGTACTCAATTACAAATAAAGTTTAAAATGTCATAATATAATAAAAAGGACTTAATATGACTATAAATGATGCTATAGCAAGTAGAATAATATTTTTACTTCGCAAAAACCAAATGACAAAATACAGGTTAGAAAATAATGCAAATATTAAGCATAGTGTTATGTTTAATATAATTTCTGGAAAGAATAAAACTATTACATTAACTACACTTTTTAAAATATGTAATGGTTTAAATATTTCTATTTTGGAATTTTTAGATGATGATTTATTTAACTCAAATAATTTAGATTATGATTAATTTAAATGTGATAAAAAAACAAAAACTACTGGTTTCCCAGTAGTTTTTTGCGTTATAATATTTATTTTTTTATTAATCAATAACTCTTACTTTAAGCACACCATTCAATTTTTGGATAGTATCAAGTGTTTTGCTGTCAATAGATTTCTTCAAATCAATAATAATGTATCCAACATTGCCACGAGTTGCAGTTGCAATATTTGCCATATTGCTAGATACAAGGGCAGTTACTTCACTTGCCATATTGTCATTATTTTTATATGCAATAGTTAATCTATCATTATTAGTTTTTGCAACAGTTATTCTAGGGAAGTTTACACTATTAACAATATTACCATTTTCCAAATAATCTTTCAATTCATTTGCAGCCATAACAGCACAATTATCTTCCGCCTCAGGAGTAGAAGCACCTAAGTGAGGTATAGCAATAATATTCTTTTTGCCCAAAAGTTCACCACAAGGGAAGTCAGTTACATATTTTGCAACTTTACCTTGCTCACAAGCCTCAATGATATCTGCGTTGTTTACAAGTTCGCCTCTAGCACAATTGATAATACGTACATTATCTTTCATAATAGCAATACTATCTTTATTAATCATATATTTTGTGCTATCTGTCAAAGGTACATGTACAGTAATATAATCACTATTTTTAAATATATCATTTAAATCTTTTGTAACTTTTACATTGTTGTTTAGTGCTTTTGCAGCATCTTCAGATAAATAAGGGTCATAGCCAATAACACTCATTCCCAAATCTATGCAAGCATTTGCTACCATTCTACCAATAGCACCCAAGCCAACAACTCCTAGTGTTTTGCCAAAAATTTCAGGACCAATAAAAGCCTTTTTGCCTTTTTCAACCAAGGCTGCAACGTCGCTTTGAGGGTCTAGTTTGTTAGTCCAGTCAATAGCATCTGCAATTTTGCGGTTAGATATAAGCATATCTGTAAGAACTAATTCCTTAACTGCGTTTGCATTTGCACCCGGTGTATTAAATACTACAATGCCATTATCTGTCATTTTGTCAAGTGGGATATTGTTTACACCAGCACCTGCTCTTGCAACTGCAAGTAATGACTCTGGAATAGGATAGTCATGCATTTTGAAACTTCTTAGCATAATACCATCTGGAGTTGCACATTCGTTTGTTAAGTTATAATCATTTGTTAAAACATTGTTTACAAGTGGACTAATTTCATTTAGTTTTAAAATATTATACATTTATTTGCTCCTTATTTGTTTTCTGCCTCAAATTTTTTCATAAACTCTATTAAGGCAACAATACCTTCTCTAGGCATTGCGTTGTAGATAGATGCTCTCATACCGCCAACCAACTTGTGACCTTTAATAGAAACAAAACCTGCTTTTGCTGCTTCTGCAACAAACTTTTTGTCAAGGTCGCTATTTGGTGTAACAAAAGGTACATTCATAATTGAACGGTCTTCTTTTACTACAGAGTTAGTATAAAAGTCTGAACTATCAATATAATCATAAAGCAAAGCCGCTTTTTCTTGATTAATTTTTTGCATTGCACTCAAACCACCCAATTTTTTAAGGTGACGCAACACTAACATTGCCATATAAATTGCAAAAGCAGGAGGTGTGTTGTAAAGACTTTCGTTTTCGGCTTGAGTTTTCCACTTTAACATAGTAGGACAAAACTCCATACCATCACTAATCAAATCTTTTCTTACAATAACAAGTGTAACACCTGCTGGGGCAATATTTTTTTGTGCACCTGCATAAATTACACCATATTTAGATACATCAACTGGCTCAGATAGTATGCTACTGCTCATATCTGCTACAACAGGGCAGTTGCACTTTGGAACATAGTTGAATTTAGTGCCAAAAATTGTGTTGTTGTGGCAAATATGTACATAGTCAATGTCGTCACGGAACTCTACATTTTTAGGAATATATGTAAAAGTTTTATCTTTTGAAGATGCAGCAAGGCGAATATCACCATAGCGGCAAGCCTCTTGATATGCTTTGTTGGAGAAATTACCCGATACAATATAATCTGCTTTGCCTTTTTTTAATAAGTTAAGTGGAACTGCAGCAAATTGTGTTGATGCACCACCTTGTACTAATAGTATCTCATAATTATCAGGTACATTCAATAACTCACGAAATAGTGCTAAACACTCTTTATGTATTTCGTCATAATATGATGACCTATGAGACATTTCAGTAACGGACATACCACTGCCGTTGTAGTCAAGGAAGTCTTTTTGTGCTTGTTCTAAGACTTCTAGCGGTAACATTGATGGACCAGCAGAAAAATTATAAACTCTCATTGGAATCTCCTTTCGCTATACGCTTTTAAATTATTTTTTATACTCACAATTATACAACAATTTTATTTAAATTACAAGTTTATTTACATAATTATATTAATATTTTTACTTTAGTGTGATATAAGCATAAGTAATACAAATCTAATTTCTAATTATTAAATTAATAACAATTTAAATCATTATTGCCATATTTAAAATAGAATATAAACAAAATTTGTAAAATAAACTATCAAAAATCGGGGGATTTTTGGTATTTATAGTTAAAAGGATAATATTATAAGTAAAGTAGGTATGCAATATAAATATTCTTACAAAGAGTTATGGCAACCTAAAAACTATGAAGTAACTTTTAGAATGTATCAACTCAATTTTGATGGTATTGATAGGACATATATGGAATATTGGGATAAATATCCCCATTTTATTGAAGATAATTTATTAAGAAAGATTTAGTATATAAAAAATATAGTATATATAAATAGATATAATATAATAAATAAACATATTTAATTTGACAATTATTGAAAGGTGGAAATAATTGTCAAATTTTTGTAAAAAATTTTCAAAATCTATTGATTTTTGCAAAAATATGTTGTATATTAAAAGTCCACCCAAAAAAGTTTAAAATTTTTTTAAATTTGTTGCAAAAACAGTTGACAATATTCTTTTTTAGTGATAATATGTCAAAGTTGCCTCAAAAAAGGCAAGTAAATAGTAGCATTTTGGTTGGAAACACTTGTTTTGGATATACTAGAATAAGTAATTCGACAAAATTTTTAAGAAAATGAAAAATTCTTTTAAATTTCTTAAAATTTTGCTTGACAAACACAAATCACTGTGTTATTATTGAGAGGCTGTGTAAGAGCAGCACACAACTGAACCTTGGAAACAGAATAGATAGGTTAAGGCGAAAAACTTGTGAAGAAACAAGTAAAAAGCCTTTAACAAATGTAGAATTACACAACAAAGTCAATGATTTGTTAAAGAGTTAGAAGATATGAACTTAAGAGTTTGATTCTGGCTCAGGACGAACGCTGGCGGCATGCCTAACACATGCAAGTCGAACGGAAGTAGCAATACTTTAGTGGCGAACGGGTGAGTAACACGTGAGCAACCTGCCCTATACAACGGGATAACACAGAGAAATTTGTGCTAATACGGTATAAGACCACAGTATCGCATGATACAGGGGTAAAAGATTTATCGGTATAGGATGGGCTCGCGACCCATTAGCTAGTTGGTGAGGTAACGGCCCACCAAGGCAACGATGGGTAGCCGACCTGAGAGGGTGATCGGCCACACTGGGACTGAGACACGGCCCAGACTCCTACGGGAGGCAGCAGTGGGGAATATTGGGCAATGGAGGAAACTCTTACCCAGCAATGCCGCGTGAATGAAGAAGGTCTTCGGATTGTAAAGTTCTTTAATTGGGGACGAAAAAAATGACGGTACCCAAGGAATAAGCCCCGGCTAACTACGTGCCAGCAGCCGCGGTAATACGTAGGGGGCAAGCGTTGTTCGGAATGACTGGGCGTAAAGGGTGTGTAGGCGGTTTAGCAAGTTAGAAGTGAAATACCTAGAGCTTAACTCAGGTGCTGCTTCTAAAACTGCTAGACTTGAGTGCAGTAGAGGAAAGTGGAATTCCT